>NZ_JBSKBP010000022.1:0-98173 GCF_053714275.1 Mesorhizobium sp. Arg314 | reverse complement strand
CAGACGGACCCGATCGTCCGCATTGAGGCCGGCCATCTTCGTCGGGCGCTGGAACGCTACTACCTGACCTCAGGACAGGGGGATCCTGTACTCATAACCATTCCCAAGGGTGGATATGTTCCTTCCTTCGCACGCCGGGCGGAAACCCAGTTAGCGCCGCTCCCTGCCCCACTTGTCACGCAGCCAGTCACAGAGCGCCCGCTCCTGTGGAGAACCCGGCCACGTCTGCTAACAGCCGTACTCGTGGTGCTTCTGGCGATCGTGGCATCTATATCGGCCTGGTGGTGGGGCTCCGCCAAACACGGCGAGCCGGAAAAGCCCCGTGTGCTCGTGCAGACCTTTGACAATCCGGGCGGCACTAAGGCCGCAGGCTCGGTTGCAAGCGGATTGAAGCAGGAAATCGTCGAGCAACTTTCCAAGTTCAGAGACATAGAGGTTATGGTGTCCGCCCCGAAGCCGGACGATGCCTCACTGGCGCCGCCACGATTTGTCATCGAGGGAAGTGTCACGCTGTCACAAGAGGCTTTCAAGCTTCGGGCTCGGCTCCTCAATCACGGCAGTGGAACCGTAATTTGGGCAAATAGTTACGACGGCCCATTAACCGCGTCGGCATTTCAGGATGCGCAGTTGAAGATTGCGCGCAGCGTAACTCAAAGCTTGGCTCAGGTTTACGGCGCGATCTTCCAGGCGGACGCGGACCAGGATTCCCGCGCAAGCCAAGCCCCAGATGAGTGGGCCGCGTATAGCTGCACGCTCTCTTTCTACGCGTACCGGCTAGAATATGATACGGAGCGCCGTCCCACTGTGCGTACATGCCTTGAGCAAGCTGTGGATCGCTTCCCCCGCTACGCCACGGCATGGGGTCTCCTGGCATTGGTCTATGTCGATGACTATCGGGCTGAATTTTCAGCCGATGGGGTGTCCCCGGCGTCTTCGCTTGAACATGCTCTCGACGCCGCCAGGCGAGCCGTGGCGCTCGATCCCCAGAATATGCGAGCGCGCCAGGCGAAAATGCTGGCTCTCTATTTCGACGGGCAGATCGATGCGGCGTTGGAGCTGGGCAAGGAAAGCTTGAAAGTGAATCCCGGTGACACCGAATTTTTGGGCGAGTACGGCGAGCGCCTCGCGGTTTCGGGAAATTGGAAGGAAGGTTGCCCATTGATTTCGGAGGCGCGTCGATTGAATCCGGGACAATCAGCTTACTATGAAGTGGACTCGGCGCTTTGCTCCTATTTTGGTGCCGACTATAGGCAAGCGGTCATTTGGCTGGAGAAAGCCGCTTTGCCAACGCATCCGATATTTCATCTAGTTGCCGCTGCCATATACGGCGAAGCGGGAAAGGCGATAGAGGCCCGCCGAGAGATCGTCTGGCTTCAACAGAACTTGCCAGGATTGGTGAAAAACCTGCGGGGGCAAGTGTCAATGCGTTTGGCTCGCCCGCAAGATGTCGAGACCTTTCTCGGCTCGCTTAGAAAAGCAGGTCTTGTGATCCCTGATTGACTGGCCTGCGCCGGTTTTGAACCGCGCAGTCGAGCTAGCATCGCTCGCTCCTTGAACTCGACGGGTTGAGACAGTCTCGTACCGAGTGCCGTCGCTGAGGATTGTTGAAGCGCTCGAGGTAATCGAACGCGCCCGCCCTGGCGTCATCCCTCGTCCTGTAGACCTTGCGCTGTTCGCCCTTGAGTGACGAAAGGAAGCTCTCCATCGCGGCAGGACAGGCTCTGCATTCCTCCAGTTCCGTCAAACACCTCATCTCGGTGTCCACGAACCGGCAGCGGGTCAGACCGCATTTTTAGCGGGTAGCCTACAGTTAGTTACCTTCCGAACAAGAGCACAATGCCCCAGCGTAGGCGGGTGATGCACTGTGGCTGCATGACTTTGGTTTTCTTTCCCGCTGGCGGCGTTGCTCGAAAAGCACGAAGCCGGGCGGCGACTTCGGGAAGCGGACTGAAGACGGCTTCGGATGGAAACAACAATGCTCGACAGCGTCGCGCTCATTACCTTGATCATCGTGCTTTTGCTGGTTGCCTACGGCGCGGTCGCTGTCTGGGCAATCCCCTATGAGATCGCCAAGGCCCGCAACCACCCACATCAGGACGCGATCGGCGCTGCAACCTGGGTCAGCCTCCTTACCTTGGGGGCGCTGTGGCCTTTCCTATGGATCTGGGCGTTCCTCTACCACCCGGATCGCGGCTGGGGACTTTCACCGGCTGCGGCTTCGGGAAATTCCGCCGAAACCTCCCAGCTCGACAGACGGCATTCAGCGCTTGAGCAGGTCGCGGAGTAGACGCCATGGGTGCACTTCTCCTGCTTGGTTATGCGGCTATCTGCGTTGTCGTCTTCAAATTCATGCGTCTGCCGGTCAACAAATGGACCGCGACCACCGCATGCCTTGGAGGCGTGGTGGTCGTCGGCGGGCTACTTGCAATCGTTAACTACAATCACCCGTTTACGACGGAAGCGCGTCTCTATTTCTTCACCACGCCGATCATTCCCGAAGTGAAAGGCCGTGTGGTCGAGGTTCCAGTTGAACCAAACGTTGCCCTTGAGAAGGGCGACGTCCTGTTCAAGATCGATCCGGAACCCTACAAATTCGTCGTTGCACAGAAGGAAGCTGCTGTCGCGGAAGCGGAACAAGGGGTCAAGCAGCTGAAGTCGGCGCAGGACCAGGCTGCCGCCAGTGTTGCAAAAGCCGAGGCGCAGGTCGAGCTGGCCCAGCAGGCCTTCGATCGCCAAACACAACTTCTCGAAAAAAAGGTGGTTGCGCAGGCCACTGTCGATACGGCGTCTCATAACCTCGAGGCAGCCAACCAGTCGCTGGCCGAGAGTCAGGCGGCGCTGGAACGCGCTCGATTGGCCTATTTGTCGGAGATCGGCGGCGTAAATACCACGGTCGCCAGGTTGACGGCCGACTTGCGCGACGCCGAATACGACCTCGATCAAACCGTGGTGAGAGCACCAACCGCCGGCTACGTAACCCAGCTCTTCCTCCGCCCCGGCATGATGGCAGGAACAGCACCGGCGCTGATCTTTATTCACGAGGGCGACAGGGTTTTTGCAGCAGCCTTCCCGCAGGCTGTCGTTCAACGTCTGACCGTGGGCTCGGAAGCCGAGATCGCGTTCGATGCGATTCCCGGGAAGGTATTTCAGGGCAAGGTCAGCGGGGTTGCGGATGCAGTTTCGCAAGGGCAGCTGCAAGCAAGCCCCACTCTTCTCAATCCTGAGGATCGCGGACAGACACAGGGCCTCGCGCTCGTCGGCATCGAAATAACGGACGATGTTTCGGGTTACCAACTGCCTGCCGGATCGACAGCTCAGGTCGCCGTGTACAGCACCCATATGGCGTCGGTCGCGGTCGTTCGGCGAATCCTGCTGCGGATGAAAAGTTGGATGAACTACATTGTCTGAATGATGGAAGGGAATCTGCGATTACTTTACGCCAACTGGAAGTATGCCTTGTGCATCTTCTCGGTGCGTGTGAGTCTACCAGGAATTATTCAACATCTTTAGAGGGAATAGACGACGATGCTTCGATATGGTATGCGATCTTTTGCTTTAGTCGGCGCAAGTTTGCTTGCGATGAATATCGCGTTAGCTCAGGAGGGAAACACCCCGGGCTACAATCACAAGATTCCAGAGAAGATCATGACGCCCGACAAGGTTGAGACGTCGATCGGAACGCTGAACTTCTTCGACGGGATGCCGGACGACGCAACGGTCGGCAAACTCTATGACAATCTCGATATTATGCGCGGCGTGGAGACATTCCTCAACGGCATTCCTGCAACCTCGATTGAGGGCGTGAGGCTCGGTTCCCTGGAACTGGGCGCCGATGCCTCCAACAAGGCGATCATTACCGAACAGCTGATGGACTCGGCGCCGCTGTTCCTGACCGGCAACACCGATACCGTCTATGGCATGGCGATGCTCGATCTCCAGAAGGACGGACCGACAGTCGTCGAGGTTCCGGCCGGTTCCGGCCCCGGCACCGTTAACGACGCCTATTTCCGCTTCGTGGCCGACATGGGCGCTCCCGGGCTCGATCGCGGCAAGGGCGGCAAGTACCTGATCCTTCCTCCCGACTACAAGGGTGATCTCAATCCGCCCGTCGGCGGCATGGAGGCCAAAGTCAAGGGTCAGAAGTATTTTGTCTCAAAGTCGACCAGCTACGTGAACTGGGTGATCCTGCGCGGTTTCCTGGTGGACGGAAAGACCGACGCGGCGGTGGCTTCGTTCAAGAAGGGGCTCAAGGTCTATCCGCTCAGCAAGCGCGATAACCCGCCGAAGATGGAGTTCATCAACGGATCGCGGGTCCCCATGAACACCATCCACGCCAACGACTTCGAGTTCTTCGAGGAGTTGCATACGGTCGTCGAACGTGAGCCGAGCTCGATGTTCGACCCCGAAATGCTCGGCCTGTTTGCCTCCATCGGCATCCAGAAGGGCAAGCCCTTCGCGCCGGACGCGCGGATGAAGAAGCTGCTGATCGATGCGGTCGCCATAGGCAACGCAACCTCCCGCGCGTTGTTGTTCCGCCCGCGCCTCGACGACGTCAAGCTCTATCCGAACAGTGCCTGGGGCACTGCCTTCGTGGGCGGCAGCTATCAATGGCTCCGGGACGGCGGCGCGGGCGGCCGTAATCTCGACGCCAGGACCCTCTACTTCTACCAGGCGACGGTCAACACGCCCGCCATGGTGCAGAAAATGGTCGGTGCCGGCTCCCAGTACGCCTATGCCGCAACCGACGCGAACGGCGACTATCTGGACGGCGCCAAGACCTACAGCCTCCGCATTCCCGCCAATGCGCCGGCCAAGGACTTCTGGTCCGTGGTGATCTACGATCCGCAGACGCGCTCGCAGCTTCAGACGAGCCAGGCCTTCCCGAGCAAGAACAACAAGCGCGACAAGCTCATCGAGAATTCCGACGGTTCGGTCGACCTCTATTTCGGCCCGACCGCGCCGGCGGGGAAGGAAGCGAACTGGATCCAAACCGTTCCCGGCAAGGGTTGGTACACGCTGCTTCGGCTTTATGGCCCGCTCGAACCCTGGTTCGACAAGACCTGGCGGCCGGGTGAGCTCGAGGTGGTCAAGTAGCGGGGTTCCGCGTTCGACCGAAAAACCAAGGTTGCAATAGGGGTGCTGGCATTCGTTGACAGCACCCTCGCTTCCCGCGGTCTTTCCAGGCCATGATCTAAAACAACTCTTACATCTGACATCTGAGGGATAACCATCATGCGAGATTTTACGGCACTTATCGTGGCAACATCAGTTGCGCTTTCATCTGCGACGGCAGTCTACGCGCAAGAAAATCCTCTTCCCAAGGCCAGCGATAAGCTTGTCAAATACGGGGATGACGTCGAGGGTTGGACTGTCTACGCCAATAAGACACGCGGAGATTGCCTGATCGTGAGTTCGTTTGGCCCGGGTTCGGTGCAAATGGGCGTAGGTGCAAACCAGTCGGTCGGATACCTAGGCGTGTTCACGAAGCTGGACATAGGCCTCAAGAACGGAGTCAAGGACATCTTCGTCGATATCGACGGTCATCTTTACCGCGGCGTGGTGACCACAACGACCGGCCAACTCAAAGGCGGGTATTCGGGCGGTTACATTTTGACGGATGACCCAGCTTTCAAGCGCGACGTGGCGAAGAAATACAAGATGACCGTGTTTCCGCAAACCCAGGGTACCTTTGTCGTCGATCTGAAGGGCACCTTCAAGGCGATGGCAACGGGTCGCAAGTGCCTGGCCGAACAAAAGTCAGGCTGATCCATTCCATCGATTTTCGACCGGCATAGCCGGAGGGCGACGTGATGATGGGCGAGCGACATGTGGCGCAGGCGCTGTTGCGGTCGATACCGGCACCGGTACAGAGCGAAACTCTGCCAGCATCGCGCGGTGCGTTTACTGCCGCCTAGATGCTGATGGCTAATAAGTTCCGTGTCGCTCGAACTCGAACCCTGGTTCGACAAGAGCTGGCGGCCGGGTGAGTTCGAGCTGGTCAAGTAGCGGGGTTCCGCGTTCGATCCGGCGTGCTTCGTTCGATTGCGGGAACGTCTGGTCGCATTGTCGACCGAAAATTGCGGGAGCGCTCGATGAGCAATGCACTGCCCACTCGAATTGGTCTTTTGCTGTCGGCCATTGTTCCGATTTTCTTTTGGGTGCTCGTTGGAGCTTCCTGGGCCCAGCAGCCTCCGGACGGCGTGCCGCCCGAAAAGGCACGGCAGTTCCTCGACCTGCTGTCCGATCCGGAGGTTAAGGTATGGCTCGAAGGAAAGGTACCGGCAGCCGCCGAGGAACCGTCTGCCGCATCGCCTGCCGACGCGATCTCGAACTGGGAGCTGGCCGTTCGCGCACGTCTCGTCGCGCTCACCGATGCCATTCCCCGCATCCCGCAGGAGGCAGCTAACGCCGCCGGCATCGTGTCGCGCGACGTGAATTCAGGCAGGCCCGGCCTGGTGATCCTTATCCTGGCAGTCCTGACTGTCGTCGGCTTCGGCGCCGAGTGGCTGGTCCGCCGGGCTTTGTCGCCTGGCGGTTCTGACCGAACAGTTGACCCCGGACAGGCGGCCCTGTCCGAGGTCGCTGCCTTGCTGACATTTGCTCTGGCAGCCATCGGCTCGTTCCTCGCGTTCGAATGGCCGCCTTTGCTGCGCCGCATCGTGCTGACCTTGCTGCTCGCCTTCATCGCCGTGCGTGTCGTCCGCGCAACTGCCAGGCTGCTGTTTGAACTTGCCGGCGCGGAAAGCAGGACGTCGGATGAGACGCTGACGGCAGTCCCTGTCGCAAGCGAGACGGTGCAGCGTTTCTGGCTTCGGCGCGTGAGCCTCATCGCCGGCTTTCTGCTGTTTGGCTGGGCCGTGGTCAGCCTCATGCCGAGCATCGGTTTCTCGATCGACGTGGCGCGGGTGGTTGCCCTGCTTTGTGGCCTGGGCATGCTGGCCGTCGCCATCGAAATCGTCTGGCGGCGGCCGGGCAGCGCAGCTTCCACTGTCAGGCAATCGCTGCTGACGCTCTATCTGATCGCGCTTTGGCTGGCCTGGGTGGCAGGACTGCTCGGCGTGCTGTGGCTTGGCCTCTATGCGTTGCTGTTGCCGATGGCAGTGCGTGGGGTTGGCAACGTCGCACAGGCCTTTGCCGCCAGAGCGCAGCGCAGTGGTGCCGCCGGCATCATGCTGAACGTGCTGATCGTCAGAGGTGCCAGGGCAGCAGTGATTGGCGCCGCGGTCGCTTGGCTCGCCTATATCTGGCGCGTCAGGACTGCAGCCCTTGCCGGCAGCGAAACAGGCGCGCTCGTGATTTCGGGCCTGCTCAACAGCATCATCGTCCTCCTGGTTGCGGATCTGCTTTGGCAGTTGGCGAAGGCGCTGATCGCCTATCGGATGGAGCTCGCGCCAAAGGAAGGGGCAAATGCGGACGACCTTGCCCGCAGCGGCCGGCTGCGTACGCTGCTGCCGATATTCCGCAACGTGCTCGCTGTCTTCATCGCGGCCGTCGCTGTGCTGACAATCCTGTCCGGACTGGGCGTGCAGATCGCACCTTTGATCGCCGGCGCGGGCATTTTCGGCGTCGCCATCGGCTTCGGTTCGCAGACACTGGTCAAGGACGTGCTGAGCGGCGTTTTCTATATGCTCGACGATGCCTTCCGTGTCGGCGAGTATATTCAGAGCGGCAGCTATAAGGGCACCGTCGAATCGTTCAGCCTACGGTCAGTCAGGCTGCGGCATCACCGCGGCCCAATTTTCACCGTGCCGTTCGGCGTGCTCGGCGCCATCCAGAACATGAGCCGTGACTGGGTGATGGACAAGATGGCTCTCAGCATCACCTACGATTCCGACGTGGATCTCGCTCGCAAGCTCATCAAGAAGATCGGTCAGGAGTTGGCCGCGGATCCTGAGTTCGCGGCCGACACGCTTGAGCCGCTGAAAATGCAAGGCGTCGACAGCTTTGGCGATTCCGGGATCGACCTCAGGATGAAGCTGATGACCAAGCCGGGAACTCAGTTCGGCATCAAGCGGCGAGCGTTCATGATGATCAAGAAGGCATTCGACGAGAACGGCATCAAGCTCGCCGTTCCCACCGTGCATGTGGCAGGTGGCGGCGACAACGCGGCCGCCGCGCAGCAACTGCTCAAGATGCAGGCGGCGAGCTAGCGGCAAACCCGGCGCCTGACGGCACTTAGTTCGTCGCGCTCGAAGGGAATCAATCGACGCGCTTTTAGGTCGTCGTTTTGATGCATGGCGTTGTCCCAGGGCCGCGCACCCCTCTGGGCGACATGCGCTAATCATTCACACCCCCTTCACACTACAGCAGTGGCTCGCTGCTGCCGGCATGTAGTTTCACGCCGGCAGTCATTGTTCAGCGCCTCCTCGGCGGTGGGTATCACGGGTAGCGGTCCTCCGACGCGAGCCCCAGAGTGAGTGCGACGATCAAGTTTTCCCTATAGCGGATTCCGACATCCCAACCTCGCTCATCAACACCCGCAATTCGGGTGAAGGTGCAAGGCAGAAAGTTCGAAAAGCTTCCAGGAACCCCAGCCAAGTAATTTCAAGTACTTAGCACCTACTGGATCGAACCGAACGGCAACCATGTTGCGTTTTTGTGTCGCGTCAAGCTCCCAAGAGCGCCTTTTCGGCCGCCGCCAGTTCTTCCTCATCGTTGGCGCTCGGGAACCGGTGGCCATAGGTGTCGTCCGTCATGACGATGCTGGAATGTCCCATGCGAGCCTGCACCGTCTTGATGTCCTTCCCCTGCTCACCTGCGTCCTTCGGGTTGATGAGCCAGCTTGCATAGAAATGGCGTAGCGTATGGAGGCAGGTGTATTTCGCGACCAGCACCGGCTTGCCTTCCTTGTCGAGCTTCGGCTTGCCCGATCAACCGCCGGCACAGTGAGGCCCGCCGCGACCTGTACAGGCTGCAGACCGCGCGTCACGAAAAGCGGTGTTCATCGAAATACGATCTCAGCCTTCGAGACCGATCAGACAGAGCCCAACAATTCAACGCTGACTGTCCTTCGGCAGGCCCTCGAAGCGGCCGGCGTTGTTTTCATCCCCGAGAACGGCAGCGGCGCCGGAGTGAGGCTGCGGAAGGCGTAGCTTGCATGCGCACATTACATGCGCAAGTATTCAGCCGGGCATGACTTGGGGAGGCGGGGGCAATGCTCAAGATTTTCTTAGCAGTGGGCGCGCCGGCGGCGCCGAGCAAGTGACCATCCCGCTCTCCATCGCCGCAATCTGCCTCGCCATGCTCGCCTGCGCTGTCTGGCGCTACCGGCGGGGCGATCTGATCGGGATGGCGGCGAGCCTGGTGATGTCGCTCCTGGCGCTGTACGTGCTTACGCACTGGCAATGAAACTTCTGCTGCCGGCGACATCCTAAGGGCTGTTCCCAGCTCGTCCGTATGGATGATGCCGGTCATTCCAGAACGAGCATATATTTTGTCGCCAGCCGGTGCCGTGTCTCGCCCCCGAGCCCCCGCCGGTTAGGCCCGGCGTTTGCTGACCCCCCGGTCAGCCTGCCGGGCCGCTCCCGCACTGCGTCCTATCAAGGACAAGGCGTCCACCTCTTGCGCTGTTCTGGCGTCAGCGCATGGTTCGTCAACTGGAGGTTCCTATCGTCGCGGCCGGCGTCGCGGCACTCACTGCAATAGATGATCTCGAGCAAATCCCAGTGCAGGCATGGCTGATCCGGCCCGAAGCGCTTCACCAACTCCGCAACGTCCAGGGTGGCCTTGCGCTTACATGTAAGGCAGTCGACCGACATACCCGTGCCGGCCTCAAGTTTGCGGCCGAGCGTCCCTTCGGAAAATGGCAACGTCATCGTCATTGGCGACCTCGCTGAAATGGTCGCCGTACCGGGAAGGATTATATTCCTCATCCCGGATCGCTTGCCAAGGGCTTACGCGATCACACCATAGCCGTTTGAGGTAGATTAGCCGATTTGTATATGCGACGGCCCTGATAAGCCGTCAGGCTCGGCGCTCGCCCTGAAGGCATTCTCCCCAACGAGATGCGCCGGCCACCTTGGCCCGCTGCCGGTGAGGTGGCACATCTGCAGCGGGCCATCGAACATTTAACCTCCGCCGCCCGCAGCCGGGACCGTGGCGCTCCCAGACCAATGTTCCATATGCGACTGAAGTCCCGCGTTGCCCCCGCATAGGTCCATGCGAGGAAACATATAGCCCGCAATCTCATTAGGTATAGGTTCCCCGACTGACGAGTGTTGAGTCCCTTTATCGTCGGTTTTTGGAGATGATGCCCGCTGTGTACCCCCGGCGGGCATCTTTCGTTGGATAAACCGCCCGTACATGCTTCACGCGACCGACCAGGCCCGGCTTAAACCATTGTGTTGCGGGCCGCCTCATGCCTTTAGGCGCGGCCCCCCGGAATGCTCGTGGACGCGTTGCCAGAGCCCCGCATCTCTCGGGTTCAAGGTGATGAATGCCGATCCGACATAGCGGCCGAAGCCGCGCTCCGCCATGAGAGCGAAGGCCGCCCGCGCCGGTGTGAGGCTGCGGAAGGCCTGATCGTGGCCAGCCCCTCAGACACAATCCGGAAACATACCGGAAAACCTCCCGAAATCGTTAAAGCGTATAGTTGACTGGAGGGTCAGTTCATCGGCTGCTGCGCTGCGGCAGCACTTGCTCGGGTTTGCGACAAGCGATGCAAAGGATCTCGATCAGCGTGATGGGTGCTTTGCTCAGCATGTCGCTCATTACAGCGGCGGCCGGCGCCTCCACCGCAAAGGTCGCAGCGCCGCTGACCCGGACCGAGCGCTGCGCCAATCTCAGCCGCCAAGTCGACGAAGCCCTCGAAACCCACGCCGCGGCAACGCAGGTCACCGCGGCGAAAGCACTGCAAAGAAAGGGAAACCGGTTCTGCGCCAACAAGAAGGAGGCGCAGGGCATCCGGATGCTCGCGAACGCTCTGAAGCTGCTTGGCGTGACACCGATCGATCCCGATGCAGTGACACCCAAAACCGACCTGCATAATAAGGAGAAAAAGCCATGAAAAAGTCCCTCATCTCCGCTCTCGGTCTTGCTTTTGCGCTCGCTGTCTCGATGCCGATTCTCGGCACCAGCACTGCCGTCGCTGCCACAAAGCCGGCGGCCCCGGCGGCGACCATGACCACCACCGCGCCGGCCTCAGATGCTATGACGAAGAAAAAGCCAGTCAAAAAGCACGTCGTGAAGGCCTGCAAGGTGACGAAGAAGCACAAGTGCCCGGTGAAGCACAAGAAGCACACTGCGAAGAAGGCCGCCCCCAAGAAGGCCTACTAAATTCTGCTATGTCGTAAGCGGCCGTCCACATCCAGCATTTGCGTGGACGGCCTTTTTTCTTGCTCCCGCCATCCTACACCGCCGAAGCGTCCTCTGCGCGAAAAGCGGTGGAAAGTCATCAACCGTGATCTTTATGCAGCTGCGCTAATATAACCTCTGCTCCAGCCGGCTCCCCACCCGAGTCGGCTAGGCCCGGCGGTTCATCCCAAACGCAACCCCAACGCGGAACTGTCGGGCCGCTAAGGACAAGGCGTCCAACCTTTCCGCTGCTCTGGCGTCAACGTATGGTTTGTGAACTTAAGGTTCCGATCGTCGCGGCCGGCGGCGCGCCGCTCGGCGCAGAAGAGCACCTTGATCAATCCCCAATGCATGCATGAATGATCCGGGCCGAGCTGCTTCACCAACGGCACGTCAGGCAACTCACCGATAGGCCTGTCCCGTCCTCAAGCTTCTTGCCGAGCGCATCTTCGACAAAGGGGATATTGTTCGACCTTGGCGACCTTGCTGAAGTGGTCGCCGCACCGGGGAGGATTATATTCCTTAGATGCTTTCGAATGGCAAGGACTCAATGAAAGAGCCCGCTCTTCTGGTGTCGGGCGGGCTCTTTGTCGGGACCTCCTAAAGGAAAGCCGGCGTCTCTCGCCTTCGCGGCGACAGGCGACAATCCATCCCGACGCGGCGCGCTGTCCGGTTGGAAGATGCGCGTCCAAATAATTAACATGGCCTGCAACGAAAGGTTCCTGGCGCCCCCCGCAAGCGGGGTGTTTACACCGGCGAAACGCAAAAGCAGGATCGAAGGAATAGAGTAAGCCGGCCGGCCAGCGCACCGCCAGCCCCCCGTGCGCACGACGATATACTAGCTAATTAACGAATCGTAGACCGCGCTGTCCTATTCTGGGACAGCGCGGTCACTACCCCATGAGCCGCGCAGGCGGCTCCGGCTTTCAGGCAACCCACCCCTAGTCGGAGCCGCCACCTTGTACATACCAGCAAGGGTTGAATCAACTCTTACCAAGCATCCTTACTGGTGCATTTTGCCGATCGTTAGAATTTGAAATGCGACGATATTGTTCGGGACGCCCCCGGGCAGTCGTCGTTGAGCGTGGTTGCACGCGCTCTGCTATGAGGCTTCCGCCACGGCCAATAGCAGCCGTGCTCCCGTCCAAAAGGCTTCGCCGATCATATTAGCAATCAACGATATATTAACAGCTAAGGCGCAGCCTTGCCGGATCGGGGACGAGAACCGCCCCCAGATCGACGATCCGGCACCTTATGTGCCGAGACGTTCGACCGATGCGGAGCAAACGCATGAGTGTCGAAACAGCATTGGCGCAGCTGTTGCGCATGCTTCACCGTCGAGCCTTGAACCTGGCGGCGTTGCCGGACGATGAAAGACTTGCTCATTACGACCGCATCCGCCGCTCATGCTGCGGAGCAGCCGAGCATATCGGCCAGAGCCCCGACAACGCAGCCATCACGGCCAACAGCATGGTCGAATTCACCCGGGCCATGGTCGGGATCATAGAGGCAAGGCGCGGGCAGCCATCGTCTCGTCCATAGCACCATCACAGCAATTTCTCCCAAGACCTTGAACCCGCACGCTGCAAGGATTGTGGCGGCAACGTCCAGCGTCTGGTCGCTGCTCGCCTATTCTATTGGAGAAAAATCATGACGAGCGCATTTTCCGCGTTTCTTGCGGCTCTCGGATCTGACGGCCCCCGAGCCGGCCGAGCGAAAGACATGGAGCTGTATGGCTGGCTGATCGGAAGCTGGGAAATGGACACGGTTCATCACCTCGACGACGGCACAATCCAGAAATGGGATGGAGAATGCCATTTCGGTTGGGTGCTCGAAGGCCGCGCTATCCAGGACATCTGGATGAGGCCCAAACGCCCTGCCCCGTCAATTATGTACGGCACGACCTTGCGCATCTTCGATCCCCGAATCGGCGGCTGGCACATCATCTGGAGCGATCCGCTCAACCAGGATTACTCGCGCCAGATCGGACGGGCGGAGGGCAAGGACATCGTCCAGATCGGCGAGGACTCGCGCGGCCTGCAAGCGCGATGGCGGTTCACCGAGATCACCACCGGCAGCTTTCATTGGATCGGCGAGGAGAGAGCTGCAGAGAGCGACCCCTGGCGCGTGACGTACGAGCATTTCGCCCGGCGGGTACGCTCGTAAGCCAGGTCGGTAGTAGCCGGTGCCCCCGAGGGGCGCGGTCGTGACCGTGCCCCTTCTGCTCACTGCGCCGGAACTTGCCTGCTGCATCAGGCGAACCCTACTCCGCCGCCTCATACCCGGCGATGCCCTTGATCTCGAGGAAATCCTCCAGACCGTATTCGGCATATTCGCGGCCGTTGCCGGACTGCTTGTAGCCGCCGAAGGGCAGTCCCGCGTCCCAGGTCGGGTAGTTGATGTAGACATTGCCGGAGCGCATGCGGGCGGCCACCTGGCGCGCCTTTTCGATATCCTTGGCCTGGATGTAGGAGGCGAGGCCGAAGACGGTGTCGTTGGCCTGCTCGACCGCCTGTTCGACCGTGTCGTAAGGCATGATCGACAGCACCGGTCCAAAGATCTCTTCGGTGGCGATGCGCATGTCATGCGTGACGTTGGCGAACACGGTCGGGCGGACATAATAGCCGCGGTTGAGCTCCGCCGGACGGCCTGGGCCGCCGGTCACCAGCGTGGCGCCCTCGTCGATGCCGCTCTGGATCAGACCCTGGATCTTGTCGAACTGCAGCCGGCTGACCACCGGGCCGAGCTTGGAACCCGGCGCGTCGGCCGGGCCGACTGTGAATTTTTCCGCCGCCGTCCTGGCATAGCCAGCGGCCTCGTCATGCCGGTCGCGCGGCACGAACATGCGGGTCGGCGCATTGCAGGACTGGCCGCTGTTGCCGAAGCAGCCGGCCACGCCCTTGGTGACTGCCCTTTGGAGATCGACATCGGGGAACAGGATGTTGGCCGACTTGCCGCCAAGCTCCTGATGCACCCGCTTGACCGTATCGGCGGCAGCCTTGGCGACCAGGATGCCGGCGCGGGTGGAGCCGGTGAAGGACATCATGTCGACATCCGGATGGCTGGCCAAAGCCTGGCCGACGGTCGGGCCATCGCCATTGACGAGGTTGAAGACGCCCGTCGGCACGCCGGCCTCGTCGATGATCTCGGCGAAGATGATGGCGTCGAGCGGCGCGATCTCGGACGGCTTGAGCACCATGGTGCAGCCGGCGGCAAGCGCGGGACCGACCTTGCAGGTGATCTGGTTGAGCGGCCAGTTCCAGGGCGTGATCATGCCGACGACGCCGACCGGCTCTTTCACGATCAGCGAGGAACCTTTGACGTGGCGGAACTGGAAGGTCTTCAGCACCTCGGCCATCTTTTCCAGATGCGCCTGGCCGACGCCGACCTGGCTGTCCAGCGCCATCTGGCGCGGCGCGCCCATCTCGCGCGAGACGGCGAGCGCCAGGTCCTTGCTGCGCTTCTTGTAGATTTCGATGACGCGCTTGAGGATGTCGAGGCGCTCCTCGACTTCGGTGAATCCGAAAGTGGCGAAAGCGCGCTTGGCTGCTGCCACTGCCTTGTCGACATCGGCCTTGGTGCCGAGCGAAATCTGCGCGAAGGCGTCCTCGTTCGAGGGATCGATCACGTCGAGCGTGTTCGGGACCGCCGGATCGACCCAGGCGCCATCGATATAGAACTGCAGATTGTGTGACATGGTTTCGCTCCCTGCGGGCCGCCGCCGCTCGATTGTGGTGAGGTAATCGTCGTATATCGTCAGAAATAACGATGCGGCAAGCGCCCTGTCAAACGCAAGCTCGGGCGATTGAGCCAGTTGCCCGACGGCAATCGTTCGTAAAAATCGATCATTATAACTCGAATAATTCGTTGGAAAGATTGGTTCTGGAATGGCATTTCCCCGGTGAGCTTTCCTGGAGAATTCAAGTGTCTTTCCTGCCCGTCACCGCGAACGATCTTCCAAATCGCCTGAACTCGGCCAATGCCGAGCGCAAGCGCCCAGCCCTGACCTCGATCTCAGCCGGCGTTGCGCCGGGACTGGTCCTTGTGGCGATGATCACCAGCGTCGCCTATTCGGCGCGCGGCTTCTCCGGCCTCACCCTGTTCAGCCCGATGATTCTCGCTGTCGTCGCCGGTATGATCTACTCCAACGTGCTCGGCCTTCCCGCCCATGCCAAGGCAGGCATCGCCTTTTCGCAAAAGCGCCTGCTGCGCTTCGCCATCGTGCTGCTCGGCTTCCAGCTCACGCTCGGCCAGGTGGCCGGCATCGGCCTCGGCGGCGTCGGCATCGTCGCCGCCACGCTCAGCGCCACCTTCCTCTTCACCATCACGCTCGGCCGGCTGATCGGCGTCGACGCCAAGCTGGCGCAGCTGATCGCCGCCGGCACCTCGATCTGCGGCGCCTCGGCAATCGTCGCCACCAACATCGTCACCAACGCACGCGACGAGGACGTCACCTACGCGGTTGCCGCGATCACGCTGTTCGGAACCGTCGCCATGCTCGGCTTTCCGCTGCTGGCGCCGGTCTTCGGGCTCGACCAGCACGCATTCGGTCTCTGGGCAGGAGCCTCGATCCATGAGGTGGCGCAGGTGATCGGCGCCGGCTTCCAGAACGGCACGCTCTCCGGCGAGACCGCGACCGTCGCCAAGCTGACGCGTGTCGCGATGCTGGCGCCGATGGTCATCGCGCTCGGCCTGATGGCGCGCCGCGGCAGCACCGACGCTTCCGGCGCCAAGCCGCCAATGCCCTGGTTCGTCGTGGCTTTCGTCGCGGTCGTAGCGCTGAACAGCCTGGTCGCCATTCCCGCCCAGGTCCATACCGCAATCGCCCTGGCCGCGCAGGTGATGCTGACCATGGGGCTCGCCGCCATGGGCCTTCAGGCCGACATTTCGCAGTTGCGCTCGCGCGGCCTGCGGCCGCTGATGCTGGCCTTCTCTGCCTTCATCTTCATCGCGGCTTTCAGCCTGATGCTGGTGAAATTCGCCTGAGACCGCGGCGAAGCCTGCCTCACCTCGATCTCAAGTCCTAATCCTCGTCGCCGTCCTCGAACGAGCTCGCCGCGACATAGATCGCGGCAAGTTTCTCGATGCCGGCCTGGTCGTCCTTGTCGAAGCGCCCGGGCAGCGGGCTGTCGAGATCGAGCACGCCGAACGTCCCATCGGCATCGCGCAAAAGCACGACCAGTTCCGAGCGCGAGTCGGCATCGCAGGCGATATGGCCGGGAAATTCGTGGACGTCCTTGATCAGCATCGACATGTCGAGCTCGATGGCCGTGCCGCAGACACCCTTGCCGACGGCGATGCGAACGCAGGCCGGCTTGCCCTGGAAGGGGCCGAGCACCAGCTCGTCGTCGGAGGCGAGGAAATAGAAGCCGGCCCAGTTGAGGTCGGGCACCATTTGATAGATCAGCGCCGCGGTATTGGCGGCATTGGCGATGGAATCGCCCTCGCCTTCCAGCAATGCTTTCAATTGCGCCGCCAACTCCTTGTAGAAGGCCGGCTTGTTGCTCGTGTCGATTGCCGTTGGCGCAAACATAGTGTCGTCTCTCCGTTGCAAGGGCGCCGACGCGCCCGCTAGAGTCACGCTCTCTCTGCCATCAATGCAGCGCCCGGGAAATACACAATCGTGAGTGCCGCCCTAGCCAACCGACCACGCGAGCGCGCCCAGACGGAAGCACGCCAAGCGCCCCTCACCTTCGCGGTGCTGGTCTTTCCCGGCTTTCCAATGATGGCCTTCTCGTCGGTGATCGAACCGCTGCGCGGCGCCAATGTTCTCGCCAGGCGCGAATGCTATCGCTGGGTGATCGTGGGGGCCGATCAAGGCACGGTCGAGGCATCCAACGGCGTCGTCATCCAGCCCGGCTTCTCGGCCGCCAGCGCGCCGAAGGTCGATCGCATCGTCGTCTGCTCCGGCGGCGATGCCGATCATGTCGTCGCCGACGAGGCGATGAGCTGGATCCGCAAAAGCCTACGCGGCGGCGCGCATATCGGCGCCGTGGCGGATGCGGCGTTCTTCCTCGCCCGCGCCGGCCTGCTCGACGGGCATGCCTGCACCTTGCACTGGACCAGCCAGGCCGCTTTCACCGAGGCCTTTCCGGACATCGAGCTCAGGCGCGATCTCTTCGTCATCGACCGCAAGCGCTTTACCTCCGCCGGCGGCGTCGGCAGCCTTGATATGATGCTGGAAATTATCACGCGCGATTATGGCGCTGAGCTGGCGGCCGGTGTCGCCGAATGGTTCGTGCACAGCCCCTTGCGGTCCAGCGTCGACCGCAAGCTGATGCCGCTCAGGCTGCGCACCGGCGTCCAGAACGAGCTGGTCCTGTCGGCCATCGCCATCATGGAGGACGCGGTCGAGGAGCGGCTCGGCATGGCGGATCTGGCGGAACGGCTTGGCGTGTCGCCCGACAAGCTCGAGCGCAATTTCCGCGCCGAGCTGGATATCTCGCCGAATGGCTATTACCGGCGGCTCAGGCTGAAGCGCGCCGCCGACCTCTTGGCGCATTCGACGCTGATGGTGCGCGACGTGGCGCTGGCGTGTGGTTTTGCGTCGATGTCCAGCTTTGCAAGAGCGTTTCGCGAGGAGCATGGGCATGCGCCCAAGGCGATGCGAAGGCATTAGGGGCCAAGTGGTGCGGCTCCGCGTTAACTCGTCATCCTAGGGCGAAGCGACGCGCAGCGGAGCGCAGACACCCAGGATCCATGCCTTGACCTGAGAGCGTCTCGGCGGTGCAGAACTGGCACCCCTCGCAGCGAGGACTTTCTGCACCGTTGCATCCTTGGGCCAAACTAACGGCATGGATTCTAGGGTCTGCGCGCGTCGCTTCGCTCCTTGCTTCGCCCTAGAATGACGACGTCAATGGCGCGGCATCCGGCACGACATCTGCGGAATTCCGCACAAGCTCCGCATCCTGCCCCGCTATGTTCTCCGCAACAGGAGGCCTCCCATGAGCATCGTCGTATTCGATCCGGACAGCACCGAGGACGTGGATTTCAAGGACCGCATGCGCCACCCGGCCGCGGCCGATCCCGCCGGCGGGATGTGGCTGTCGGACACCGAGCCGTCCTTCATCGATGCGGACGCGCTGCGTAAGGGTCGACTTACTAAACTGCGCGCCTGGATGCGCGAGGCGGGCTATGGCGGCGTCGTGCTGTTCGATCCCTATAACCAGCGCTATGCCACCGGCTCGCGCAATATGTTCGGCTATTTCCTGCGCAACTCGACACGGTACTTCTTCATCCCGACCGAGGGGCCGGTCGTGCTGTTCGAATATCCGCAAAGCTACCACGTCTCGATGGTGCTCGACACGATCGACGAGGCGCGGCCTTCCAAGCTGGTGTGGTCCTCGGTCTCCGGCCGCGACGACGAGACCGCTGGGCCGTTCGCCGACGAGATCACCGAGCTTTTGAAGAAGCATGGCGGCGGCTCTATGAAGCTCGGCCTCGACCGCTGCAGCCACCTCCAGGCGCTGGCGCTGGAAAGGCGCGGCTGCGAGGTGAAGGACTGCCAGGGCGAGATCCTGGCCGTGCGCGCCGTGAAGACGCCGGAGGAAGTCAAATGCCTGCTGGCGTCGATGGCGGGCGCTGAAGCCGCGGTGGCTGCGGTGCGCGAGGCGATCAAGCCCGGCGTTTCCGAAAACGAGCTGTTCGCCATCATGTATGGCGAGGTCATCCGCCAAGGCGGCGAGTTCATCGAAACCCGGCTGCTGACGTCGGGACAGCGCACCAATCCGTGGTTCAACGAAGCGAGCGGGCGCAAGATCCGGCCGGGCGAGTTGCTCGCTCTCGATACCGACACGATCGGCTGCTACGGCTATTATTCCGATTTCTCACGCACTTTCCGCTGTGGTCCTGGCAGGCCGACGCCCTACCAGAAATCGCTCTACCGCATGGCGCATGATCAGGTGCAGCACAATATCGGCATCGTGAAGCCCGGCATGGCCTTCCGCGAGATCGCCGAGAAAGCGTGGAAGATCCCGGACCGCTTCGTCGACCAGCGCTACACTTCGGTCATGCACGGGGTCGGCATGCATGGCGAAACGCCTTTCATCGCCCACGCGATGGACTACGAGACCTATGGCCGCGACGGCATCATCGTGCCCGGCATGGTGGTCAGCGTCGAGAGCTATATCGGTGAGAAAGGCGGCCGCGAGGGCGTCAAACTGGAGGATGAGATCCTGATCACCGAGACCGGCACGGAACTGCTCTCGCGCTTCCCTTATGAGGAAGAGTTTTTGGAATGAGCGAAGTCATGCCGGCGTCCACTGCCAGCCGGGGTGCGATATCGCAAAGCTTCGAGACTAGCCGTTGCGTACCTGCCGTTGTCATTCTAGGGCGTAGCAAGGAGCGGAGCGACGCGGCGCAGACCCTAGAATCCATGCCGTTACGACGAAGCGTTGCAACGGTGCAGAATTCTGTTAGGCCCCACTCGTCGATGGACGTAACGGCATGGATTCCAGGGTCTTCGCGACGCCGCTGCGCGGCTGCTACGCCCTGGAATGACGAAGCCGATAGGCTACGGCACATTCCGATGCCCCACCGCCCCCCTTCGAGAGCATCCGCATGAAAACGCCCATTTCCATCCGGCGCGGCACGGTGGCCGCGGTGTTCATCGATCTCCAGGAGGAGCATCGCAAGGACAAGCGCTACCTGGTCGAGGGTTATGCCGACATCCTCGCCAACGTCCAGCGGCTGCAGGAGGCAGCGCGACGCAATTTCGTGCCGCTCCATCACTGGGCCTATATCGTCGACCTCGCCGAGGCGCGGCCGTTCCATCCGGTGGACGAGAGCGGAAAGTCGGCCTTCTCCGACAAGGATGATCCGCTGACGGCGATCTGCAACGAGGTGGCGCCGCAAGACGGCGAAGCCATGTTGATCAAGCGGGAAGCGAGCGCCTTCGGCAGGAACGACTTTGCCGAT
Organism: Mesorhizobium sp. Arg314; assembly: GCF_053714275.1. NCBI lineage: Bacteria > Pseudomonadati > Pseudomonadota > Alphaproteobacteria > Hyphomicrobiales > Phyllobacteriaceae > Mesorhizobium > Mesorhizobium sp. Arg314. The sequence continues at coordinate 77,965 of NZ_JBSKBP010000022.1, read as the reverse complement.
AAGCTCAAGGCGGCCGGCATCGAATGGCTGGTGGTCGCCGGCGTGTGGACCGAGGCCTGTATCGACGCCACGGTGAAGGACGCGGTGGCGCGCGGTTTTCGCGTGCTGCTGGTCAAGGACGCCTGCGGCAGCGCAAGCGCCGCCATGCATCAGACCGGCATCCTCAATCTCGCCAACCGCCTCTATGGCGGCGCCGTCACCAACACGCTCGACGCCTGCCGGCTGATGGCCGGCGACACGGTCAGCGCGTGGCAAGTCGAGGGGTCGGTGCCGCTGCGCTTCACCTTCGAGAACGCCGCGCAGCTTTACGCCGAGCTCTGACGGCGATGGCTGGCGACCCAATCGATCCGGCGAGCCGCGGCAAATACGCCGACCGGCTCGATGCGGAGCTCTGGGACTATATCGACAGGGTCAACAGCTGGTACCCGCCGGAGATCGTGGCCGCACCGATCGCGGAGCAGCGCGCGGTCTATGGCCGGATGTGCGTAGCGTTTCACCAGGGTCGTCCGGAAGGTGTGACGACCAGCGACGGCCTCGTCGCCACGGCGACGCATGCGATCCCGGTCCGCCGCTACCGCATGGCGAACAGGATCGCGGCGGCGGTCGTCGTCTATTATCACGGCGGCGGCTTCGTCCTCGGCGATCTCGACAGCCACGACGACATCTGCGCGGAAATCTGTGCCGGCACCGGGTTCGAAGTTGTCTCGGCCGACTACCGGCTGGCGCCGGAACATGTGCACCCCGCTTCCTTCGACGATGCGCTTGCCGTGTTCGAATGGATCGCGGCGACCAGCGCGCTGCCTATCATCCTTTGCGGCGAAAGCGCCGGCGGCAATCTGGCCGCGGCGGTGGCGCATACGATGCGGCATCACTCCCGGCATGCCGTCGGCCAGATGCTGATCTATCCCGGGCTGGGCGGCGACGAGAGCCGCGGTTCCTACATCGAGCACGCCGAGGCACCGCTGCTGACGGTTGCGGACATCGAGTTCTACCGTCGTGTCCGCTCCGCGCCCGGGCAGTCGGCGGACGACCCGACCTTTTCGCCGCTCAGGGATCACGACTTTTCCGACCTGCCGGCGACAATCATCGTCACCGCCGAATGCGATCCGCTGTCGTGCGACGGCGAGGCCTATCGCGACCGCATCCTCGCCGCCGGCGGCCGTGCCTGGTGGCGCGAGGAGCCGCGGCTGGTGCACAGTTTCCTGCGGGCACGCCCGACCGTGCCGCGCGCGGCGGAGGCGTTTGCGAGGATCGTCAGCGACATCGCAAGACTTGGCGCCGGCGACGAAGTGCTAATCTCCCCCCAAATGGGGGAGATGGCCGGCAGGCCAGAGGGGGGCGCGAAGGATCGCGACCCTTCGAACCCTTGATGGCCCCAAACTATTCGTGAGCGATGCAGTGACTGGCTGAGGCGCCGGCGGGACAGCGCCCCCTCTGTCCTGCCGGACATCTCCCCACAAGGGGAGAAATTGGCTGTACGCCTCTGCGGAACAACGCACAAGAACTGCGGAAAACCAAACATTTCGCCGCGGCAAGCAGACCTATCATCCTCGCGCAGGCAACGGCGCTCCGGCGGTCGTCTCCGCCCCCGCGCCTGACGGCGGCCGGGGTGCTCGTTGCCCCTTCGTGCAGGTCGCTGGCCGTGCCTGAGGTGACAGGCACCAACAACAAAGGGAACGACGATGAAATTCATGTTTACCGACAGAAAACTGCACCCGCGGGCCAGGCCAATCGCCGACGACTTCAGAAAAGGCGCGATCAGCCGGCGCGAATACCTCGCCCTTATGGCCGGCTTCGGCGTCAGTGCAGCCGGAGCGCTGGCGCTGGGCGGGATTGTCCCCTCGCCGGCCCGCGCTGCCGAGCCGAAGCGCGGCGGCACGCTGCGCGTGGCGATGAACGTCAAGGGATTCAAGGACCCGCGTACCTTCGACGGCGTCGAGATGTCGAATGTCGCGCGCCAATGCAACGAATATCTGGTGCGCTGGAACACCGACTTCTCTTTCGAGCCGTGGCTGCTGGAAAGCTGGGAAACCAGCGACGACGCCAAGACGATCACGCTCAACGTGCGCAAGGGCATCACCTGGTCGAATGGCGACACTTTCAACGCCGACGACGTGATCCACAACCTCACCCGCTGGTGCGATGCCTCGGTCGCCGGCAATTCTGTCGCCGCGCGCATGGGCGCGCTGGTCAATGCCGACACCAAGAAGCCGGTCGATGGCGGCATCCAGAAGGTCGACGACCATACCGTCAAGCTCAACCTGCCCAAGCCCGACATCTCGCTGATCGCCGGCATGGCCGACTATCCGGCGCTGATCATGCACCGCTCCTATGAGGGCGACGGCGACCCGAAGAAGGCTTTGGCTATTACCACCGGCCCGTGCGAGCTGGTGAGCTGGGACGCCGAGACCGGCGCCGAGGTGAAGCGCAAGGACAAGCCTTGGTGGAAGGGCGAGTTCTATCTCGACGGCATCAAATGGGTCGACTACGGCTCCGACCCCAACGCCACGCTGTCGGCCTTCGAATCCAGCGAGATCGACACCGACCACGAGACCGCTTCGGACGCTGTCTCGCAGACCGATAAGATGGGCCTGCAGAATTCGGAAATCGCCACCGGCTCGACCATTGTCGCGCGCTTCAATGTCGGCAACGCGCCCTATGACGACGTCAAGGTGCGCCGCGCCGCCCAGCTTGCCGTCGACAATTCGGCGGTGCTGAAGCTCGGCCTCGACGGCCGCGGAAAACCCGCAGACAACCACCATGTCGGACCGATGCATCCGGAATTCGCCGATATCGGCCCGGCCAAGCGCGATGTCGAACAGGCCAGGAAGCTGATCGCGGAAGCCGGCAAGACCGACCACGAATATGAGCTGATCTCGGTCGACGTCGAATGGCAGAAGAGCACCGCAGACGCGATCGCTGCGCAAATCCGCGAGGCCGGCCTCAAGATCAAGCGCACCGTGCTGCCGGCCGCGACCTTCTGGAACGACTGGAGCAAGTTCCCCTATTCCTGCACCGAGTGGCTCGGCCGCCCGCTCGGCGTCCAGGTGCTGGCTTTAGCCTACAAATCGGGTGCCGCCTGGAACGAAAGCGCCTATTCGAACAAGGAGTTCGACGAGCTTCTCGACAAGGCGCTGGCGACCCCGGACGCCGCGCAGCGCAAGGAGATCATGGCCAAGATCGAGACCAACCTGCGCGACTCCGGCATCATCATCCAGCCTTACTGGCGCTCGGTCTATCGTACATACCGCAAGGGCGTGCAGGGCTGCGAACAGCACCAGTCGCTCGAGCAGCATTTCGAGAAAGTCTGGCTGGAGAGTTGAGCCTCCCAGGGCTGAGACGCGCCGGCGCGACCTTCCAGTCGCGCCGGCCGTTTGTCATTTGCCAACCCCGTGCCTTTCGGCCCAGATTGCACCGACCGGCTTCCAGCCGGAATGCGAGAAGCAACAAGGCATGGATCACTTCGACCTCGGCACCTACCGCCGCCCCATCTCCACATCCTCGGCCGAAACGCAACGATGGTTCGATATCGGGCTGAACTGGTGCTACGGCTTCAATCACGAGGAAGGCATGAAATGCTTCGAAAAGGCGCTGGGGACCGATCCCGGCTGCGCTTTCGTGCATTGGGGCATCGCCTATGCCGCCGGCCCCTTCTACAACCTCACTTGGAAGGAACATGGCAAGGCCGAGGCCGACCATGTCGCCAAACGCTGTTTTGAGCATGTGCGGCTTGCGCAAGCCAATGCGGCCAGAGCGAGCGCTGTCGAGCAGCGGCTGATCGGGGCGCTCAGCGCCCGCTTCCAACAACCGCATGGCGTGAGCGCCGCGGAATTCGAAAAATGGGACGATGCCTATGCCGCCGCGATGCGGCAGGTTTTTCGCGCGTTCCCCGACGACCATGATGTGATGGCGCTGACGGTCGAGGCGCTGATGATGCGCACGGTGCGGCGCCTGTGGAACCTCAAGACCGGCGCGCCGGCGCCGGATTCCGACGTGATCGAGGCGCTGGAGATCTGCGAACGCTCGATCCGGCTCTCGGACGAGGCAGGCGTTGCGCCGCACCCGGCGGCGCTGCATCTCCATATCCATCTGCTCGAAATGTCGACGCAGCCCGAGCGTGGCATGCGCTCGGCGGAACGGCTGGGCACGATGTGCCCCGATGCCGGCCATATGAACCACATGCCGGGGCACATTCATGTGCTCTGCGGCGAGTATGAGAAGGCAAGGCTCGCCAGCGAGAAGGCGGTGCGGGCCAACGACCTCTATCTCGCCTATGCCGGCGAGCCGACCTACTACCTGCTTGGCTGCTGCCACGACCTGCATCTGATGATGTTCACCTGCATGTTCCTCGGCCAGCACCGCCCGGCACTGTGGGCGGCGGACAAGGTGCGCAGCCTGGTGACGCGCGATGTCGTCAGCATTGCCGAGCGACCGAAGCTGACGCAGACGGTCGAGGGCTATCATGCGATGAAGTCGCATGTTCAAGTGCGCTTCGGGCGCTGGCGCGAGATCATCGACGAGCCGCTGAATAGCGAGCCCGGGCTCTATGTTATGACCGCCGCGCTGCAGCATTACGCCAAGGGCGTGGCGCATGCGACGCTGCGCGATTTCGCTTCCGCCGAGCGCGAACGCGATTTACTTAGCCGGCAAATCGCAAGCATTTCGCCGGAGCGCCGCTTCCTCAGCAACCCGACAAAAGCCTCGCTCGCGGTGGGCGGCGCTCTGCTCGACGGCGAGCTGGCCTATCACCAGGGCCGGCATGATGAGGCCTACGAGCATCTGCGACGCGCGGTCGAGCTCGACGACAATTTATCCTACACCGAGCCATGGGCCTGGATGCATCCGCCGCGCCACGCGCTGGCGGCGCTCCTGCTTGAGCAGGGCCACGCGGCCGAGGCCGAACAGGTCTATCGCGACGATCTGGGCTTGAGCGGCGCCGTGCAGCGCTGCGCCCAGCACCCCGACAATGTCTGGGCGTTGCACGGGTTGGTCGAATGCCTGAAGCGGCGCAGCGAGACCGAGGAGCTGCCGGAGTTGCAGGCGAAGTTGGCTGCGGCACTTTCCAAGGCGGACGTACCGATCACCTCGTCATGCCTCTGCCGGACGAACGTAAGTCGGACGATTGCTGTTGTCATTAAACGGTTGGCCGCCGCCCACATCGATTGGCGGCGACCAGCCAATCGCTACGAGAATATCTCCGCCAGTTCGTCGATGCTTGCACCTTCCTTGGCCTGGCGCAGCTCGACATAGCTGACCGCCGTCGCGATCGAGAGCACCATCGACACCACGGTCTGCACCAGCGCGGCTCCGATCTCGGCAATGATGCCGCCGAACAGCACCAGAACCAGCAACATCCCCCACTGGACGATCATCGCGATGATGATGAGAATGAGGAACAGGCCAAAAAGCGCCCAGCGGCTGCCCTTGGTCAGAGCCCGGCTGCGCGACATCGAGCCGAACACGCCCCGCCGCTCCTGGATAAGGACCGGCACCGCCATCGACCAGCCGAGCCAGAGAATGATGCCGGGTACGATCAACAGCATCAGCCCGAGGCCCGCGCCGAGACCGACGAGAAGGCCGATCGCGAGCGTCGGCAGCAGAAAGCGGATCGCCATCTGAATGCAGTCGCCGAAGGACGGCCGCTTGCCGTTGAGGTCCTCGATTGTCGCCCGAACCAGTGCCGATTGCAGCAGCAGCGCGCACACAAACGAGATCAGCCCGGCGATGACGGTGATGTAGGAATTGCGAAACATGGCGCTTGGGTCTGCCATGGCAGCCGGATCCCGGTGTAGCACTGCGTCGATTTGCGGCTGCGTCCACAGCCTGATGAGCAATGTCGGAAGGCCTGAAAACAGCGCCGCCAGCCCCACGCAAAGTCCTATATTGCGGGTGATTACCGAAAAGGTGTTGCTGAATACCCTGCCGATCTCGAATCTTCCGGGTCGTCCCAATGTTGCAGTGGTCATGATAATTTCCCCCGAGTCACCACGGCATTCGATGGGTGACTTCAAAAGTAAATTTGCCAAGATTGAAGGCCTACGTCCAGTGCGCTTGCAATTATCTTGGCGTATTGCCAGTGTCGAAACCGAACCGCAGGTTGCAGGGGGGAACGAGCGGGTGGCAGCCGTACAGGCAGGGGCGGAAGACGCCGGGCGGCTGGCGCAGTTGCACAAGCAATTGCTGGCGCACGATTCGATCCAGTTCGGGCTGCCGACCTATGTTCGACCGGAGCCGCCGGAGTGGCTGAGGCCGTTTCTGGAATATCTGGCAAAGCTCGGTCCCTACATGATCTATATGTTCTGGGGCGCGGTGATCATCGGCGTCGCGATCATCGCGCTGCTTGTGTTTCTTGAAGCAAAGGGCATCACGTGGCGCCTGCCCTGGCGGCGCAAGCGCGAGGAGATCGAAACGAAGGAGGAATGGCGCCCCGACGCGGGTGCGGCCCAGATCCTGCTCTCCGAGGCCGATGCACTTGCCGCGCGCGGCGAATATGACGAAGCGGTGCATCTTCTGTTGCGCCGCAGCGTTGCCGACATTGCTACCCGGCTGCCGGACTTCCTGCGCCCATCGCTGACGGCGCGCGACATCGCGGGTGCAGGCTCGATCCCTACCCGGCCTCGCGCCGCGTTCAGCGAGATCGCGCGCATCGTCGAAGCTGCCTTGTTTGCCCGCCGTCCGGTCGGCGCCGAAGGCTGGCGGCAGGCGCGCGGCGCCTATGAGCGCTTCGCTTTCCGGGATGCCTGGGCATGAGTACGCAGCCGGACGAGGCAGCCGAGGCGCCGTTCAGCGGCAAAACCCTGTTCTGGGGTATTTTCGCCAGCCTGCTGGCCGCGGCCGGCTTCTTCCTGCTCTCGACCTATGCTCCCGATTTCCGCCAGCCCGAAGGCGGCGCCACGCCGCTCTCGAAAGGCGGCACCGGCTATGCCGGGCTCGTCGAATGGCTGAAGCTCACCAACGGACAAGCGCCGCCGATGGAACGTGGCGAGAAGGACCTTGCGTCCCCGCTGGCATCGACTTTCCTGCTCGTCGTCACCATCGCCCCCGGCAGCGATCCGGCCGCGCTCGATCGCCTCATCAAGCTGCGCTCGGGCAAGGACACGCTTTTCGTCCTGCCGAAATGGCAGACCATGCCATTGCCAGGGCGGGAAGGTTGGGAAACGAAAATCGAGCGGTTGCCGAACTCGGTTGTCAACGATTGGCTCGGCCGGCTCGCCAAGGCGAAGCTCGGCGAAGGCAAGCCGACGGTCGACAAGATCGATGTCCAAGGCCTCAAGATCGCCGTGCCAGACGAATTGCAATGGGTGGCGGACGATCACCCGCTGATTGCGGCGGGCGACGGCAGGGCCATCCTGACCGAGCTCGACAGCGAACCTTTCTACATCCTGACCGATCCCGATTTCCTCAACAATGCCGCGTTGGGCGACGAGCAGAAGGCGGCCGCCGCGCTCGACATGATCGCCATGCTGGAGCCCGCCAAGGGCGCGGTGATGTTCGACCTGAGCATGCACGGCATCGGCGGCAACTACGATCTCGCGAAGCTTCTGGTCGAACCGCCCTTCCTGGCGCTGACGCTGTCGGTGCTGGTGGCGGCCGCGCTCGCTTTCCTGCATGGGCTCGGCCGGTTCGGGCCACCGCGCGCGGAAGGGCGTGCCATTGCCTTCGGCAAGCGGGCGCTGGTCGACACCACGGCGACGCTGCTGAAGCGCGCCGGGCGGCTGGAACGGCTTGGCGATCGCTATGCAACGCTGGTGCGGCAGCGCGCAGGGGCGCTGCTCGGCGCGCCGCATGGGCTGCAGGGCGAAGCGCTCGACCGCTGGCTCGATTCCCGCGACAAGGGCGAGGCGTACGGCTTCACCCGTCGCTTCAAGGCCGCGAACGAATCCAACAATTTGGCCGCAATGCATGAGGCAGCCGAACAGCTGCATGACTGGACGGCAAGGAGGCTCGGTGAACGTCGATGAAGTGAAGGCCCTGGCGAACGCGATCAGGGAAGAAGTGGCCAAAGCGATCACCGGGCAGCACGACACGGTCGACCTGATGCTGACGGCGCTGTTTGCCGGCGGCCATATCCTGCTCGAGGGCCCACCGGGCACCGCCAAGACCATGACGGCGCGCTGCTTCGCGCAGGCGCTGGGCGTCGCCTACGGTCGCATCCAGTTCACGCCCGACCTGATGCCCGGCGATATCGTCGGCTCCAACATCTACAATTTCCAGACCGGGCAGTTCACGCTGACGCGCGGCCCCATCTTCTGCGACCTGTTGCTCGCCGACGAAATCAACCGCACGCCGCCGAAGACGCAGGCAGCCCTGCTCGAAGCCATGCAGGAGCACGCCGTCACCTTCGATGGCACCACGCATCCGCTCAGCAAGAATTTCATGGTGGTGGCGACGCAGAACCCGATCGAGCATCAGGGCGTCTATCCGCTGCCCGAAGCGCAGCTCGACCGTTTCCTGTTCAAGCACCGGGTGAGCTATCCGGACCTCAAGGAGGAGCGCGCCATCATCGTCCATCACGGCGGCGGCTCGGCCTCGCACGATATCGGGCAATACGGCATCACGGCGCAGACCGACCGCAAGGCGCTGGAAGCGGCACTTGCCACGGTCGGCGACGTCACGCTGGTCGACGATGTCGTCGGCTATATCGCGGCGCTGGTGCGCGGCACGCGTGAAAGCCCCGACCTGGAAGTGGGAGCGAGTCCACGCGCGGGCGCCATGCTGGCCAGGGCGGCGCGCGCCAGGGCGGCGCTCGACGGCCGCAACTACGTCATCCCGGACGACGTCAAGGCGCTGGCCGTGCCGGCGCTGCGTCACCGCGTCGTTCTCTCGCCGGCAGCACAGATCGACGGGCGGCTGGTCGAGCGGATCGTCTCCGACCTCGTCGACCATACGGAAGCGCCGCGTTGATCTATCCGAGCGGCCGAGCGGTCTGGGCAGCGGCGGCGGGGGCGATCCCCGCCTTCCTGATCGCGCTCGCGCTGCCCTCTGTCTGGTATCTCGGCCTGTTGTGGATCTGCGTGCTGCTCGCATTCCTGGCGGTGGACGCCGCCGCCGGGCGGGGTCGCGCCTCGCTCAACGCGACACTGACCGCGCCGCCGCAGGTGGGCGTCGGCGGACGCTTCACGCTGCACATCGCGGCCTGTCTCGGCGCGAAGCTGCGGCGACTGCAGGCGCGTGTCGGGCACGACCAGCGGGTGCAACCGGTCGCCGGCACCGGCGGCGCGCTGCCGGCCAATGGCGGCACGCTCGACCTCGAATTCGAGGCTATCCGCCGCGGCATCGCGAGTTTCGACCGGCTCTGGCTGCGCTGGCAGGGCCCGTTCGGGCTGGTGTGGAACCAGGTCATATTGCCAGTCGACCGCAAGGTTGCGGTGCTGCCCAATGTCAACAGCGCGCGCGACGAGGCGATCACGCTTTTGCAGCGCTCGGCCCTTGCCGACGGCCATGCGCAGAAGCGCGCCGGCCAGGGTCGCGAATTCGAAGCGCTGAAGGACTACCAGCCCGGCATGGGCCGGCGCATGATCGACTGGAAGCGCAGCGCCCGCCACGGCAAGCTGCTGGCGCGTGAGTTCCGGATCGAGGAGAACAACAACATCGTTTTAGCCATCGATAGCGGCCGTCTGATGTGCGAGCCGGTCGACGGCGTGCCGAAAGTCGACCGTGCAGTGACGGCGGCGCTTCTGTCGGCCTTCATCGCGCTCAAGGGCGGCGATCTCGTCAGCCTGTTTTCCTTCGATGCCAGGCCGCGCGTCTCGAGCGGCGCGGTACGCGGCTCGCCGAGCTTCACCATGATCCAGAAGCGCGCCGCCGAGATCGACTATTCGACCGAGGAGACGAATTTCACCCTGGCGCTCACCACGCTGGCAGCCAGGCTCGACCGGCGCTCGCTGGTCATCGTCTTCACCGATTTCGTCGATCCGATCAGCGCCGAATTGATGCTGCGCACCGTCGGCCGGCTGACCGAACGGCATCTGGTGCTGTTCATGCTGATGAAGGATGTGGAACTTGAAACGCTGTCCGACATGGCGCCGGCGGCGCCCGAGGATGTCGCCCGCTCCGTTACCGCCGGCGATCTTTTGAAGCAGCGTCAGGTGGTGATCGGCAGGCTCAGGCTACTTGGCGCGCATGTCATCGAGGCCGATCATCAGCGGCTCGGCCCGGCGCTGGTCGAGCGCTATATCCAGCTCAAGGAGGAGAACCTCTTATGACGCTGTCCGCCGGGACCGTTGCGGTGCGCCAGTCGCTGGCGAGCTTCCGCCAGGAGCGCGAAGCCGACTGGAAAGCCTTCGAGGCGCTCCTGGCGCGCGTCGAGAAGCGCACGCCGCGCGCGCTGTCGGAAGACGAACTCTTGTCGCTGCCGCTGCTCTACCGCTCGGCGCTGTCCTCGCTGTCGGTGGCGCGCGCGACCTCGCTCGACAGTGCGCTGATCGCCTATCTCGAGGCGCTATGCCTGCGCGGCTATTTCTACCTCTACGGCGCGCGGCGCTCCTTGAGGACCCGCATCGGCGATTTCTTCCTGCACGATTGGCCGGCGGCGATCCGCGACCTTTGGCGCGAAGTGTGGACATCTGTCGGGTTGACGGTCATCGGCGCGATTGCCGGCTATTGGCTGGTCGCCTCCGACAAGCGCTGGTACGACGCCATCATCGCGCCGAGCCTGGCCGGCGGGCGCAATCCGGATTCGTCGGCCGAGACGCTGCGCAGCGTGCTTTACGGCGGCGGTGATCACTTCCTTTCAGGCTTCGCCGCCTATCTCTTCACCCACAACACGCAGGTCTCGATCCTGGCCTTCGCGCTGGGCTTCGCCTTCGCCGTGCCAAGCGTGCTGATCATCCTGATGAATGGCTGCATGCTCGGCGCGATTTTCCAGATCTATGCCGCCAAGGGGCTGGGCTTCGAGCTCGGCGGCTGGCTTTCGATCCACGGCACGACGGAGCTGTTCGCCATCGCCATCGCCGGTGCGGCCGGCATGCGCATCGGCACCAGCATCGCCTTTCCCGGCGAACTGACGCGCATGGCAGCCGCCGCCCAGGCCGGGCGCGTCGCGGCGACCGCCATGGTCGGCGTCACGGTGATGCTGCTTTTTGCCGGTCTGCTCGAAGGCATCGGCCGGCAGACGATCACCAGCGACGTCGCTCGCTATTCGATCGGCGGCGGCATGCTGGTTTTGTGGATCTGTTATTTCTACCTGTTGCGAATGGTACGGCATGGCGACCGCTAGAACTGTGGGCAAGACCAAGAGCCCGGCCGCGCTGATACGCTCGCTGGTCACGCCGGAAGGCGTGGACCTGCGGGTCAAGCTGGCCGATGCCGGAACTCGCGCTTCGGGATTCCTGCTCGATGTGGTGATCATCGTCACCGCGGCCGTGGTCTTCTCCCTGGTGATAATCTTTGGCCTTGCCGGCCTCGGCTTCCAGGATGCACAGCCGCTGTTCATCGTCTGGGTCATCTTCATTTTCTTCCTGCGCAACATCTATTTCATTGCCTTCGAGGCGGGACGGCGCGCTGCGACGCCGGGCAAGCGCATGGTCGGCGTCAGGGTCGCGTCGCGCAGCGGCGCCGGCCTCACGCTCGACCAGGTCATCGCGCGCAATCTGATGCGGGAGATCGAAGTGTTCCTGCCGCTGTCGATCCTCGCCGCGCGCGCCAGCGCCGATGTCGCCGACACGCTGACGACCATCTTCGGCCTGGTTTGGGCGCTGCTGTTTTCGCTGTTTCCGCTCTTCAACCGCGACCGGTTGAGGATCGGCGACCTGCTCGCCGGCACCTGGGTGGTCGAGGCGCCGAAAGTGGCGCTGGTCGAGGATCTTTCGCTGCGCAAGGACCCGGTCGCGGCGCGCTTCCAGTTCAGCCCCGCGCAGCTCGACGCCTATGGCATCGCCGAGTTGCAGAAGCTAGAGGAAGTGCTGCGCCGCGACGATTATTCGGCGCTCAAGGCGGTGGCGGAGACCATCGCCCGCAAGATCGGCGCCAGGGTCGAGCCGATCGATTCAAAAGCCTTCCTGACCGCTTATTACGGCGAGCTTCGCGCGCATCTGGAACGCAAGCTGCTGCTCGGGAACCGCAAGGCGGATAAATACGCGCGGTGAGCTCAGGGCAAGTGCAGCGCAAGCGTTACGTCGAACGCTCGGTATCGTGACCATGAGCTTGAACCTTGACCGCGAGATCATCGACGAAGTTAGGCATCTCCTTCTCAGTTACGATCTGAGGATTAAGTGGAGCCGTTCGAATGAAGTCGATCGCTCGCTCGTAGGATGCTGCCAACGAGTCGTCGGACGGCTCGCCTACAATGAAATAAGGCTGAAACTCGTCCACCGCTTGCTTCAGTCCAACCATGTGACCAACCCAGCGGGCGGCCTTTTCCTGAATGCCCGCGGCAGAAGTCAGGTCGAATGAAAGCGGCTGGAAACAGTGCCACTTTCCATTCTTCCAGGAGTGGTCGAACTCGACAGCATCATGCGTACCCACGATGGTCTTCCTTTGAAAAACGTTCTCGATTTTTCGCTCCAATAAAAGGTCACGAAATGGCCGCCAGATATCCGCATCCGATCGCCGTGCCGCCGTGGCTTCATCGTACCGAGTGACAAAACGACTATGGAGGTCTTCAAGTGTTTTGGCAGGATCCGAGGTCACACCCGAACCTATGTCACTCCAGACTAAGGCGCTGTCATCCTTGCCGACGACACGGAGCGCATAGGTTGCAGCGCTAGGGCGGCCAACCATATCGCCGGATACGTTTGTTCTCGCGAGCTTTTGGAACGCTCTTTCGATACCGATTAAATCTTGGCGTAAGGTCGCTCCATCCAGCGTCGGGAACATCTTTGCAATGCGGCCATACGAACGTCGCATGATCGCACCAAGGAACCCGCTCCTCACGGCATGCACCACAACACCGACGTTGACCTGCTCACCAGCCACGGGGTCATGGCGATAGCGGAGGATCATGTACGTATAAGGTTCGCGCGTCATGACAGCACTCTTTCCAGTTCACGCAGACATGCTTCGATGTTGTCTCGCACTTGCTTAAGGTGGCGTATCGCTTCGGCTAAAAAAGGGCGAACAGCTTCCCATTCCTCTGGGAGCATTGCATCATATTGGATCATGCGGACGTCTGACAAACCCGACCACGAGCCACGCACTGGTCCAAAATTGAGATCGTCCCGCTTTGCAAGCTGTTTTGCAAAAACATGCTCGCTCTCATGCCCATATCGCCGCATCATCTCCAAATTGCCTACCTTCCACGGCTCGCACTTCGGAAAAAGTCGCAGTCGGAAGCCGAACGCAGCTTCGTGATCAATCAACCGCCAGTCTGTATCCTTCACCAGCAAGTTTGAGTTCTGCGGGTTTCGGTCGCTATTTGCGACAAAGCCATCAAATGCCATAACGGCAATTGCCAGTTCGAGCTGAGATTTGGCCAGTTTGTCCGATGGCTTCCACCGTCGCCACTGTTCGCCAGCGGCTTTGGATGCGAATGCGATTCTAGAGGATTTCTCCAGCCTGTCTCTAACGTCGGGCCTTACTACTGACTGGACGAAGTCAGTATCGAGCTCGATAAAAAACGGCTCATTCACCGGAAGGCCAAGGTCCGCAGCCAACAGCGAACCCAGCATTTCATTCATCAGGCCTTCTTCGCTGCTTTCGCGACCGGCAGAGACCTTCATGACAACATCGTGCTCGACGCCATCGTCAGTAGTCACAGTAACTCGGATAGGCTCAGTGCGCCCATTGTCGGCCAGCCGATCAAAGCGCTGTGGGAAAGCACGCCTGATCACTTAGTCTGACCACCAGGCAAGGCGCTTCGCGCTCGCAGATCCCGGCATGTGAATCAATTGCTCCCCCGACTAGCCCATTCCAAGCCCTATACCGACTATACTGGGTAGCCTGGCGGATCTGCAAATAGTCTTAACCAGATGGCCCGTCCAATTCACAGTATTGTATCTAGTCAACTTACTGACTTTGAGTCCTACCCCACCCACTTCTCGTAATCCGACACCAAGAGATGAACCGGCGCGACGTCCTCGTCGATGTTGGAGAAGCGGCCGATCGGGTCGCGGAAGACGTTGTCGGTGAGGTCGTCATTGACGGTCGAGACCTCGCCGATCAGCACGTCCTTGCTCTCGGCCCAGAAGGCGTGCCAGACGCCTGGCAGCAGCGTGACGCTCTGGCCCGGATCGAGCTTCAACAGCCCGCCTGCCGGCAACCGATGGATTGTGCCGTCGACCGGCACAGACACTTCGGCCTTCGGGTCGATGCCGCCGTCGCGGTCGTGCATGAACAGTTCCAGCACCAGCTTGCCGCCGCCGCGGTTGATGATGTCCTCGGCCTTGATGTTGTGGCGGTGCATCGGCGACAACTGGTCCTTGCGCGAGATCATGATCTTCTCGGCATAGAGCATGCCCATGCCCAGCTTCATGTCCTCGTAGCGGCCGTTGCGGACGGTGAACAGGAACAGGCCGAGCTCGTCGAACTTCTCCTGGCCGTAGTCGGTGATGTCCCAGCCGAGGCGCGAGGTGAAGATGGCCGACGAGTCGCCCTTATGCGCCTTCATCTCTTCCGGCGACCAATAGGCGAAGGGCGGCATGATATAGCCGAAGGAGCGGATGAAGGCGTCGGCTTCGCGGATGATGTCGTTGATCTTGGAGCGCTTCATGAGTTCCCTTCCTCCGGCCGCTGGGTGCTGAAATCTGCCCATCCGAATAGCCCAATGCCGGTCCGCTGTCGACGCAAACTGACGGCTCTGGCCCCGTGACATCCGGCCGGATCGGGACCATAAACCCAACCGGACTTTTCGATTTTACGCATGTCTTTTCCCGAAACCGGTTCCCGCTTTCAAGATACATGCATTGGACGGTGATTTTCATGGCCAGCATAGACGACCTCGACACGCCGGCGATCCTGATCGACGCGGCCCGCGCCGAAGCCAATATAAAGAAGGCGCAGGCGCATGCCGACCGCCACGGGTTGAAGCTCAGGCCGCACATCAAGACGCACAAGCTGCCTTACTGGGCGAAGAAGCAGGTCGCAGCCGGCGCGGTCGGCATCACCTGCCAGAAGATCGGCGAAGCCGAGGTGATGGCCGATGCCGGGCTTGAGGATATTTTCCTGCCCTACAACATCCTTGGCCGCGCCAAGCTGGAGCGCCTGAAGGCGCTCCATGGTCGCGTGACGCTGTCGGTGACGGCGGACAGCCATGAGACACTGGAAGGGCTTGCCGCCACCTTCACCGATGCCGGCCATCCGCTGCAAGTGCTGGTCGAATGCGACACCGGCATGGGCCGCTGCGGCGTACAGGGCACCGACGATGCGCTGGCGCTGGCGAAGGTGATCGATCAGGCAAAGGGCCTCGCCTTTGGCGGGCTGATGACTTATCCGGCCGCCGGGCGCGCCGCCGAGGCGGAAGCCTGGCTGAAGACTGCACGCGACGCGCTTGCCGCGGCAGGGCTCGAATGCGAACGCATCTCCAGCGGCGGCACGCCCGATATGTGGCGCTCGGGCGAAAACAGCGTCGTCACCGAATACCGGCCCGGCACCTATATCTATCTCGACCGCTACCAGGTCGCCAAAGGCGTCGGCACGCTGGACGACTGTGCGCTGACGGTGCTCGCCACCGTGGTCAGCCACCCGACGGCGTCGCGCGCCATCCTCGATTCCGGCAGCAAGGCGCTGTCATCCGATACGCTCGGCCTGCCGGATTTCGGCGAACTGCTCGGCGTGCCCGGCGCGCGCGTCACCGGTTTGAGCGAAGAGCACGGCAACGTCACGCTCTCCGACGGCGCAGGTCTACGCATCGGAGAGCGTGTGCGCGTCGTGCCGGACCATTGCTGCGTGGTGACGAACTTGTTCGACCAGGTGCATCTGATCGACGGTGACAAGGTGTTGGAGACGCTGCCGGTGGCCGCACGTGGACGGATGGGGTGATGTGCGCCTTTCCCTTCTCCCCTTGTGGGAGAAGGTGGATCGGCGCGATAGCGCCGAGACGGATGAGGGTGTTCCAGCGGAGTGAGACGTCGGTGTTCCCTGGAGTACCCCTCATCCGTCGCCTTCGGCGACACCTTCTCCCACAAGGGAGAAGGTCAAGCCCGCTCGGCCTGCCTTGCCGCAACCCTGCGCATCGCGGTAACACGGCGTCGGAAAATCTCCGTGCGCATCGCCATCAGATGCAGCGCGAAGAACAGCACCGTGAAGCCGAGCGCCATCACGCCGAGCGGCCACAGCATCGAGGGGTCGATGGTCGGACCGCCGAGCCGGAAGACCGACGCGGGCTGGTGCAGCGTATTCCACCAATCGACCGAGAATTTGATGATCGGGATGTTGATGAAGCCGACGAGCGTGATGATGGCGGCGGCCCAGGCGGCGCGGCCGGCATCATCCAGCGCGCGGGTCAGCGCGATGATGCCGAGATACATCAGGAAGAGCACGAAGACCGAGGTCAGCCGCGCATCCCATACCCACCAGGTGCCCCACATCGGCTTGCCCCAGATCGAGCCGGTGATCAGCGCCAGCGCGGTAAAGGTGGCGCCGATCGGGGCCGCCGATTTCAGCGCCACATCGGCCAGCGGATGGCGCCAGACCAGCGTGCCCAGCGCCGAGATCGCCATGATCGTGTAGCACATCATGGCGAGCCAGGCGAAAGGCACGTGGATATACATGATGCGCACCGTGATGCCCTGCTGGAAATCCTCTGGCGCGGTGAAGCTCATATACAAGCCTGCCACGAGCAGGATCGCCGCTAGCGCCGCCAGCCAAGGGACGACCTTGTCGGCCAGCCCGACGAAGCGCGTCGGGTTGGCGAGATCGGTCCAGCCGGCAGGGCGTGAGGTGGTGTCGCTCATGGCGACCTAAATAGACCGGCGATGCGCCAGGGGCAATCGGGGGAGTGTCGCACTTTCCCTTCTCCCCTTGTGGGAGAAGGTGTCGCCGAAGGCGACGGATGAGGGGTGTTCCAGATGACACCAGCGTCTCACTCCGCTGGAACACCCCTCATCCGTCTCGGCGCTACGCGCCGATCCACCTTCTCCCACAAGGGGAGAAGGGAGAAGCGCCTTGCTTTAAGCCGCTTCCGTCACCGGACGGCTGAGGCGGCGGACCTCTTCGTCGTTGAGCAGGCCGCCGGCGCGCAGCAGGGCGGCGAAGCGGCCGTTGCGCAGCGACAGTTCGGCAAAGCCGCCGAACTCGACCACCTTGCCCTTGTCCATGAAGACGACGAGGTCGGCGTCGCGGACGGTGGTCAGGCGGTGGGCGATAATGAAGGTCGTGCGGTCGCGGCGCAACTCGTCGATCGCCTCCTTGACGCGGTCCTCGGTCTCGACGTCGAGCGCGCTGGTCGCCTCGTCGAGCACCAGGATCGGCGCATCCTTCAGCACGGCGCGGGCAATGGCAATACGCTGGCGCTCGCCGCCCGAGAGCTGGCCGCCGCGCTCGCCGACGATGGTATCGTAGCCGCCGCTCTTGGAGAGGATGAAATCCTGCGCGGCGGCGGCGTTGGCTGCGGCGTGGACCTCGTCATTGCTCGCATCGGCGCGGCCGACACGGATGTTGTCCTCGATCGAGCGGTTGAGCAGGCCGGCGTCCTGGAAGACGGTGGCGATCGAATGGCGCAGCGACTTGCGGGTCACCGTGCGGGTGTCGATACCGTCGATCAGGATGCGGCCGCTTGACGGCGTGAAGACGCGCTGCAGCAAATTGATGAGCGTCGTCTTGCCGGCGCCGGTCGGGCCGACGATGGCAACCGTCTGGCCAGCCTGGACCTCGAAGGAGACATCGTCGATGCCGTGGCCGGAATTGGCGAACTCGAAGCTGACATCCTCGAAGCGCACGTGGCCGGTGACATTGGTGAGCTCGCGCAAACCGTCCGGCTCAGCGGTGTCGGCGGCCGAGTCTTCAAGGCGATAGAAGTCCTCGAGCTTGGCGCGCGCCTCGGAAATCTGGGTGGTGAAGGCCGACATCTGGTCGAGACGGGCAATCAGCATTCCGGCAAAGCCGGTAAAAGCGACGACATCGCCGACGCGGAGCTGGCCACGGGTGACGAGATAAGCGCCGATCGAGAGCACGATCATCATCGAGATCGTCGACGACAGGCGGTTCAGCGCATTGGCGATCGCCCACCAGTCGAGCACAGGGTTCTGCGCGTCGAGCAGGTTCTTGACGTAACGCTTCAACGTCGCGGTCTCATGGCCGATGCGGTTGTAGCTCTGCAGCACGGCGACATTGCTGACGCTATCGGTCACATGGGCAAACACGGTGTGGTAGTGGCGCTCGACGGCCGTCTGCCCTGACTTGGTGCGGCGCATGACGATACGGCCGATGCCAACGTAAAGCACGCCGAGGCCGAGCAACACAATGGACATGCGGATGTCCATGGCAAGCGCGGTGGGCACCAGCAGCACCAGCGCGATGGCCGTCGACAGATGAACGCGCATGAATTCGAGCCACAGGCTGAACAGGGTCTCGACGGCGCGCAGCAGCGTGTGCAGCGAATTGGAAGTGCCGCGCTGGTGATGCCAGGCAAGCGGCATGGTGATGACGCGCTCGAAGGATTGGCACAACACTTCCGAACGACGGGCATGGGCGAAGCGGTCGGCGCCGCGCGCCACCAGCACGAAGGCTATGACATTGAAGACACCGAGAGCTGCCCAGACGGCGAGCGTCGAAAACACCTGGCCTTTTTCGGAAATGGCACCGATCACCCGGCCCAACAGGATCGGCTCGAGGATTGCGATCGCTGCGAGCGCGACGTTGGCGCCGCAAATCAGCGCAACGCGCTTCTTGTCGGCCGCCAGATAACCCAGCGCTCTAAAGTAGATCTGCAGAAGTGACACTTCAGCTACTCCGCCAAACTCTTGTCTGTGCTCAATGCCGCTATTGTGCACCGCACCATTTTTTGACACGTAACGGTAAATGTGTCGCGAAACAATGCGTCGTCTATCCCTTCCGTTCCCATTTAGCGAACAAAAGATGACGACGGTACGAAATCTGACGTGATCGCCTAACGGTTTGAGATAAAAGGTGAAATGTCAGCCTTGCGGCAAAATAATGGCACTGGCCTCGCGCTGCCACATTTTTAATCACCGGCTGCTTGCTTAGCCTGCCCTAAAGGAAGGCGCGCGATCGGGCGCGGCGCCTGCGCCAAGTAAAAAACACCGATTGGCCGCGCGCCCCGGAGGGTGCGCAGCCAACAAGCCAAGCCTTTGATTTTACGCAGGTATCTTGACGACAACCTCGGTCTTGCCATCGGTTTTCGGCTCAAAAGAGGTTGATTTTTTCTTCGAACCGTCGACTTCAAGCGAGATCGACTTGGTCTTTTTGTCGCGGATGACGCGAACCTTGATCTCGCCGTCGAACATCTTGAGCGTCGCGGCGTAGCCATCCCAGTGTCCGGGCAGCTTCGGCCTAAACGTGATCTCCTTGCCGCGCCGCTCGATGCCGAGGATGCCTTCCACCGCAGCGCGGTAGAGCCAGCCGGCCGAGCCCGTGTACCAGGTCCAGCCGCCGCGGCCGCCCTTGCCTTCGCCGGAATAGATGTCCGCGGCCACGACATAGGGCTCGACGCGGTAGTGTTCGGCCGCCGCCTCATCCGAAGCGTGATTGACGGGGTTCAGCATCGAGAAGCAGCGATAGGCCTCGTCGGTGCGGCCCATTTCGGCCAGCGCGATCACGAACCAGGTCGCGGCATGGGTATACTGGCCGCCGTTCTCGCGCACGCCAGGCGGGTAGCTCTTGATGTAACCGGGATCCTTCTCGCTCCTGGAGAAGGGCGGCGTGAACAGCTTGACGATATTGAGCTTGTCATCGACCAGCATGTTGGTCGCCTGCCCCATGGCCGTCGTGGAGCGGGCCGGATCGCCTTCGCCCGACAGCACGCTCCAGGACTGGGCGATGGAGTCGATCTTGCACTCGTCGGAGTTGTGCGAACCGAGCGGCGTGCCGTCGTCGAAGCTGCCGCGCCGGTACCACTGGCCGTCCCAGGCGGTGCTTTCCAGCGCCCGCTTCAGCGCATCCGCATGCTTGGTCCAGGCCTGCGCCCGCTTGGTGTCGCCCTGCCCCTTGGCGACCGGCGCGAAGTCGATCAGCGTCTTCAACAGGAACCAGCCCAGCCACACGCTCTCGCCCTTGCCGCCCTCGCCGACGCGGTTCATGCCGTCGTTCCAGTCGCCGCCAAGGATGAGCGGCAGGCCGGCTGGGCTGCTGCGCTTGATCGCGAGATCGAGCGCCCGCGCGCAATGGTCATAGAGCGGTGCGGTGCTCTTGGTGATCTCCGGCGTGAAGAAGGCGTCATGCTCGCCCTCGCCGAGCTGCTGCCCGTCGATGAAAGGCAGTTGCTCCTTGAGGATACCAGCATCGCCGGTCACCTCGATGTAGCGGGCCGTCGCATGCGCCAGCCAGACAACGTCGTCCGAGATCAAGGTGCGCACCCCGGCATCGGTGCGCGGCAGCCACCAGTGCTGGACGTCGCCCTCCGGGAACTGCCGGCGCGCGGCATTGAGGATCTGGTCGCGCGCCAGCTTCGGGTCATGCGCCAGAAGCGACAGCGTGTCCTGCAGCTGGTCGCGGAAGCCGAAAGCGCCGCTCGCCTGGTAGAATGCCGAGCGGGCGCGGATGCGGCAGGCCAGGCTCTGGTAAGGCAGCCAGTGGTTGACCATGGCGTTCATCGCCTCGTCGGGCGTCTCGACCTGGATGGTGTCGAGGAAGCCGCGCCAGGCGCGCTCGTTGTCGGCCAGGCGCTGATCGAAATCCTTGCCGCGATGGGTCTGCACCAGCGCGCTTGCCTCGGCGGGCGTGGACGCGTCGCCGAGCAGCCAGAACAACGTGACGTCGCCCCCGGCCGGAACGTCGATGTCGCTGGCGACAACCGCGCAGGGATCGTCGCCCGCCTCGATCCGGCCCGAGAGCGCAAGCCCGCCAAGCACGGCCTGCGGATACTCGGTCGTGCCATGCCTGCCGATGAACTCGCTGCGGTCAGCGGTCACCGAATGGACGGTATGGCCGGCCGCCAGGAAAGCGACCCGCTCGCCGAAGTCGAGGCCATAGGGGTTCTGCGCCAAAAGCGCGCCCGTTGCCGCATCCCGCGTCGGCACGATGGTCGCCGCGGTGCGTGAGCGATGGCCGCCCAGCACCCATTCGGCATAGGCATAGACGCGCAGCCGCGCCGGCACGGAGCCGGAATTCTGGATGCGCAACCGGGTGATCTTCACGGGATCGGTCGGGTCGACCACCTGCGTCAGGTCCATGGACAGCGAACCCCGCCTGGAGCGGAAGGTCGAGAAGCCCTGGCCATGCCAGGTCTCATAGGTCATCGACGGATCGCGAACCGTCGCGGCCATCGGCGAGAACGCCTTGCCGCTGGCGTGGTCGAAAACATAGAAGCCCTCGCCCGGCCGGTTCGACACCGGGTCGTTCGACCAGGGCGTCAGCTGGTAGTCGCGGCTGTTGCGGCTCCAGGTGAAGCCGGCGCCTTCGGCCGAGACGTGGAAGCCGAAAGAGGCGTTGGAGATCACGTTGATCCAGGGCTGCGGCGTCGAGCGCCGGCCGGTCAGCCGCGTCACATAGTGGCGGCCGTCGCCATCGAAGCCGCCAAAGCCGTTCCACAGGCTGAGGCCGCTGCCGTCGGCGGCAATGTCGGCTCCTCCCCGGCTTGCCGGCACCGGCAAAGGCAGCGGCGGAACTGGCTCGCGCGGGCTGCCACCTTCCGCCTGCAGCAGGGCATCGCGGGCCTGGAGCGCAGCCGTCTCGGCGCGTTCGAGCTGATCGAAGATCGTGCCGTTGCGCGTATGCAGCACCACGCGCGCCACCGACAGCAAGGTCTTGTAGGTCGGCTCGTCCATCAGGTCGCGGCGCACCGCGAAGATGTGCTGGCGGGGCCCAAGCTCGCGGCCGCGCAGGCGGCTGTTCTCGCACAGCGTCTCCACCGCACGCTGCAGGTCCTGCACATAGGACGAGGCTTGCTCGTTGACGACGACGAAGTCGATCATCATGCCACGGGCGCGCATATATTCCTGGAAGCGGAGCGCCTGGGCGACGATCTCGAGATCGGCGACGTCGCCGATGCGCACGAGGAAGATGGGGAAATCGCCGGAGATGCTGGTCGGCCACAGGCTCGACTGGCGGCCGAGGCCGGAGGCGATGGACTCCGCCGGCAGGCGCAGGAACGGATCGGGATAGATCAGATAGCGCGCCAGCTTCTGCACATTGGCGGCGTCGGTGAGGCTCAGGCCCAGATGACGCGTCTGCACCTGGCTGCGCGTCCAGGCAAGCATGGCCTGGCGGGCGAAGCTCTCCTGGTGGTCGAGGCGGGCGATCGCCTCGTCGAGCTCGCCGCGATTGGCGCCGACGGCTGTCCAGAAGGTCAGCGATATCTTCTTGTTGGCCGGCACGCGCACCTGGCGGCGCAATGCCGCCACCGGGTCGAGCGTGAAGCCCTGGCCGCCGGAAAGCCTGGCGCCCGGATCGAAGGCGACGGCATCGGCGATGGTGCGGCCACGGCCGATGAAGGCGCGCCGGTCGGTCTCGGCCTCGGCATCGCGCGACGGACCCGCCGGGTCGGTGACGAAATGCACCATGGTGAGGTCGGGGTCGTTCTTGTCGCGCTTGCGCCTTGTGGCAAAGATCGCGCCGTTGTTCGGCGCGATCTCGGTCTCGATGAACATCTTGGAGAACGCCGGATGCGCGTTGTCCGAGGCTTCGTTGCCGAGCACCAGCTCGGCGAAGGAGGTCACCTCGATATGCCTGTCGGTTGCGCCGTCATTATAGAGCGTGATGCGGCGGCCTTCGCCATTGCCTTCGGAAATGACGATGCATTCGACTTCCGAACGCAGCGGGCCGACCGATTTGGTGAAACTCGCCTTGTCGTCCCCGAACAGCGTCTGGACGCGTTCGCCCTCGGCGCGCTTCGGCTCGGCGGTTGCCGACCACCAGTCGCCAGTCGCGGTGTCGCGAAGGAAGATGTAGGAGCCGAGACGGTCCTCGCTCGGATCCGGCTGCCAGCGGGTGATCGCAAGCTCGCCGAAGCGGCTGTAGCCGGAGCCGGTAGCGGTGACCATGACCGAATAGCGGCCGTTGGACATGACGTTGGTCGCCCGCAGCGCCTTGATCGGGTCGAGAACGACGCGGCTGTCCGGGCTCTCGGTCTCGGTTTCGTCCTTGGAGCGCTCGTCGGCTTCCGTCCTGACCGTGGCGGTCGGAATGTCGCGCGGCGCCTTCTCCTGCAAGAGAAGCTCGGCCGATTCGATCACCGGGTCGCTGTGGAAGCGCTCTCGCAGCCGACCCTCGAAAATGGCGTCGGCGACAGCGGCGATCGACATGCCGGAATGGTGCGCCATGTAGTTCTGCACCACGGCATGGTCGGTGCCTTCGGGCACACGCTGCGGCGTGAAATCGACAGCGTCGTAGAAGCCGTGGCGGCCAAGCGCGCCGATCGAGCGCAGCCGCTGCAGGTTCTGCACCGCCTCGCGCGGGCTGAACTGCGCCGCCAGGATCGTCGCATAGGGCGCGATCACGGTGTTCTGGCCAAGGCCGCGCTTCAGGCCGAGGCCGGGCACGCCGAAATTGGTGTACTGATAGGTGAGCTCGCGGTCGCGGGCGTTGTAGGCCGCTTCCGAAATGCCCCAGGGCACGTTCTTCGAACGCGCATACTGGATCTGGCGCTTGATGATGAGCTTGCTGGTCTGGTTGAGAATCGAGCCCTGCGGCTCCTTCATCACCAGCGGCGGCATCAGATACTCGAACATCGAGCCCGACCAGGACATCAGCGCGCCCTGGAAGCCGATCTCGACGACCGGCCGACCGAGACGGAACCAATGCTCGGTCGGCAGGTCGCCCTTGGCGATGGCGAACAGGCTGGTGAGCCGCGCCTCGGAAGCGAGCAGGTCGTAGCAGCTCTCGTCGAGCTGGCGGTCCTCGACCCGGTACCCGATCGACAGAAGCTTGCGCTCCTGCCGCATCAGGAAGGAGAAATCCATCTCGAAGGCATAGCGGCGGCAGCGTTCGCGCAAAGCGAGCAGCTTGGCGCGCAAGGCGGCGACCGCGCTTTCGTCATTGTGCGAGTCATGCACATGCGCCTCGCAGGTCGCTTCCAGCCGCTCCGCCCAGTCGGCGATGACATCGCTCTTCGGCGATGTCGCCTCGGTGTGGATGGCGGTGGCGAGCTTGCGGATCTCGCCCGCCAGCACGGCAAGGTTGATTGTGCGGATCGATGCCATCTCAGGCTGCGCCTTGATGGTCGCAACGGCGCGGCGCATGCCGTCCAGACGGTCGGCCAGGCGCTGGCGCAGCGGCCGCAGTTGCCGGCGGTCGTCAGGCAGTTCGTCCAGGCTCTCATCGAGAATTGTGACGGTGTCGATGATGCCTTCGAAATCGCCCTGCAGATGCACGGAAGGCGCTTCGGCCCATTCGGCGCAGGACGCCGCCACCGCGACCAGATGGCCCGCGAGATTGCCACTGTCGACCGCGGAGATATAGAGCGGATAGAGCGGCTTCAGTGTCGTCGTGTCATACCAGTTGTAGAGATGACCGCGATCGCGCGGCATGTTCTCGATGGTCGTCATCGTGGCGTCGATGCGGGTGATGGCATCCGACAGGCTGATCCAGCCGAAATCGCGCGCCGACACCACCGAGAGCAGATAGACGCCGATATTGGTCGGCGAGGTGCGCGGCGCCACAACCGGCGCCGGGCTTTCCTGGAAATTGTCCGGCGGCAGATGATGCTGCTCGGGCGTGACGAAGGTCTCGAAATAGTGCCAGGTGCGGCGCGCGAAGGTGCGCAGCGCGTGGATGTCGGCGGTCGAGATGCGCAGCCTGTCCTCGGTTTCGGCCGAGCGGCTGATCCAGCAGGCGACGGCGGGCGAAGCGATCCAGAAGATGGCGAAGAAGAAGGCGACGAAGGCGCCGGTGGAATCGGCCAGCACCGGAATAGCGAGGCCGACGACGCCGATGATGACCGCGCCATACATCATGCCGTAATAGGCGCCGAGATCGGTGCCGCTTTTGGCCGCCTGCGATGCGGTGCGCCATTCGAGCAGGTTCTGCCGGCTGACGAAGAGCCGGTAGATGGTGCGGATGATGGCATCGCCCATCATCCAGGCGAGGTGCGCCATCAAGAGCACCTTGAGCGCCACCAGGGCGGTGCCGAATACGGTGTCGCGGGCCAGAGCGGAGAAATGGCCGCGCGGCGTCTGGTCCCCGCTCTTCGGCAGGATGCCGTTCACGATATCGAAAGTCGGCGCCATGAACAGGCTGAGGATCAAAAGCGCCTGCCACTGCGCGGCCTGGGTGAAGGGCAGCAGCGTCCAGCCGGCGACGCAGGCCATGACCCAGAAGATCGGGGTGACCGAGCGGCGCAGGTTGTCGACCATTTTCCAGCGCGACAGCGCAGGCACCCCGGCGCGCGGGTCGAAGATGAAGCCGAGCAGCTGCCAGTCGCCGCGCGCCCAGCGATGGTGGCGCGAGGCGTCGACCGAGTAGCGGGTCGGATAATCCTCGACCAGTTCGACGTCGGTGACCAGCGCCGCGCGCGCCAGCGCGCCTTCGAGCAGATCGTGGCTGAGGATGGTGTTTTCGTCGATGCGGTCCTTCAGCGCCGCCTCGAAGGCATCGACATGGTAGAGGCCCTTGCCGGTGAAGGAACCGTCGCCGAAGACGTCCTGATAGACGTCGGAGACGGCGAACACATACGGGTCGAGGCCGCGGTTGGCCGAGAAGACGCGCTGGAAAAAGGAGGCATCGTCGCCGCTGGTGAGCGAAGCCGTGATGCGCGGCTGCAGGATGGTGTAGCCGGCGCTGACGACGCGCTTGACCGGATCGAAATGCGGGCGGTTCAGCGGATGGGCGAGCTTGCCGACCAGGCTCGAAACCGCGTCGCGCGTGGTGCGCGTGTCGGCGTCGAGCGTCATCACATAGACGACCTTCTCCGGCAGCGGCACGTCGAGCGGCAGGAAGGTGGTGTCGCTGTCGCCGCGCACCAGAAGGTTCAGTTCATGCAGCTTGCCGCGCTTGCGCTCCCAGCCCATCCAGCAGCCCTGCGCCTGGTTGTAGAGCCGGCGCCGGTGCAAGAGATAAAAGCGCGGCGAGCCCTCCGACGGATAGCGGGCATTGAGCCTGGCGATCTCGTCGCGGGCATATTGCAGGATCTCGATATCGGCGGCGTCGATCTCGGTCTTGGAATCCGGCCAGTCGGACAGAAGCGCGAAATGGATCTCTTCCGCAGTGTTGGCGAGGTGATGCACCTCGATGTTGCGGATGTTTTCCTCGACATCGTCGCGCGAGCCGATCAGCGAAGGCACCACGACCAGGGTGCGCGCCTCGGCCGGGATGCCGTGCTTGTTGTAATCATAGCCGACAAGCCTGGTCGGCTTCAGGAACAGCGCCACCACGGTGTTGAAGAAGGCCAACGCGCCTTCACTGGCCGGCACAGCGAACAACGCCAGCATCAGCGTGATCGATTCCACCGACAGGCCGAGATTGGCGAGCGCCCTCCCCGAAAGCACCAAGAGCAGCGCCGTCAAAAGGAAAACCGGCACGACGATGCCCAGCCAGCCAGCGCTGGCAAAGGCGCGCTTGAAGGTCACATAGAAAGGCGGCCGGTAGCCGATCGCGTTTTCCAGTTCCTGCCGGCGCGGGCCGACCAGGAAGAAGCCGACATCGGTATGCACGGCGGGGTCGGCGGTTTCGGGCACGCCGGACGCATCGGTGACACCGGGCGTGTGGCCGGCAAGCTCGATCGCCTTTTCGGCCACCCGGTATTCGGACAGCTCGGAGCGCCGCGCCAGCTGCTCGATCGCGGTGCGGTACTGGTCGCGCGAGAAGAAGTCGAGCGCGGCGAAATCGGTCTTCTCGCGCAGCAGCGTGTCGATGCGGCTGACGCCTTCGAACCAGACCGTCCAGTCGACGTCGTTGATGAGGCGCAGGCCGCGGATGATGTTGCCGGTGGTAACGTTGCCGCTGGACAGCGTCTGATGCTCGGAGATGATGATCTCCTCAGCGTCGGAGCCGGTCTTTTCGAGCTCGCCTTCCAGCCATTCCAGCGCCCTGCCGGCGTTCTGCGACCCGTCGCGCAGGCGATAGAGCAGCTGGGTGGCGAAAGTGGTGTCCTGCGCATGCGCTCTGTAGGTCGACAGGATCCTGGTGCGGTCGGCATTGTCGTCGGTCGCCAGAACGCGGTCGGCGACCTCGTTGGCGATGTGGCGCATCTGCCTGGTGCGATCGACGCGCACGGCGATGCGGCGGAGGTTCTCGATCAGCACGAAGCGCAGCAGCGACGGCAGCGCCCAGATCTCGCCGATCTTCAGCGGCTCGACCGACTGGAAGCCCTCGACAATCGCCTTGAACATGCTGGCCGAGACGGAGCTGTCGGAATGCTCGACATAGCTCCAGGCAACGATGAAGGCGCGCGGCAGTACGATACCGTCGCCGAGCGTGAGCGTCGGCAACTGCCGATAGAAGCGGCGCGGCAAGTCGCGCTTGACCTGGAAAATGGTCTCCTCGACCAGGTAGTTGTTGTCGAGCAGCCATTGCGCGGCCGGTGTGATGGTCTCGCCCTTGGCCTGGGCGGCATTGGTCGAGCGATAGACTTCGAGGATCTTCTTGGCGCTGTCGCGGATGCGGGCCTGGAACTCGAACGGGGCGAGGCCGAACAGTTCCTTGACCTCGCCCTTGGCGAGCGCAACGCCCAAGGCGCGCAGCCGGTCCTCAGGCAGGAAGTTGGAGCGTATCGGCGCTTCCGTCACCACCGGGAAGCCGGCGCTTGTCTGTTCAATCTTGTTCGGATTCGTCTGAATGTTCATTGAAAATTCCGTAAGGCGGGGCGCAATGCGGCGTCACCGCCACGGCAATGCCCCTAAAACCGGTTCAATTGCAATTGGTTGCATGACTGGTTGGCCGAAAGTTTGTTTTGCGCACCACGACAGGGGCGTGCCCTTTCGACAGCTCGTGGGCGAACGCCCCTCGCTCTCCGCCCCCGGTTGGATCAGGGCAAGGATTCAGGCTTTTTCGTGATACATGCAAGGGGCCGGACGATAATTCACCCGAGCCGCGATCATGTTTGGCAACAGCCGTTAATGGTTGGCGGCGACCCGATGGAGCTCGATCACGAAAAGCAGACCCTGCCCCTTGGGCTGAAGCCGCAGTTCCGGGCTGTCACGGTCGAGAATCAGCGCATCGAGCGGTCCGAGGTCCGACCCATCGTGCGTGAAGAGCGTGGCGCCGGCGTCAACGGCAAGAATGAGCGTCGTGTCGGCGTCCGGCTTAAGGCGAATCTCGCCGGAGAGCGGCCGGCACTCGACCCTATGCGTCATGCGGCCGCGGCGGGTCATGACGTTGAGATCGGTGATCGGACCGTTGATCAACGCCGCACTGGTCGGCACGTCACCCGGAAAGGCGAGCGGCGCCGAAGCCGCAGCCAGGCGCACCGGCGGCCGGCCGGCAATGTCGAGCACCACGCCATCGCCTTCCAGCACCGACAGCGTGCGGTCGATGCCGGCAAAGCTGGAGAACGGCCCGCTGGTTTCGACGCGGGCCATCGAGACGCGCCAGTCGAAATCGTCGAGCCCGGCGCCAAGCGGCGAGACGGCGATTTCGGTGGTCGTGCCGCCGCTATTCTTCCATGGCATGACGCGGTAGCCGGCGGCACGAAGGATGCGCATCGCCTTAGCCCAGGATGCCCGGCAGGTTGAGCTGGTGCTCTTTGGCGCATTGGATGGCGATGTCGTAGCCGGCATCGGCATGGCGCATGACGCCAGTCGCCGGGTCGTTCCAGAGCACGCGCTCCAGGCGCTTTGCCGCGTCAGCTGTGCCGTCGGCGACGATGACCATGCCGGCATGCTGCGAGAAGCCCATGCCGACGCCGCCACCATGGTGCAGCGACACCCAGGTGGCGCCGGACGCGGTATTGAGCAGCGCGTTGAGCAGCGGCCAGTCGGAGATGGCGTCGGAGCCGTCCTTCATCGCTTCGGTCTCGCGGTTCGGCGAGGCGACCGAGCCGGAATCGAGATGGTCGCGGCCGATGACGACCGGCGCCTTGAGCTCGCACTTGGCCACCATCTCGTTGAAGGCGAGGCCGAGCCGGTGGCGGTCGCCGAGGCCGACCCAGCAGATGCGCGCCGGCAGGCCCTGGAACGAGATGCGCTCGCGCGCCATGTCGAGCCAATTGTGCAGATGGGTGTTGCCGGGGGTGAGCTCGCGCACCTTGGCG
This sequence comes from Mesorhizobium sp. Arg314, assembly GCF_053714275.1. Taxonomy (NCBI): domain Bacteria; kingdom Pseudomonadati; phylum Pseudomonadota; class Alphaproteobacteria; order Hyphomicrobiales; family Phyllobacteriaceae; genus Mesorhizobium; species Mesorhizobium sp. Arg314. The sequence goes on along the minus strand of NZ_JBSKBP010000022.1, from coordinate 48,789 downwards.
TCGGTCTTGTAGATGTCTTCCGGATCGCCCGAGAGCGCCGCCCAGCGGAACGGACCGATGCCGCGGCAAAACAGCGGCCGGATATAGGCCGGCACGAAGCCCGGGAAGGCGAAGGCGTTCTCGAAACCCTCGTCCTTGGCGACCTGGCGGATGTTGTTGCCGTAGTCCAGCGTCGGCACGCCGGCGTTCCAGAACGCCACCATCGCCTCGACATGCTCGCGCATCGACGCGCGGGCGGCCTTTTCGACCGCCTTCGGGTCGCTGACGCGCTTCTCGCGCCACTCGGCCATGGTCCAGCCCTTGGGCAGATAGCCGTTGATCGGGTCATGCGCCGAGGTCTGGTCGGTGACCATGTCGGGACGGATGCCGCGCCTGAACATTTCCGGCACGATCTCGGCCGCGTTGCCGAGCAGGCCGACCGACTTCGCCTCGCCGGCCTTGGTCCAGCGCTCGATCATTTCCATCGCTTCGTCGAGCGTCTCGGCCTTTTCGTCGACATAGCGGGTGCGCAAGCGGAAATCGATGGAGTCGGGATTGCATTCGATCGCCAGGCAGCAAGCGCCGGCCATGACGGCGGCCAGAGGCTGGGCGCCGCCCATGCCGCCGAGACCGCCGGTCAGGATCCATTTGCCCTTGAGGTTGCCGTTGTAGTGCTGGCGGCCCGCTTCCACAAAAGTTTCATACGTGCCCTGCACGATGCCTTGCGTGCCGATATAGATCCAGGAGCCGGCCGTCATCTGGCCGTACATCATCAGGCCCTTCCTATCGAGCTCGTTGAACTTCTCCCAGGTTGCCCAGTGCGGCACGATGTTGGAGTTGGCGATGAGCACGCGCGGGGCGTTGGCGTGGGTTTTGAAAACGCCGACCGGCTTGCCGGACTGCACCAGGAGCGTCTCGTCCTCGCCCAACGTCTTCAGCGAAGCAACGATGCGGTCGAAATCGTTCCAGGTGCGCGCCGCCCTGCCGATGCCGCCATAGACGACGAGCTCGTTCGGGTTCTCGGCGACCTCCGGGTCGAGATTGTTCATCAACATGCGCAGCGGCGCCTCGGTCGTCCAGTAACGGGCGTTGAGCTTGTCGCCGCGGGGGCTGCGCACTTCGCGGATGTTGTGGCGAGGATCGTTCATCATTGTCCCTTTCGAGTAAGGCGGCGCGTCAGCGCCCGGCCCATTCAATGGCGGTTTCGAGGATGGTTTTCAGCGTGGCGCGGATCGGCGCGGCATAGGTCGCGTCGTAAGGCACCGGCCAGTTCTCGGGCGAGCCCTTCCCGGCCGGCTCGCGCATGTAGCCGCGGTTGGAGAGCTCCATCTGCAGCGCGTGCACTCCGTCCTGCGGCTGGCCGAAGCTGCGGGTGATCCAGCCGCCCTTGAAGCGGCCGTTGACCACCCAGGTCTCGCCGGTCGCGGCGAGGATTTCGGCGACCTTGTCCTGCAGCGACGGATCGGTGCTCCTGCCGTCATTGGTGCCGAGATTGAAGACCGGCAAAGTGCCTTCGAACAGCCGCGGCAGCACCGATCGGATCGAATGGCAGTCATAGAGCACGATGTTCTCGTGCATGCCGCGCAGCCGGTCGATTTCGGCCTGCAAGGCGGCATGATACGGTACGAAATAGGTCTCGCGGCGCTGGTCGATCTCGGACGGGGTCGGTTCGTCGCCCATATTATAGAGCGGATCGCCGTCGAAGGTCTCGGTCGGGCAGAGCGTCGTCGTGGCCTGCCCGGGATAGAGCGAGACGCCCGACGGATCGCGGTTGACGTCGATGACAGTGCGCGAAATAGCGGTGTGCACGACAGTCGCGCCAAGGTCGGCGGCAAAATTATAGAGCTTGTCGATCCACCAGTCGCAGTCGCGGCGGCCGAGCCAGGTCGAAACCAGCCGGCTGTCGAGACCGGCAAGGTCGATGCCGGTATGCGGGATCGAGACCAGCAGGGGTGCTGTGCCCTGGGTTACCGTCAACCATGAAGGGGTCATGCGAGACCTCCGCATTTTGGAGCTCTACGGCGTCCCCCTCTGCCCTGCCGGGCATCTCCCCCTCTTGGCGGGAGATTGGCGGTTTCGGCGCCGCGCTCATTCCTGCCGCGTTGGAGATTGGCGAAAGCCAAGGTGACAGCCAATCTCCCCCCTTGAGGGGGAGATGTCCGGCAGGACAGAGGGGGGCGCGAAGGATCGCGGCCTATCAGGGCGTTCAACCTCACGACGCAATTCCCGGGAGCTTCACGGCGCTCGCCGCCTTCACCGCGGCGCCGCTGCGGACCATGGCGATCGCCTTTTCCATGTCGGGATGGAAATGCCGGTCATTGTCGAGATGCGGCACCTCGGCCCGGACCAGCTTGCGCACCGCTTCCAGCGCTCCGCTGGACGCAAGCGGCTGGTGGAAATCGCAGCCCTGCGCAGCGGCCAGCAACTCGATGCCGATGACGGCGGTCGCATTCTCGATCATGCCGAGCAGCCGCCGCGCGCCATGCGCCGCCATCGAGACATGGTCTTCCTGGTTGGCCGAGGTCGGGATGGAATCGACGCTCGCCGGATAGGCCTTCTGCTTGTTTTCCGAAACAAGGGCGGCCGCTGTCACCTGCGGGATCATGAAGCCGGAGTTCAGGCCCGGCTTCGGCGTCAGGAAGGCCGGCATGCCGGACAATGCCGGATCGACCAGCATGGCGATGCGCCGCTCCGACAGCGAGCCGATCTCGCAGACGACCAGCGCGATCATGTCGGCGGCGAAGGCCACCGGCTCGGCGTGGAAATTGCCGCCCGAAAGCGCGGTATCGTCCTCGACGAAGATCAGCGGGTTGTCGGTGACGCCGTTGGCCTCGGTCTCAAGCGTGTCGGCGGCCTTGCGCAGCACGTCGAGGGCAGCCCCCATCACCTGCGGCTGGCAGCGCAGGCAATATGGGTCCTGCACGCGCTCGTCGCCGATGCGGTGCGATTCACGAATGGCGCTGCCGGCCATCAGATTGCGCAGGGCGTCGGCCGTTTCGATCTGGCCGCGATGCTTGCGCAAGAGGTGGATGCGCGGGTCGAAGGGCGCATCGGAGCCCTTGGCGGCATCGGTCGACAGCGCGCCGGCAACCAGCGCCGACTGGTAGAGCACCTCGGCCTCGAACAGGCCGGCGAGCGCGAAAGCCGTCGAGAACTGCGTGCCGTTGAGCAGTGCCAGGCCTTCCTTGGCGCCGAGCGTCACCGGCTCCAGCCCATGCGATACGAAGGCGACCTTGGCCGGGAAACGGCCATGCGGGGTAAAACATTCACCGACGCCGATCATGACCGCCGTCATGTGCGAGAGGGGCGCGAGGTCGCCGGAAGCGCCGACCGAGCCTTGCGCCGGCACCACCGGAATGACGTCGTTCGCAAGCATGGCCTCCAGCAATTCGATGGTCTGAGGCCGCACGCCGGAAGCACCCTGGGCAAGGCTGGCGAGCTTCAACGCCATCATCAGCCGAACCACCGCGACCGGCATCGGCTCGCCGACCCCCGCGGCATGCGACAGCACGATGTTGCGCTGGAGCGTTTCGAGATCGTTGGCCGGGATACGGACGCTGGCCAGCTTGCCGAAGCCGGTGTTGATGCCATAGACCGGCTCGCCCTTGGCGACGATGCGGGCGACCGCCTCGGCGCTGGCCTTGATCTTCGGCCGGCAGGCGGCGTCAAGCTGCGGCACGGCGCCGCGATAGATGGCGCGCCAGTCGGCAAGCGTCGCGTTTCCCGGCGTCAGGGTAAGTTCCGTCATTGTCCTCTCCAGATACGGGCATGGAGCGGGTTGAAGCCCATGCGGTAAACGAGTTCGGCCGGGCGCTCGATATCCCAGATGGCAAGGTCGGCCGATTTGCCGGCTTCCAACGTGCCTGTGCTATCGAGCAGGCCAAGTGCCCGCGAGGCTTCGCGGGTGACGCCGGCAAGGCATTCGTCGACAGTCATGCCGAACAGCGTCGCGGCCATGTTCATGGTGAGCAGCAGCGAGGTGAGCGGCGAGGTGCCGGGATTAGAGTCGGTGGCGACAGCCATCTTGACGCCGTGGCGGCGGAACAGGTCGACCGGCGGCTTCTTCGTCTCGCGGATGAAGTAATAGGCGCCGGGCAGGATCGTCGCCACGGTGCCGGCCTTGGCCATCGCCTCGGCGCCTTCCTCGTCCGTATATTCGAGGTGGTCGGCCGACAACGCGCCATAGCGGGCGGCAAGTGCTGCGCCATGCAGGTTGGAAAGCTGGTCGGCGTGGAGTTTTACAGGCAGGCCAAGCGCCTTGGCCTTGTCGAAGACGCGCGCCATCTGCTCGGGCGAGAATGCAATGCCCTCGCAGAAGCCATCGACGGCATCGGCGAGCTTTTCGGCGGCGACTTGCGGCAGAATGGTGCCGGCGACGAGATCGATGAACGCATCCTTGTCGCCCTTGGCCTCGGGCGGCAGCGCATGGGCGGCCAGACAGGTGGTGCGGACCGTGACCGGGCGCTCATTGGCCAGACGGCGGGCCGCGCGCAGCGACTTCTTCTCATTGTCGGTATCGAGGCCGTAGCCGGACTTGACCTCGACGGTGGTGACCCCTTCGGCCATCAGCGCATCGAGGCGCGGCAGGGTCTGGGCGACCAGTTCGTCCTCGCTGGCGGCGCGCAGCGACTTGACCGAGGAGACGATGCCGCCCCCAGCACGTGCCACTTCTTCATAGGTGGCGCCGGCCAGCCGCATTTCGAATTCATTGGCGCGGTTGCCGGCATAGACCAGATGCGTGTGGCAATCGATCAGGCCGGGCGTGATCCAGCGTCCCCCGCAATCGACGGTCTCGGCGCCCTGCCCGGCGGAAGCCGGCATGTCGGCCTCAGGACCGGCATAGACGATGAGACCGTCACGCGACGCGATCGCACCTTTCTCGACGATGCCGAGACCGGCCGCGCCATCGGCCATCGTCGCCAGCCGCGCGTTGCGCCAGACCCGAAGGCCGCTCTTCCAGTTTGCTCCACCCATCATCTTTTCCATTTGATTGGATGGCGATTATGTATATACATATTGAGATACGACGCAAGTGGTATCGTCGCTCACGCATCGAGATTTGGAGACAAAAGTGACAGCGATCTTTGCGGAACAGGCGCTTTTGCCCGGCGGTTGGCAGGGCAATGTGAGGATCGCTTTCGATGGCGGCCGCATCACCGGGGTCGACGTTGGTGCTTCCGCGCAGGCCGGCGACGAACGCCATGGCATTGTCCTGCCCGGCATGCCCAATCTGCACAGCCACGCCTTCCAGCGCGGCATGGCGGGCCTTGCCGAGCTGCGCGGCCCTTCGGCCGATAGTTTCTGGAGCTGGCGCGAGGTGATGTACCGTTTCGCATTGTCGATGACACCCGACCAGGTCGAGGCGGTAGCGGCGCAGCTTTATGTCGAGATGCTGGAGGCCGGCTTCTCGCGCGTCGGCGAGTTCCACTATCTGCATCACGACCGCGACGGACAGCCTTACGCCAATATCGCCGAGATGGCGGAACGCATCGCCGCTGCCGCAGCCGATACCGGCGTCGGCCTGACGCTGCTGCCGGTGTTTTACGCCCACTCGTCCTTCGGCGGCGCCGCGCCAAATGAAGGCCAACGGCGATTCATCAATGATGTCGAGCGCTTCGGGCGGCTACTTGAAAAGTGTCGCGAAGGTGTTCGTTCGCTGGAGGAGGCGGTCGTCGGCGTCGCGCCGCATAGTCTGCGCGCCGCAACGCCGGACGAGCTCAATGCCGTCGCGACGATGGCGCCGAACGGGCCGATCCATATCCATATCGCCGAACAGGTGAAGGAGGTCGAGGACTGCATCGCCTGGTCGGGCAAGCGTCCGGTCGAGTTCCTGCTGGCCAACGCCAAGGTGGACAAAAGCTGGTGCCTGATCCACGCCACCCATATGACCGAGGCGGAAACCATCGGCATGGCACGGACCGGTGCGATCGCCGGGCTCTGCCCGATCACCGAGGCCAATCTCGGCGATGGCACTTTCGCGGCCCCGCTGTTCGTCGAGCATGGCGGACGCTTCGGCGTCGGCTCCGATTCCAATGTGCTGATCGGCCTGCCGGACGAGCTTCGGCAGCTCGAATATTCGCAGCGCCTCGCCCACCGCGCCCGCAACGTGCTGGCCCGCGCCGGCGGTTCCACGGGGCGCGCGCTGTTTGACGCCTCGCTCGACGGCGGCAGCCAGGCGCTCGGCGCCGGACCGTCGCAAATTGCCGCCGGCGGCCCCGCCGATTTCGTCTCGCTCGACGCCGGCCATCCTTCGCTTGCCGGCAAGGCGGGCGACACGATCCTCGACGCCTGGATTTTTGCCAATGGCGGCAAAGTCGATTGCGTCTGGGTGCATGGCAAGAAGCAGGTCAGCGGCGGCAGGCACGCGAAGCGCGAGGCGGTCGCCGAGCGGTTTCGCAAAGTCATGACCGCATTGTCGCAAGGCTGAACAGGACCATCCGATGAGTCTTGTCGAAACAGATGATGTCGAGGGCGGAGAGACCATCTCGCTGCATCAGCGAATCCTGTCCGACATCCGCGAAAAGATCCTCTCGGGCGCCTGGGCGCCCGGCCACCGCATCCCTTTCGAGCACGAGCTGACGGCCCACTATAATTGCTCGCGCATGACCGTGAACAAGGCGCTGTCGCAACTCGCCAAGGCCGGACTGATCGAGCGCCGCCGCCGGTCCGGCAGTTTCGTGCGCCAGCCGCAGTCGCAGGCGGCGGTGCTCGAACTGCACGACATCAGGATCGAGGTCGAGGCGCTCCGTCTGCCCTATCGCTATGAGCGGCTGGAACGCCTGAAGCGGCGCAGCGGCGCCGAGGATCGCGCGCTGCTCGGGCTTTCCGCATCAGGTCCGGTGCTTGCGCTGGAAGGCTTGCATTTTGCCGGCGAACGGCCGTTCGCGCTCGAGCAGCGGCTGATCAACCTTTCAGCGGTGGCCGAGGCTGGCGAGGAGGAATTTGTGGACATCGCGCCCGGCCCCTGGCTGATCGGCCGCGTGCCGTGGAGCGAGGCCGAGCACCGCATCCGCGCCATGGCCGCCGACGACACTGTCGCCGATGTGCTCGACATCGATCCCGGAGCGCCCTGCCTGGTGGTCGAGCGTCGCACCTGGAGCGCCGAGCACCCGGTCACGCATGTGCGTTTCATCTATCCGGCGGAGAGCCATACGCTGGTGGCAAGGTTCACGCCTTCGCAGGGGTGACTCCCCCTCACCCAGCCTCCGCTTCGCTCGGCTGACCTCTCCCCTCGGGGAGAGGAGTCGGTCAGCGCCGGCGCAAATCTCTTCTCCCCACCGGGGAGAAGGTGGCCGCGAAGCGGCCGGATGAGGGGGAGTGACGGCTCAGATCGCCGCCGTCACAATGATCTCGACAAGGTATTCCGGGCCGGCGAGCTTGGCTTCGCCGGTGGCGCGGGCCGGGGTGTGGCCCTGCGGCACCCATTTGTCCCATTCCGAGTTCATCTCGGCGAAGGTGCCCATGTCGGCCAGCCAGATGATCGTCTGCACGATCTTGGTCTTGTCGGTGCCGGCCTTGGCCAGCAATTCGTCGATAGTCTTCAGGATGTCGCGGGTCTGCGAGGCGACGTTGCCGCCGGGCTCGCCGACCTGGCCGGCCAGATAGACGGTGTTGCCGTGGATGACGATCTGGCTCATGCGCGGGCCGACATCGATGCGACGAATGCTCATTCGAGAGGTTCCTTCGTTTTTAGAGGTCGGCGCCTGTTTAGAGTCCGAACCGGCTCGGGGCAAGGCCGGCGGACGCCAAACCAATTGAGCCAATCGTCCGGTCTCGACCCGATTGCGTACACGGCGAGTTGAGCGGCGATGACACAATTGCGCCGGGCCGGCATGTTGACTAATGTAATAACATCACATATCGACAACGCACTCGATTTTCGCGGACCGCCGTCTGATGACCAATGCCTGCCTGACCTTCCGCGACCTGACGCTCGGCTACAACAGCCATCCGGCGATCCATCACCTCAACGGCATCGTCAGAAAGGGCTCGCTGACGGCTGTGGTCGGCGCCAACGGTTCGGGCAAGTCGACGCTGATGAAAGGCATCGTCGGCGTGCTCAAGCCGATGGAAGGCGCGGTTGTGCGTATGCCCGGCGTGCGCGCAGCCTACCTGCCGCAGCAGTCGGAGCTCGACCGCTCCTTTCCGGCTCGGGTCGTCGACCTTGTCTCGCTTGGGCTGTGGCCAAAGCGCGGCATGCTTGGCCGCTATACCAAGGAAGACCGCGAATCCGTCAGCAAGGCGCTGATGGCGGTCGGGCTCGGCGGCTTCGAGAGGCGGCCGATCGACACGCTGTCCGGCGGCCAGCTGCAGCGCACGCTGTTTGCCCGCGTGCTTTTGCAGGACGCCGACCTCATCCTGCTCGACGAGCCGTTCAACGCGGTCGACGCCAAGACGGTCGGCGACCTCATCCAGTTGATCAAACGCTGGCATGGCGAGGAACGCACGATCATGGTCGTGGTGCACGACCTCGATCTCGTGCGGCAGAATTTCCCGGAGACGCTGCTGCTGGCGCGCCAGCCCGTCGCCTGGGGCGACACAAAGGAAACGCTGCGGCCGGAAAACCTGCTCAAGGCAAGGCGCTTCCACGAGGCGTGGGAAGAGAACGCGCCGTGGTGCGAGCCGGATGATCACGACCATGGCCATGATCACGCGCACGGCCCGCACGATCACGCGCGTGATCACGACCATCAGCACGGCTCCGGACCGAGGGCGGCGTGATGGACTTCCTCTACGGCCTGTTCATCGCGCCTTTCGCCGATTTCGCCTTCATGCAGCGGGCGCTGTTCGGCTCGCTGATGCTGTCGCTCGGCGCCTGCCCGGTCGGCGTCTTCCTGATGCTGCGGCGCATGAGCCTGTCGGGCGACGCCATGGCGCATGCCATCCTGCCCGGAGCTGCCGCCGGCTTCCTGCTCTATGGCCTCGAAATCCTGCCGATGACGGTCGGCGGACTGATCGCCGGCATCATCGTCGCGCTCGGGGCGGGCGCGGTCTCGCGCTACACCATTCAGCGCGAGGATGCCTCGATGGCGGCCTTCTATCTCATCTCGCTTGCCGTCGGCGTGCTGATGGTGTCGATCCGCGGCTCCAGCGTCGACCTGATGCACGTGTTGTTCGGCACAGTGCTGGCGCTCAACAATGAGGCGCTCATCCTGATCGGCGGCATCGTGGTGGTGACGCTCGCCTGCCTCGCCATCTTCTGGCGCGCGCTTGTCGCCGAATGCCTCGATCCGCTGTTCCTGCGCTCGGTGAGCCGCATGGGCAGCCCGGTGCATTTCATCTTCCTCGGCCTTGTCGTGCTCAACCTCGTCGGCGGCTTCCAGGCGCTCGGCACGTTGCTGTCGGTCGGGCTGATGATGCTGCCGGCGGCGGCCGCCCGTTTCTGGACGGCGCGTGTGGAACCGATGTGCGTGCTGGCGGTGCTGATCGGCTTTGCGTCCTGCATCGCCGGGCTGCTTTTGTCCTACCACGCCTCGCTGCCCTCCGGACCGGCGATCATCCTTTCGTCCGGCGTCGTCTATTTCTGCTCGATCCTGTTCGGCACGCGGGGTGTGCTGCGCGCCCGCATCGTGCATCACCGCCACCGGACCGCCTGAATCCCCAAGCAAGGAGACCCTCCCCAATGTTGAAATCCTTCCGTGCCGCCCTGGCGTTGAGCGTTATAACATTAAGCGTCTTCGCGACCTCATCGGCGTTCGCCGAGCCGCTCAAGGTCGTGGCGAGTTTCACCGTGATTGCGGACTTTGCGAAAAATGTCGGCGGCGACCGGGTGAACATCACCACCATCGTCGGCCCGAACGGCGACGCGCATGTCTATGAACCGAGCCCGGCCGACGCGGTGGCGATGGCTAAAGCCGACGTGGTGCTGGTCAACGGCCTGCATTTCGAAGGTTTCCTGCAGCGTCTGGTCGACGCCAGCGCCACCAAGGCTGCGATCGTGACGCTGACCAAGGGCGTGACGCCGATCGACTTCAAGCCGGAATTCGCCGATGCCGACGCGGCCGAAGGTGCCGATACCAGCGGCGGCAAGACCGTCACCGATCCGCACGCCTTCCAGTCGGTCACCAATGCCAAGATCTATGTGAAGAACATCGCCGAGGCCTTCTGCACGGCCGACAGCGAAGGCTGCGACAGCTACAAGGCCAACGCCGCCGCCTACACCACCAAGCTCGATGCGCTGGAGACCGAAGTGAAGGCGGCGATCCAGTCGATCCCTGAGGAAAAGCGGGTCGTCATCACTTCGCATGACGCCTTCGGCTATTTCGAGCACGAATACGGCCTGACCTTCCTGGCACCGCAAGGCGTCTCGACCGACTCCGAGCCTTCGGCCGCGGACGTCGCAAAGCTCGTCAAACAGGTCAAGCAGGACAAGGCTACCGCCATCTTCATCGAGAACATCACCAATCCGCGGCTGATCGAGCAGATCTCAAGCGAATCCGGCATCAAGGTCGGCGGTACGCTCTATTCGGACGCGCTGTCGGGTTCGGACGGTCCAGCCTCGACCTATATCGACCTGATGCACAACAACATCACGCAGATCAAAGGCGCGATCCTGGGAAGCTGAGCGGCGCAGCATCCAACCGGGCCGAATTGGCCCGGTTGGAATTTCCTGCGCGCAATGTCTATTTGGCAGAGAATTCCTTCAATGCCGATTGCCGCCCCTCCCCCGGAGTGGCAAGACTGCCGCCAAAGAGATCGCGAGGACGACACCATGGAATACCGCCAGATCAGCGACGACTATTCGGTATCCGGCCAGATCCAGCCGGAGGACATTGCCGCCATCAAGGACGCCGGCTTCAAGAGCGTGATCTGCAACCGGCCGAACGACGAGCAGTCGGGCCAGCCCTCGGCCGAGAGCGTTCAGGCCGCGGCCGAGGCAGCCGGGCTCGGCTTCCGCTACATTCCGGTCATCAGTGGCCAGATCACCATGGACAATGTCGAGGACCAGGCCGCCGCGCTCGACGAGCTCGAAGGTCCTGTCTTCGCCTATTGCCGGTCCGGGGCACGCTGCACCAATCTTTATGGGCTGATCCAGCAGCAGCGTGGGTGAAGCTGTCTGACCGACAGCCAATCTCGCAGGCTAGCGATCCGTCACACCCCCTCTGGCCTGCCGGCCATCTCCCCCGCAAGGGGGGAGATTAGCAGCTTCGCCGACGGCGCTATTCCTGCAACGTCAGCGATTGGCGGAGGCCGGCGTGATTGTCTGATCTCCCCCCTTGCGGGGGAGATGGCCGGCAGGCCAGAGGGGGGTGCTGTCCCTCCAGCTTCTCCAAATCCCAGAAACTAAATCGGCAGCGCGCCTGTCTCCTTCAGCGTCTCCAGCACGATCGCCGTCTTCACATGCTGCACGGATTCGTGCGGCAGCAACACGCCGTTGACGAACTCCGACAGTGATTTGAGATCGGGCGTCACCACCTTCAGGATATAATCCATCTCGCCGGTCAGCGCGTGCGCCTCCTGCACTTCGGGCAGGCGTGCGACCAGCTCGCCGAAGCGCCGCGCGTTGTCGCGGTTGTGAGTAGCCAAGGTCACCGAGATGACATTGACCAGCGAAAAGCCCAACCGATCGCGGTCGAGCACCGCCCGATAGCCCCTGATATAGCCATCCTCCTCCAGCCGCTGACGGCGGCGCGAGCATTGCGAGGGCGAGAGGTTCACCCGCTCCGAAAGGTCGTTGTTGGTGTATCGCGCATCGTCCTGCAGAAGCGCCATTATCTTGCGGTCAAATTGATCGACGCGCGCATTGTCCATGGATTTCTCTCCAATCACGCACAAGTTGCGCACATCATGAGCATTTCAAGCGGTTGAATGCAAGCACCGTGCGGCCGTCCCGCGCTATCATCCGAAAAGTTGGCCAAGCTTGGCCGTAACAGCTTTCGGAGGACTGCCATGGGCCCCTTCCCGCACGACGCCCCACCCGCCAGGATCAGCAAGCAAAACCCCGCCGGCACCGATGGCTTTGAGTTTGTCGAGTTCGCGCATTCAGAGCCGGAAAAACTTGCCGAGCTCTTCACCCGCATGGGCTATGTCGCGGTTGCCAAGCACCGCACCAAGAACATCACCGTCTGGCGGCAGGGCGACATCAACTATGTCGTCAATGCCGAGCCCGGCTCGCATGCGATGAAGTTCGTCGAAAAGCACGGCCCCTGCGCCGCGTCGATGGCGTGGCGCGTGGTCGATGCCAAGCACGCTTTCGATCATGCCGTATCGAAGGGCGCCACACCCTATGTGGGCACCGACAAGGCGCTCGACGTGCCGGCGATCGTCGGCATCGGCGGCTCGTTGCTCTATTTCATCGAGGCCTATGGCGAGAAGGGCTCGGCCTATGAAGCCGAGTTCGAGTGGTTGGGCGAGCGCGACCCGAGGCCGGAAGGCGTCGGATTCTACTTCCTCGACCACCTCACCCACAATGTCTATCGCGGCAACATGGACAAGTGGTGGGATTTCTACCGCGACCTGTTCGGCTTCAAGCAGATCCATTTCTTCGATATCGACGGCAAGATCACCGGGCTTGTCAGCCGCGCCATCACCTCGCCCTGCGGCAAGATCCGGATTCCGCTCAACGAGTCCAAGGACGAGACCAGCCAGATCGCCGAGTATCTCAAGAAGTACAATGGCGAGGGTATCCAGCACATCGCCGTCGGCACGGATGCGATCTACGAGGCGACTGACAGGCTCGCCGCCAAGGGGCTGAAATTCATGCCCGGCCCGCCCGACACCTATTACGAGATGTCGCATGAGCGCGTGCACGGCCATGACGAGCCGATCGAGCGCATGAAGAAGCACGGCATACTGATCGACGGCGAAGGCGTCGTCGACGGCGGCACGACCAAGATCCTGCTGCAGATCTTCTCCAAGACGGTGATCGGCCCGATCTTCTTCGAGTTCATCCAGCGCAAGGGCGACGAAGGCTTTGGCGAGGGTAATTTCCGGGCGCTGTTCGAATCGATCGAGCAGGACCAGATCAAGCGCGGCGTGATCAAGCTGGACGGCAAGGCGGCGTAGGCGATCCGATCCGGATATCTTGCAGCGCGATCAATTATGACCTAAATTATGGTCATAAGAGGTCGAGCAATGAACGTACCGATGGCAAAGGCGAAGGCCCAGCTCTCTGAGTTGGTGAAGCGTGCCCAAGCTGGCGAAGAGATCAATCTGACCCGGCATGGGGAAATTGTGGCGACCTTGAGCGCCCCTGCCCGACCCGGTGGGAGCAAAGGCCTGTTTGGGGCACTGAAAGGCCAAATTTGGATATCGGATGATTTTGATGAACTCGGTCCCGAATGGGACGAGTACATTAAATGAGCCGCAAATATCTGGTCGATACCCATATTCTACTCTGGGTACTCAACGCGGATTCGCGCCTTTCGAACCACCATCGCGACATCTTTCTTGCGGGCGAGGATGTGGTTGTCAGCGCCATCTCGGTGGCAGAGATCGCCATCAAGAAATCGCTCGGCAAAGTCACGCTCACAGGCAACATCGTCGAAATCTTACAGTCGAACGGCATTCCGATCCTCAGCGTGAACGAACTGCATGCAGCGAGGCTTGAGCACCTACCGCTTCATCACCGTGATCCCTTCGACCGTCTGCTCATCGCACAGGCTCAAATTGAAGCCCTGACGGTGGTTACAGCGGATCGGCAATTTTCAGCCTATGACGTTGCGCTGGTCTGATCGTCCAGTCCCAGTCGCTCGACCTCCGCTTCCCTCAGCTTGATGTCCTACTCGGGCAGGAATTCGCCCTTGCGGCGGCGTGACGGGCAGCGCCGCGCTATCTGGCGTCGATAAGGTGGCGCTTGAAGCTATTTTTGAAGGCCGGCAGCCTTGCGCAGGACGTCGTTGATCCGACTCTGCCAGCCCGGCCCGCCAGCACGGAAGCGGGCGACCACGTCGCTATCGAGACGCAGCGTGACCTGTTTCTTGGGATTGTCGAGCGCCGGGCGGCCGCGCGCGCGGCGAATGCTCTCGGCAAGGTCCGGAAACACCTCGGTGAAGGGGCGGGCGTTCCTGAAATCCTCTTCAGTCCATTCGGGATTGTCCGAAACCGCATCCCAATCCTCTTTCGTGAAGCCCTTGCCTGGCTTGAATTCCTTGTCAGGTTTCGTAACGTTCAGCTTAGGTTTTGCCATCGAACAATCTCCTTTCCGTCTGGTTGGCCGGCCGCATCGAAACGATCGAAATGCCCTCGGTGCCTAGCCGGGCAAAGACCACGGCAACAACACCGCCGACCATCCGACCAATCGCCATGAAGCGGCCGGCTTTGGCCGCCTGGATCGTCGACGTGAGAAAGAATCCGTCATCCACAGCGGCAAAAACCAGCCCGTGCTTCTCGATGTTGGCCAGCCGCTTCGGCTCATCCCAAACGATCTTCATGAATTTATGTACCTACAATAATTAAGTCAATAATTTTCGTAACTACAATAATTTCTCGGGTCGTCCCGTTCACAGCCCCAGTCGCTCAACCTCCGCCTTCCTGAGCTTGATGTCGTAGTCGAGCAGAAACTCATCCAATTGCGGCGGCGGAACCGAGGTGCCGGAAAGCATGGCATGCACCTGGCCACGGTGATGGATGTCGTGCAGGAAGACATGGGCGAGGATGTCGCCGATCCGTTCGGGGATCATACCGTCCTCGCGCCGGTCGGTGATGACGCGGCGGTCGAGATCTGCTTCCGACAGTCCGTCGCAGAAGGCAATCAGCCTGCGGTCGAAATCGGCCTGCGCCGCCGCCAGGCTTGCCGCGTCGTCGAACGGCACGTAGTCGTCGTAGGCCGAGGCGCCGAGGCCGCCATCCGCCAGGAAATCCAGATAGAGACGGTCGACTGCGAGGATGTGGTTGAGCGTCTCCCTGATCGAGGGAAAGAAGCTCGTGCGCCCGGCCTCGAACTCGCCGGGCTTGAGCGCAAGCACGGCGCGGTAGAGCCGGTCGTTTGACCACAGATTGTTGCGCGCCATGCGGCGCAGATGCTCGAGCAGGGTCACCGGCTCAATACTCTCTCACCCCTCGTATTTCTCGACCTTCTGCTCGATGGCGCCGAAGATCGAATGTCCCGCTTTGTCCTTCATCTCGATACGCACCGTGTCGCCGAAGCGCAGGAAGGACGTCCTCGGCTCGCCTGACTCGATGGTCTCGATCATGCGCAGCTCGGCGATGCAGGAATAGCCGGCGCCGCCGGCCGAAACCGGCTTGCCCGGCCCGCCATCGAGCTTGTTGGAGACGGTGCCCGAACCGATGATGGTTCCGGCGGCAAGCGGCCGGGTTTTTGCGGCATGCACGATCAGCGCCGGAAAATCGAAGGTCATGTCGATGCCGGCATTGGCGCGGCCGAACGGCTTGCCGTTAAGGTCGGCGAGCAGCGCAAGGTTGACCTTGCCGCCATCCCAGGCATCGCCCAGCTCATCCGGCGTGACCGCGACCGGCGAGAAGGCGGATGACGGTTTCGACTGGAAGAAGCCGAAGCCTTTCGCCAGCTCCGGTCCGGTGATGGCGCGCAACGTCACGTCGTTGACCAGCATCACCAGCCGGATCGCATCTTTCGCCTCGCCCAGCCCGGCGCCCATCGGCACATCGTCGACGATGACGGCGACTTCCGCCTCCATGTCGATGCCGAAGGCTTCGTCGGCCATGCGGATCGGATCGCGCGGCGCAATAAAGGCATCGGAGCCGCCCTGGTAGATCAGCGGATCGGTCCAGAAGCTCGCCGGCATCTCGACACCGCGCGCCTTCCGCACCAGCTCGACATGGTTCACATAGGCCGAACCGTCCGCCCATTGATAGGCGCGCGGCAGCGGCGAATGCGCATCATGCTCGTGGAAGCGCGCCGAAGGCACCGCGTTGGTCTCCAGCGATTCCGCCATCGCCGCCAGATGCGGCGCAATGCGGCGCCAGTCGTCGAGCGCGGCCTGCAGCGTCGGCACCAGGAAGGAAGCGTCGGTGAACCGCGTGAGATCGCGCGAGACCACGACCAATTTTCCGTCGCGCGTCCCGTTCTTCAAAGTGGCAAGCTTCATGCGGTTTCCTCTCTTGTGCGGCCTTTTCACCGCTTTGTCACACAACAAAGCGCCCGCGAGCGATCGTCAAGTCGCCTCGACACGTTTTCCTGACAATCATCTGCCGATCAGGACCAGTCGCCCTCGGGCGTGCCGTTGAAGCGCTTCTTCAGGTCGGCCCAGCAGTCGATATAGTTCTCTTGCAAGGTGCCGAGCTCGGCGGCGTAGCGCGTCAGCATCTGCGGGAAGCGCGTCTCGAACATGAAGGCCATGGTGTTGTCGAGCTTGACGGGTTTCAGGTCGGCCCGTGAAGCCTTGTCGAAACCGGGCGCGTCCGGCCCATGCGCCAGCATCTGGTTGTGCAGGCTGATGCCGCCGGGCACGAAACCTTCCTCCTTGGCGTCGTACTGGCCGTTGATCAGGCCCATGAACTCGCTCATGATGTTGCGGTGGTACCAGGGCGGACGAAAGGTGTTTTCCGCCACCAGCCAGCGCGGCGGGAAGATGACGAAGTCGACATTGGCGGTGCCCTCCTCGCCGCTCGGCGCCGTCAGCACGGTGAAGATCGATGGGTCGGGGTGGTCGAACAGGATGGCGCCGACCGGCGAAAACGTCGCCAGATCATATTTGTAGGGTGCGTAGTTGCCGTGCCAGGCGACGACGTCGAGCGGCGAATGGCCAAGCTCGGTGACATGGAAGGTGCCGCACCATTTGACGATCAGCCGGCAGGGCGTCTCCTTCTCCTCGAACCAGGCACAGGGCGTCTTGAAGTCGCGCGGGTCGGCCAGGCAATTGGCGCCGATCGGGCCGCGGTCCGGCATGGTGAATTTGGCGCCATAGTTCTCGCAGACATAGCCGCGCGCCTCCTTGTCCGCGAGTTCGACCTTGAAGACGAGGCCGCGCGGCAGCACGGCGATCTCGCCGGGGCGAAGCTCAATCACGCCCATCTCGGTGACGAAGCGCAGCGCGCCGACCTGTGGGACGATCAACAGTTCGCCGTCGGCGTTGAAGAAATGATCGTCGACCATCGAGCGGTTGGCGACATAGACATGCGCGGCCATGCCGGACTGGCCGATCGCGTCGCCGGCGGTCGTGAAGGTGCGCATGCCGGAGATGAAGTCGGTGGGCTCGCTTGGCATCGGCGTCGGATTCCAGCGATATTGGCCAAGCGCCAGCTCGTGGTCGCCGATATGGGGTCCGGTCTTCCACAAGGGATAGCTCGCCCCCTTGAAGCGGCTGGTGTGCTTCACGCTCGGACGGATGCGGTAGAGCCAGGAGCGCTCGTTCGTGCCGCGCGGCGCGGTGAAGGGCGAGCCCGAAAGCTGCTCGGCATAGAGCCCGTAGGCCGGTCGCTGCGGCGAGTTGCGGCCCTGCGGCAGCGATCCGGGCAGCGTCTCGGTCTCGAAATCATTGCCGAAGCCCGGCATGTAGGAAAAGCCCATCCGATCCTCCCTGATCCCGGCTGCAAGCTCCATGAAAGCCTTGCTCGCCGGCGATGTTGACCAAACTGGTTTCATTTGTAACCATCGAAAATGTAACTATCAACGGCCGAAGCAGCATCCATGGTGCGCCTATGGAACCGGAAGTCCTCGAACTGGAAAGCTTCCTGCCCTATCGGCTCTACCGGCTCGCCGATGCGGTCAGCCGCGAATTCTCGCGCATCTACAAGGAGCGCCACGGCCTGACCCGACCGGAATGGCGCACGCTCTCAGGCCTTGGCCAGCGTGGCACGATGACAGCGACGGAGCTCGGCGAGCAGTCGGCCATGCACAAGACCAAGGTGTCGCGCGCGGTGGCCGAGCTGGAGCGCCGCCGCTGGCTGACGCGCATGCCGGATGAGAATGACAGACGCGTCGAGCACCTGACGCTGACCAAGGCGGGGTTAGCCGCCTATCGCGAGATGGTGCCGCTGGCGAAGGCGTTTGAAAGGGAGCTGTTGGGGAAGCTGAGTGCGGAAGAACGGGCGGCGATCGTGACGGGGGTCGCGGCGCTGGAGGAAGCCTTATCGGCTGCGTAGCGATCCTTCGCACCCCCCTCTGTCCTGCCGGACATCTCCCCCGCAAGGGGGGAGATTAGCAGCTTCGGCGCCCCGCTCACTCGCCAACGTTGGTGATTGGCGAGGGCGAGAACGACATCTAATCTCCCCCCTTGCGGGGGAGATGGCCGGCAGGCCAGAGGCGGGTGCTGTCCCGCCAGCGTTTCTAATCAGCTACCAATCCATCACCACCTTGCCCGAACTCCCGCTCCGCATCGCATCGAACCCAACCTGGAAATCGTCGATGCCAATGCGGTGCGTGATCAGCCCCGAAACGTCGAGCGGACCCTGCACGAGGGCGATCATCTTGTACCAGGTCTCGAACATCTCGCGGCCGTAGATACCCTTCAAGTGCAGCATCTTGAAGATGACCTTGTTCCAGTCGATCTCGAAGCCGGTCGGCGCGATGCCGAGGATCGCAATCTTGCCGCCATTGTTCATGGTGTCGATCATGTCACGGAAAGCGGGGGCCGCGCCCGACATCTCCAGCCCGACATCGAAACCTTCGCTCATGCCGATCGAAGGCATCACGTCGCGCAGCTTTTCCTTCGAGGCGTCGACGACGTGCTGAACGCCGAGCTTGCGCGCCAGATCCAGCCGGACCGGGTTGATGTCGGTGATGACGACTTTGCGCGCGCCGACGCATTGCGCGACCAGCGCGCCCATGATGCCGATCGGCCCGGCGCCGGTGACCAGCACATCCTCGCCGACGAGATCAAAGGACAATGCCGTATGCACGGCGTTGCCGAGTGGATCGAAGATGGCGGCGATCTCGTCCGGCACGTCGTTGGGAATCGGTACGACATTGTGCTGCGGGATCACCATGTACTCGCCGAAGGCGCCGGGGCGGTTGACGCCGACGCCGAGCGTGTTGCGGCAGAGATGCCCTCTGCCAGCGCGGCAGTTGCGGCAATGGCCGCAGACGATATGGCCTTCGCCCGAGACGCGCTGGCCAACCTTGTACTCAGTGACCGCCGCGCCGAAATCGGCGACCGTGCCGACGAATTCATGGCCGGTCACCATCGGCACCGGCACCGTCTTCTGCGCCCACTGGTCCCAGTTGTAAATGTGGACGTCGGTGCCGCAGATTGCGGTCTTCTTGACCTTGATCAGCACGTCGTTGGGGCCGATCTCCGGCACCGGCACCTCTTCCATCCAGATGCCCGGCTCGGCCTTGGCCTTCACCAGCGCCTTCATCATGTTGGACATTCTTTTGTTCCTTGAATCGCTTGATCCAGAATCGTTTTTCAGCGCCAGCCGTTCAGGAAATCACGCCCAGTTCCTTGCCGATCGCCCCGAACGCCTCGACCGCCCGATCGATATCGCCGCTCGAATGAGCGGCCGACATCTGCGTGCGGATGCGCGCCTGACCCTTCGGCACCACCGGGAAGGAGAAGCCGATGACATAGATGCCGCGCTTCAGCATGCGAGCGGCCATTTCTTGCGCCAAAGCCGCGTCGCCCAGCATCACCGGTATGATCGGGTGATCCGCGCCCGCAAGCGTAAAGCCGAGCTTACCCATCTGAGACCGGAAACGTTCCGCATTGGCATATAGGCGCTCGCGCAGCACGTCGCCATGACGGATCAACTCGAACACCTTGATCGAGGCGCCGGCAATCGCAGGCATCAGCGTGTTGGAAAAGAGATAGGGCCGCGAGCGCTGGCGCAGCCAGTCGACGACCTGCTTCTTGCCCGAGGTGTAGCCGCCGGATGCGCCGCCCAGCGCCTTGCCGAGCGTCCCGGTAATGATGTCCACCCTGCCCTCCACGCCGCAATGCTCGGCCGAGCCGCGGCCTTGTCTGCCGACGAAGCCGACCGCATGGCTGTCGTCGACCATGACCATCGCATCGTATTTCTCGGCAAGGTCGCAGACACCGCGCAAATTGGCGATGATGCCGTCCATCGAGAACACGCCATCGGTGGCGATCAGCCGGAAGCGGCAATCCTTCGCTTCCTTCAGCCGGGCCTCCAGATCGGCCATGTCGTTGTTGGCGTAGCGGAAGCGCTTGGCCTTGGAGAGCCGCACCCCGTCGATGATCGACGCGTGGTTCAGCGCGTCGGAAATGATGGCGTCCTCCTCGCCGAGCAGCGTCTCGAACAGGCCGCCATTGGCGTCGAAGCAGGACGAGTAGAGGATGGTGTCGTCCATGCCGAGGAAGGATGAGATCGTCGCCTCGAGCTGCTTGTGCTCCTCCTGCGTGCCGCAGATGAAGCGCACCGAGGCCATGCCGTAGCCGTAGCGGTCGAGCGCATGCTTTGCCGCGTCGCGCAGATCCCGGCTGTCGGCGAGGCCAAGATAGTTGTTGGCGCAGAAGTTCAACACCTTTTCGCCGCCAACCTCGATCTCGGCGGACTGCATCGAGGAAATCACCCGCTCGGACTTGTAGAGCCCGGCCGATTTCAGGCCCTGCAGCTCGCTGTCGATGTGGGAAAGGAATGCTTTGCTCATGGTCCGGCCCTGTTCGGTTCGAGCCGGACTGTCGCGCCTGGGCCAAGAAAAATCCATCGCAAAAGCGACGGCTTCGGTGGCGTTGCGAAAGCTCGATCGCAATCCTTCGCGACGTCGCGACCACGATGCGCTCAAAAACGGGGTGTGCGGGAAAGGACGTGATAACCATCTTGCGAGCTTTGTCGCGCCGCCGCGATCGCCGCCGGCCTCCCTTGGAGACCTGTTAACCCTTTCAAGGCAAGCGTTTCCCGCCACGAATGCTTGGCAGGAATCCGTCGACCGGAGGGTCACCCAGCTATGTCGCAGCAGCCAGTGCACAGCGTTTCGCGCAAGCTGATCCTGCTGATCAAGACCGGCTACTGGCTGGCGCTCACGATCATTGCCGCCATGGTGGTGGCCTCCTTCATTCTTCTGCAGCAGTTGATGGCGCAGCAGCAGCACAATGATGCGCTGCTCGACATCGTCTCGACGCAGAAAGCGCTGTCGCAGCGCATCGTCTTCCTGGCCAGCGCCACAGGTGCCGCCTCGCGCGACAAGCAGCCGGCGCTGGTCACCGCGCTCATGCAGGCGACGGGCGAGTTCGAGACCAGCTACGACCTGCTGCTCAAGGAGACCGGCGCCGATCCGCTGTCACCGGCCCGCAACGATCCGAAATCGATCGAATACGTGCTGTTCGGCAAGCCGTTCCACCTCGATTACTTCTCGGTCGGCCTCGTCGCCAATGGCGACAGGCTGGTTTCGTCCTTCGAGTCGCAGCTCGGCATGCAGAGCGACGGCTACAAGGGCGGCGGCGAACGCGTCGGCCTCGACGCTTCCGTCGCCAATGCGACCATGTCCGGCTATGCCGCGCTCGGCCAGCGCATCAGCGCTTTCGCAGATGAAAAGGCCAGCAGCATCCTCGACCTGCACCGCAAGTTGTTCTTCGCCACACTCGGCGTCATCGTGCTGGTAGCGCTGTTCATCTTCCGGCCGATGTCCAACGCCATCCTGCGCAAGACGCGCGAGCTGGTCGACGCGCGCAACTCGATGGCCTTCATCGCCGTGCATGACGGCCTGACCGGCCTGCACAACCGCACCTTCCTCACCGACCATTTCGACACGCTGATCAAGGGGGCGCATCGCCGCCGCGAGCGCCTGGCGGTGATCCAGCTCGATCTCGACCGCTTCAAGCAGATCAACGATACGCTTGGCCATGCCGCCGGCGACTATGTGCTGGTGGTGACCGCGCAGCGCATGCGCGATTCCTGCCGGGCGTCGGATCTCTGCGCGCGGCTGGGCGGCGACGAGTTCGTCATGATCCTCAACGGCGCCGGCAGCACCGAGGACATCCTTGCGCTGGCCAAGCGCATCCTTGGCGAGATCAACGAGCCGATCACGTTCCAGGGCACAACCATCCTGCCCGGCGCCAGCGCCGGCATCGCGGTCTATCCGGTGGACGCCGACAATGCGCAGGACCTGCTCGTCCATGCCGATCTCGCGCTCTATTCCGCCAAGAAGCTCGGCGGCGGCAACTTCTCCTTCTTCTCCGAGGAGTTGCGGCGCGAGCTCGACTACCGCAAGCAGCTCGAACAGGATATCCGCACGGCAATCGCCAACAAGAGCTTCGAGGTCTATTTCCAGCCGCAAGTGTCGCTGACCAGCGGCAAGATCAGCGGCATCGAGGCGTTGGTGCGCTGGAAGCACGCGACACGCGGCATGATCTCGCCCGGCGAGTTCATTCCCGTCGCCGAAAAATGCGGCTTCATGCCGGATATCGGCCGCATCGTCATCGCCAAAGCGATCGAGGAAGCCGCCGAATGGGACCGCGCCGGCATCGATTTCGGGCGCATCGCCGTCAATGTCTCAGGCACGGAGCTGCGCGAGCCCGATTTCGACACCTTCCTGTTCGGCACGCTGGAGCGCGTAGGCCTGGCGCCGCAGAAGCTGGCGCTGGAGATCGTCGAATCCGTCATCCTCGACGACGAGAAGACAGGGATCGCCGCCAAGCTCCGCCACATCCGCGCCGCCGGCGTGCATCTCGAGCTCGACGACTTCGGCACAGGCTATGCCTCGCTCAGCCACGTCAATCCCAATGAGATCGACCGGCTGAAGATCGACCGCCGCTTCGTCCAGAACATCAACGAGAACGGCGACAACACCAAGATCGTGCGCGCCATCACCGAGCTTGCCCGGGGGCTCGGCATCTCGATCGTCGCCGAGGGCGCCGAAACTGAGGCTGAATTGGATTCACTGATGGCGATCGGCTGCGACCAAGTGCAGGGCTATTCGATCGCCTTCCCGATGCCGCAGGACAAGGCGCGCGAATGGCTGACGGCGCGCAGCCCGAAGACGGCGAGGCTGAAGGTGCTGCAGGGCAGCCTCGCTTGAGATGCACAGACATTCAGGTGAGGCCGGTCTGCAAATGGCGGCTTCCTGCGCTTCCGGTGCTCACGTACTTTAAGTACGCCCCGCTCCGGTTCTCGGAACCCGCCATTTTCGACTCGGCCTGACCCGAATCTCAACGCATCTCGGCACCTAGCCATGCTGGACAAGACCCGCGCTACCTTAGTGTCTTGCCATGATCGCAAGCGGTTCTCGCAAATTTCGCTTCAACTTCTTATGGCGACGCTGCTGCTTGTCGCATCGCCGGCTTTGGCCGCTGACCGCACCATCTATCTCACCTTCGACGACGGCCCGTTGAACGGCACAAGCAACATCCTCGACGTGCTGCAGACCGAGCAGGTGCCGGCGACGCTGTTCATGGTCGGCATGCATGCCGAGGCCAATGCCGCCAACCGGGCCTTGCTGCAGCGAGCGAAATCGATGCCGCTGGTGACGATCGGCAACCACAGCTACAGCCACGCCTATAATCACTACCGCCATTTCTACGGCGACACGGAAGGCGTGGTCGCCGACATGCTGAGGGCGAATGCCGTTCTGGGTCTCAGGCCGGCCGTGCATGCGCGGCTGCCCGGACGCGATGTGTTCAGGTTGCCCAGTTACTCGAGTAACGACAATTCGCTGGGTCTCGCACAGGCGGGACGCGAGGATCCGGATTACGAATTCGTCGCGGCGTCGGGCTTCTGGCTCTATGGCTGGGACCATGAATGGGTGCATGAGGACAGCGGCAAGCCGGTGCAGAGCGTCGACCATCTGGTCAGCGAGATCGACCATCTGTTCGGCTATGGCCATTTCGCCAAGCCGCGCAAGCTTATCCTGCTCATGCATGACGAGATGTTCCAGGACGCCTTCGACGGCAAGGCAAAGCTGACGGCGTTGATCGCAGCGCTCCGGCTGCGCCACTACGCCTTCGGCGCGATAGCGGGTTATGATCGCTAAGAGCTTATGATTTGACTGCGCGAGCCGGGTTGCCGGGGCGAGGCGGGATATCGTTCTCGTCTCCGGGGAAAGACGCCAGCAGATGCCCGAAGCTCGGCGCTTCGACGTTCGCCCTTAGCGCAGCCAGCACTTCGGCGAATTCGGCCAGCCTCTCATCGGCGATGCCCATGCGCAGCCGCTTGTCGAAGGCGATCGCGGCCATCCGCAGTTTCTCGAACAGCGCTTTACCGGCCTCGGTCAGGGCCACCTGGTGGACCCTGCGGTTCTCCGGGTCGCGGCGGCGCGTCAGCAACCCTTGCGCTTCCATGGCGTTGAGGTGATGCGTCAGCGTCGCGCCCTGGATGCCGATCATGCCGGCGAGCTCGCGCTGGTTGGCGAGTTCCTTCGACTTGACCGACAGCAAGGTCAACCACACCGGCAGCGTCCCGCCGGCCTCGACCAGCGCGGCATCGAAAGCCTGCGCCACCACTTTCGAGGTGCGGGCGAGGTTCATGCCAACAGGCGGGCGGTCAAACGGTGTCATGACCTGACAGTAGAGCAAGCAGTGGGAACGTGAAACTCGGCTTCATGATTGACATCTAACCGTTAGATATCTAACTTTGTCTTATTGATGGCGTCGCGACATGGCTGCGACGCGCGGCGGGCGGCTGAGAGGAATGCGGTCATGCAATATGTCTATATCGTCGTCATCGGCCTGCACGTCGTGGCCGGCGTCTTCTGGGCCGGCACCACCGTTGCGGTTGCCCGCGATCCGGAGATCAAGGCGGAACGGTTCTTCCGGCCGCAAATGGGCGCGGCCGGTTTGGCTTTCCTGACCGGTTTGCTGCTCTGGTACTTCTTCCATGAGGGTGCTTTCGGCTCGATGGAGAAGGTATTGGCGCTGGGCATCTTGACGGCGCTGATCGCCGCCGGCGTGCAGGGCGCGCTTGTGGGCTCCGCCAGCAGGCAGCTTGCCGGCGCCGATCAAGCGACGCAAACCCAGCTGCGCGCGAAAATGACCAGAGGCGAACGCCTCGCCGGCGGGTTGCTGGTCATCACCGTGCTTTGCATGGCGACCGCCAAGATGTTTTGAAATCGCACGGCCGGTGTAAGCCGACCATGCGCGGCGCGCAACCGACCGAAGCGGCAGGTGGCTCTCCTTGCAGAGGTCGATTGCGCGCCACCAATCTTTAGATTCTGATCCCGAACCGGATGCCGTCATAGATCGCGGCGTGGATGTTGCGCGAGGCGACCGCATCGCCGATGCGGAACACGACGAAGCCACCTTCCGGATTGCGCTGCGGAAAAATGTCGCCGCCGTTCACCAGCCGCTCATAGTCGACCGCGCCGCCATTCTTGGACAGTGGCTTCAGCGATAGATAGAGGTGGTCGAGGGGTGCTGTGCCATGCTCGACCACCACCTGGTCGACGCGCCGCTCGCCGCGCCAGCCATCGGCGAAGTCCGACGCCAGTTCGGCGATGAGCTGGTTGCCCTCGCGACGCACCGAGCGCAGGCGGGTGTTGATGGTGACGGTGACGCCTTTCTCGTGAAAGGCGCGCATGTAAGGCACATGGTTCAGGCCGCCCATTTCCGGCGCGAAGAAGCGCTCCGGCGAAACCAGCTCCAACTTCGCGCCACTATTGGCGATGAGTTCAGCGGCGCCCATGCCCTGATGGCCGCCATTGTCGTCGTAAAGCAGGACATTCTCGGCCGGCTTGACGCTGCCGGCCATGATGTCCCAGCTCGAGGTTACCAGGTTGTCGCCGGCCGTCAGCGGCGGGTTCTGCGGCAGGCCGCCAGTTGCCACGATCACGACATCCGGCGCCAGCGCCAGCACATCGTTCTTCTCCGCCCAGGTGTCGTAGCGGATTTCAACGCCGAGTCGGTCGAGCTCGGCGAGCCGCCAGTCGATGATGCCGATCAGCTCCTTGCGGCGCGGGTTCTGGGTCGCAAGCCGCACTTGGCCGCCGGCCTGACTGGAGGCTTCCAGCACCGTCACCTCATGGCCGCGCTCGGCCGCGACGCGCGCCGCTTCAAGGCCGCCGGCGCCGGCGCCCACCACCACGACTTTCTTCTTCGGTCCTTCGCTCTTGGCGATGACATGCGGAACGGTCGCTTCGCGGCCGGTTGCCGCGTTATGGACGCAGAGCGCCTCGCCCCCTTCATAGATGCGATCGAGGCAATAGGTGGCGCCGACGCAGGGCCTGATCTCGTGCTCGCGGCCTTCCATTACCTTTTTGACGATATAGGGATCGGCAATATGGGCGCGCGTCATGCCGACCATGTCGAGCTTGCCGGTGGCAATCGCATGGCGCGCGGTGGCGACATCCGAAATGCGCGCCGCATGGAAGGTCGGGAACTTCGTCGCCGCCCTCACCTCGCCGGCGAAATCGAGATGCGGCGAGGAACGCATGCCGGTCACCGGGATGACCTTGGTCAGCGCCGCATCGGTCTCGATCGAGCCGCGGATGATGTTGAGGAAATCGACCTTGCCGGAGTTGGCCAGACGCCTGGCGATCTCGATGCCCACTTCCTTCGAGATGCCCTTTTCGAAATCCTCGTCGGCGACCATGCGGATGCCGACGACGAATTTCTCGCCGACGGCGGCGCGCACCGTATCCAGCACCATGTCGGTGAAGCGCAGGCGATTGTCGAGCGAGCCGCCGAACTCGTCGTCACGATGGTTGGTCGCCGGCGACCAGAAGCCATCCATCAGATGGCCGTAGGATTCGAACTCGATGCCGTCGAGGCCGGCCGCCTGGCAGCGCTGCGCGGCCGAAGCATAGTCGGCGACGATGCGCTCGATGTCCCACTCCTCGATGGTCTTCGGGAAGGCGCGGTGCGCCGGCTCGCGCACCGGCGAGGCCGACAGCACCGGCAGCCAATCGGCCTTGTTCCAGCCCGTGCGGCGGCCGAGATGGGTGATCTGGATCATCACCTTGCAGTCGTGTTCATGACAGGCGTCCGCCAGTTCGGCGAGCCACGGCACGATCCTGTCGTCATAGACATGCAAATTGCCGAAGGCGGCCGGGCTATCGCGCGAGACGATCGCCGAGCCGGCCGTCATGGTGAGCGCCATGCCGCCCTTGGCCTTCTCGGCATGGTAGAGCCGGTAGCGCTCCTTCGGCATGCCGTCCTCGGAATAAGCCGGCTCATGGCTGGTCGACATCACCCGGTTCTTCAGCGTCAGGTGCTTGAGCTGGTAAGGTTGGAGAAGCGGGTCGTTGCTGGTCATTGTCTTCCTGCCGTTTCAAATTGCACGGGAGCGTCGCGCCGCTCCCGCTTCCATTTCACGCATCGGATTCATCCGAAAACCGCTGCGCACTTTTCGGTCCGATGCTGCTCCCGCTTCCATTTCACGCATCGGATTCATCCGAAAACCGCTGCGCACTTTTCGGTCCGATGCTGCTCCCGCTTCCATTTCACGCATCGGATTCATCCGAAAACCGCTGCGCACTTTTCGGTCCGATGCTAATGAGCGCGCCAACAGCGCCGCGCCCGATTGGGTTGCGGCAGCAAGGAGCCGCCCATGACCGACGCCAAGAACCTCACCCAGCTCGGCAAGCACGTCGAGACGCCACAGAGCCCCGAACAGGCGGTCCTGGAGACGGTGCCGTTCCAGCGCGGCGACGGCCCGCCCGCGATCGTGCGCTTCACCTGCCCTGAATTCACCTCGCTGTGTCCGGTCACCGGCCAACCCGACTTCGCCCACATCGTCATCGACTACGCGCCGGACCAGACGCTGGTGGAATCGAAGTCGCTGAAGCTGTTCATGACCTCGTTCCGCAACCATGGCGCCTTCCATGAAGAGTGTACGGTCATGATCGGCCGCCGCATCGTGGAGGCGACAAAGCCGCTCTGGCTGCGTGTCGGCGGCTATTGGTTCCCGCGCGGCGGCATCCCGATCGACGTCTTCTGGCAGACCGGGGCGCCGCCCAAGCACGCCTGGCTGCCGGATACCGGCGTTGCGCCCTATCGCGGACGCGGCTGAGCGGATCGTCATCATTCGCACTGGTATTGGCTGAGCGCCCATTCGCCGGTCACAGACAGGAGGTCGGATATTTTCCAGTCGCCGCCGACCTTCTTCAGCTTCCATTCCAGCCGGTGCTGGTGGCCCTCGATGACGAAAGCGACGACCACCTTGGCCTCGTCGCCATTGACGGCTTCGATGGTGCGCAGGCTCTCGTCGATGGCGAACTTGTCATAGTCGGCATTGTCGAGCGCCATGTTGGGGTCGAGACACTCGCCCTGTCCCGAGGCGCGCAGCGCATCGCTCTTGTCGAGCACGGTTTTCGCCGGGTCGATGAAGTTCTTGCGCTGAGCCGGATCGAGCTCGAGCCCGAGATACTCATAGAAGGGCTTCACCACGGCCGTCGGCGATCCGGGCAGGACAGGCGCCGGCGGTTCGACCGGCTTGGTTTCCGGCGTTGCGGCTGGCGGCGACTTGTCGACCGCAGGCGCATTGTCGCCTGAGGGGGCGTTCGGCGGCGGCGAGCCGAAGAGCCCCTGCGCGCAGGCGTCGCCGCTCAGCCCAGCGGCCAGCATCGACAAGCTCGACAACGCGACGACGAGACGGCGAAGCACGGCATCACTCCGTCGAGGAGCCGCATTCCAGCGCGCTGAGCTTCCAGTCGCTGGTCTTGGAGGTTATGTCGGCGATCTTCCACTTGCCGTCCACTTTCTTCAGCGACCACACCATTTCGCGTTTGGAGTCATCGCCTTCCGGGAAAAGATTGAAGTTTGCCGTCACCTCGGCGGTGTCGCCATTGACGGCCTCGGTGAGCTTAAGTGTCTTCGACAGGGTCTTCTGATCGAAATCCTGGGCGTCGAGGCCGGGGTCGAAGTCGATGCAGGACACCTCGTCGGGCTTCTCCTTCTGCGCCTTGTCGTTGGCTTCGAACAGCTTGGTGACCGGGTCGGTGAAACGGTCGCGGTATTTCGCGTCCGCCTCGAACTTCACTTCAGGCACGTAGAAGAACTTCACGGCGTTGGAAGCCGGCCCGGCGAGCGTGGCGCCGGGCAAGGCAATCGACATGGCAGCGGCAAGCACTATCGGCTTCATGCAGGATCTCCGGACGTTCGGCGGCGTGGTGGCACGATCACCGCCATGCATCCTGCATATCCGCTTTTTTGCGGCTCATGAAGTCCAGGCGCGCTCAGGCATCCAGCCAGACATTCTGGAAGTCCATTTCGTAGGTCTGGTGCATCGAGTAGTTCTTCACCTTCTTGTTCATGTGGCAGTAGAGCTTCTGCCAGAACGGCTGGATGATGACGCCGGAGTCCTGCAGGATCTGCTCGACATCCTTCATCACGTCCTTGCGCTTGGCGGGATCGGCCAGCGAAAGTGCCTCCTTGAGCTTGGCGTCGAAGTCCGGGTTGGAAAAGGCCGTCTCGTTCCAGGCCTCGCCGCTGCGGTAGCCCAGCGCCAGCACCTGCACGCCGAGCGGACGCATGTACCAGATGGTCATGGAATAAGGATATTTCGTCCAGTCGTTCCAGAAGGTCGAGCCCGGCAGCACGGTGCGTTTCACCTTGATGCCGGCATCGCGCAACTGGCCGGCGATGGCATCGCCGGTGTTCTTCTGCCACTCGTCCTCGACGGTGATCAGCTCATGCTCGAAGTCGGCCTGCCCGGCCTCCGCCATCAGCTTCTTGGCGCCGGCGGCATCGCGGCTCTTCTTGGGCAACGGATAGTATTCGGGATGGATCGGGCTGACATGGTGGTTCTCGCCGACCGTGCCGCGGCCATTGTAGCCGAGCTGCATCACCTGGTTGTTGTCGACCGCCATCTGCAGCGCGTTGCGCACCCGCTTGTCGTCATAGGGCTTATGGGTGACGTTGGTGCGGGCAACGAGCGTAGTCGCCGTCGCGACCTCCGATTTCACCAGATTCATCTTGTCGAGTGGCTCGATGAAGTCGGCCGGCGTTTCGAAATCGAGGTCGATCTCGCCGGAATCGAAGGCATTGAGCGTGGCGTTGAAGTCGGTGCCGTAGTCGATGAACTCCACCCCGTCGAGCGGCGTTTCGCCACCCCACCACTTGCCGTTCTCGCGACGCTTGACGACCGCCTTCGACCCGACCGCATAAGACACCAGCTCGAAAGCCCCGGTACCGATCGGCTTCTTGATCGGATCGGCGCCATCCTTGTCGAAGTCGCGGTGCACGACCAGCGCCGGATAGTCCGTGAGGCCCGGGATGATGGCGATATCGGCTTCGTTGAGCTTCAGCTTGACCGTATGATCGTCGACCTTGGTGATCGCGCCATCCTTCGCCTTGCCGGTCTTGGTGTCGATCAGCGCGCCGACGCGGGCGGCCATGGAATTGCCGGAAGCCCCCTTCTCGCACCAGCGGTTCAGATTGGCGACCACGTCATCGGCGTTGAAGGCATCGCCATTGTTCCAGGTGACGCCCTTGCGCAGATGGAGCGTGTATTCGGTGGCGTCGTCGTTGACGTCCCAACTTTCGAGCAGGACCGGCTCGAAGGTGAACTGGTGCGTGTAGCGCACCAGCGGCTCCAGCCAGGTGCGGGTAACGTTTGCCATTTCGGTCCAGTCATAGGTGCGCGGATCCTTCTGCGCCTTGACCGACATCGCGACATGCAGCGTTCCGCCCTTCTTCGGCTCGTCGGCGAGCGCCCTGGTCGGCGCGGCAAGGCCGAGCATCCCATAGGCAAAAGCCGTCGAAGCGCCGAAGGCGCTGGCCAGCGCCAGAAATTCGCGCCGGTCGACGCGGCCGGCGCGCGCCTCCTCGGCCATCGCTTCGATAGCGGCCGGGACCCGGTCACCATTGCTTCTGAAAAGTTTCATTCTCGTTCTCCCATCGATTTGACCGGGTCTTCGCCCGTTTGTTTTCAACTAGCGCGGCCGTCTATCAACTAACGCTGTCCGGCAACTTTTCCTCACGCCGCGCGATCAAATCCGCGAGACCCTCGGCAACGCCCTCGTCGAGCTTCGGCTCCTGGTAGTCGGCGAGCATGCTGCGCGCCTTTTCGCGGCCACGCGTGTCATGGTCCTTCGCGCCCTCGGCGTTCCATTGCTCGAAGGAATTGAAGTCCATGATGTTCGGCATGAAGAAGGCACTTTCGAAATGCTCGAGCGTGTGCTGGGTGCCGAGGAAATGCCCTTGCGGACCAACCTCGCGGATCGCCGCCATGGCTTCCTTGAAATCGTCGAAGGGCACGCCGCCGGCATATTTGTACCAGCCGACGAGCTGCTCGCAGTCGGTGGCGAATTTCGAATAGCCGCAGGTGAGGCCCGCCTCCAGCCAGCCGGCGGAATGCCAGATGTAATTGGCGCCGGACAGGATCGCGGCATGCATCAGCATGTTCGCCTCGTAGCCGGCCTGGGCATCGTTGAGCTTGGAGCCGACATGGAAGCCGGAGGTGCGCCAGGGCAGTTTGTATTTCCTGGCCAGCGCACCCATCAGATACATCATCTGGGCCGCCTCCGGCGTGCCGCCCATCGGCGCGCCGGTCTTCATGTCGACCGTGACCATGAACTGGCCGTAGATCTGCGGCGAGCCGGGTCGGATGAGCTGGGTCAGGGCCACGCCGGCAAGCGCCTCGGCATTGACCTGCGCCACCGCGCCGACGGCGGAAGCCGACGTCGAGGCGCCGCACAATGCGAAAGGCGCCAGGATCAGCGGCTGGTTGTGGCTCGCATAGACCCGCATGGCGTCGATCATGGTGGCGTCCCATACCAGCGGCGAATTGCAGTTGGTGATTGCCACCAGCACCGGGTTGTCGCGCACGAAGTCCTCGCCGAAGACGACGCCAGCCATCGCCATCGTGTCCTCGGCGCGCTCCTTCGACGTCACGATACCCATGAACGGCTTGTCGGAATGCTTCAGCGCCGAGTGGATGATGTGCAGATGCCGCTTCGGCACCGCGATTTCCATCGGCTCGCAGATGACCGAGCTCGAGGAATGCAGCGCCGGCGCCATGTAGGCCATCTTGTGGAAATTGCTGAGGTCGGCGAGCGTGCCGTAGCGCCGCTTGTTGTCGAGGTCGCGGATGTAGGGCGCGCCATACATCGGCACGAAGATCGAGTTCTTGCCGCCGACGCGCACGGTGCGCTCGGGGTTGCGCGCGTTGAGCGTGAACTCCGGCGGGACCTTCGAGACGAGTTCCATCAACAGCGCCCGGTCGATGCGGACACGCGTTTCCCTGACATCGGCGCCGGCCGCCTTCCAGAGCTCGATCGCCCCGTCGTCGCGGAATTCGCAACCCACCTCCTCGAGGATCTTGAGCGATTCCTCGTGGATCAGTTCCACCGCCTCGCTCGGCACGATCTCATAGGCGGGGATTTGCCGCACAAGGGTCGGGAAGGACGCTATCGGCGCGCTTCTGAGCGCCTTGCGCCCCAGGCGGCCGCCGCCGCGGCGGTGGGTCTGTTCGGTCAATTCAACGGCCGGTGCGTTCATGGAGCCTCCTTCTTCCCGTCTGACCAAGTTAGCGGGGTAAAATATGGCTGTGACGCTAGAAAATCCTGATCGCTTGTATAAGCTGTGCTTATGCGAAGCCTACGCCACCTGCTGCCCTCTGCCGGCAGCCTGATCGTCTTCGAAGCCGCGGGCCGGCTGTCGAGCTTCACCGCCGCCGGACGCGAGCTCGGTATGACCCAGGCCGCCGTCTCCTATGCGGTGCGCGGTCTGGAGGAGCAGCTCGGCGCGAAGCTGTTCCAGCGCCGCCACCGCCAGGTGATTTTGACGGAGGCCGGCGAGCGCTTCCATGCCGACGTGTCGCTCGGCCTGTCGCATATCCGCAAGTCGGCGGAGGACCTGCGCCTGCAGGCGACGGGCGGGCATGTGACGCTTGCCGCCTCGACCGCTTTCGGCTCGTTCTGGATGATGCCGCGCCTGCAGCAGTTCCGCGACGAACTGCCGGGCATCGACCTGCGCATCCAGACCGCCGACCGCGATCTCGACATCATCGCCGAGGGGATTCCGCTCGGCGTGCGCGGCGGCGCGCCGCGCGACTGGCCGGACTATCACTCGCTGTCGCTTGCCGACGAAGAGATCTTCCCAGTCGCGGGACCGAGCTATCTCGCCAAATTCGGCAAGCCGAAGACTGTCGAGGAACTGGCCACGCACCGACTCATCCATCTCGAGGAGCCCTATCGCGAGGCGCCGAACTGGGACGAATGGTTCGCATCAGCCGGAACCAGCCTGCGCAATGCCGAGCGCGGCCTGCGCATCAACGACTACGCGCTGGTGATCCAGGCGGTGATGGAGGGGCAAGGCATCTCGCTTGGATGGCGGCATTTGGTCGAGCGTCTCGTGGCATCGGGGCTGCTGGTGCCGGTGACCGATCATGTGATGAGGACCGGCGTCGGGTTCCATGTCATCTGGCCAAAGAACCGCGACCTCAGCGACAATGCGCGCAAGGTAAGGGACTGGCTGGTGGCGCAGGCGTGAGGTTCTGGAAGTAACCCCTCCCCCACGCCGATCGAATCCGCCTATAATCGCCCGATGCCCATCCGCCAGCTTTCCGAAACGATGATCAACCAGATCGCCGCCGGCGAGGTCATCGAGCGTCCGGCGAGCGTGGTGAAGGAGCTGGTCGAGAACGCGCTCGATGCCGGCGCACACAAAGTCGAGATCGTCACCGCCGGCGGCGGGCTGAACCTGATCCGCGTCACCGATGACGGTTCAGGCATTGCCGAGCCGGAGCTGGCGCTGGCGATCGCGCGCCATTGCACCTCGAAGCTTTCCGACGATATCCACGACATCCGCTCGCTGGGGTTCCGCGGCGAGGCGCTGCCCTCGATCGGTTCCGTCGCACGGCTCTCGATCCGCTCGCGGACAGCAAGCTGCGACAGCGCGGCCGAGATCGGCATCGAGGGCGGCCGGGTCTCTGCGGTGAAGCCTGCGGCGGCCAACCGCGGCACGACGGTCGAGGTGCGCGATCTCTTCTTCGCCACGCCGGCAAGGCTGAAATTCATGAAGGGCGAGCGCGCCGAAAGCTCGGCCACCAGCGACGTGGTGAAACGCATTGCGATCGCCTTCCCGGCCGTGCGCTTCACGCTTGCCGGACCCGACCGTTCGACTTTGGAACTGCCGGCGACCGACGACACGCCGGAAGGCCGGCTTGCCCGCGTCGCGCAGGTAATGGGCAAGGATTTTCCTGACAATGCCATTGCCATCGATGCCATACGCGACGGCGTGCATCTTGCCGGCCACGTCTCGATCCCGTCCTACACGCGCGCCAACGCGCTGCAGCAATATGCCTATGTCAACGGACGACCGGTGCGCGACAAGCTGATCGCCGGCGCGATCCGCGGCGCCTTCGCGGACGTTTTACCGCGCGACCGGCATGCGGTGACCGTGCTCTTCCTGTCGCTCGATCCTTCGACCGTCGACGTCAATGTGCATCCGGCCAAGGCCGATGTGCGCTTCCGCGATCCGGGCCTGGTGCGCGGGCTGATCGTCGGCGCCATACGCGAAGCGCTGGCCTGCGCGGGCATCCGCGCGGCAACGACGGGTGCCGCCGGCATGATGGCGGCGTTCCGGCCGGGGGTTGCGCCTTATTCGCATCCCGGTCCGGCCAACGGACACCGCAGCTACGAAGCCGCTTATCACGCCTCCGGCTCCGGCGGCTTCGACCCATTGCGCTCGCCGCAGCGGCCGCTCGACATGGGGCAAGCGCGGCCGCGCCAAGGTGGCTTTGGCGAAAACGACCAGACGGCCTTCGACACCGGACCGCTCGCCAGCGCCGATGCCCGCACCGGCATGGCCGAGCCGGCCGAAGCGCTGCTCGGCACGGTGCTGGGCGCGGCGCGGGCGCAGGTGCATGAGAACTACATCGTCGCCCAGACGAGGGATTCGCTCGTCATCGTCGACCAGCATGCCGCGCATGAGCGGCTGGTCTACGAGGCGCTGAAGAACGCGCTGCATTCGCGTGCGGTGCCTTCGCAGATGCTTCTGCTGCCCGAGATCGTCGACCTGCCGGAAGAAGATGCCGAGCGGCTGGCGTTGCATTCCGACACGCTCGCCAAATTCGGCCTCGGCCTGGAGCGCTTCGGTCCAGGCGCGGTGGCGGTGCGCGAGACGCCGTCGATGCTTGGCGAGACCAATGTGCAGCAGTTGGTGCGCGACCTTGCCGACGAGATCGCCGACAACGACACCGTCGAGACGCTGAAGGAGCGGCTGGACAGAATAGCCGCGACCATGGCCTGCCACGGCTCGGTACGCTCAGGGCGCCTGCTCAAGGCCGAGGAGATGAACGCGCTGCTGCGCCAGATGGAGGCGACGCCCGGATCCGGTACCTGCAATCATGGCCGGCCGACCTATATCGAGCTCAAGCTCGCCGACATCGAAAGGCTGTTCGGGCGGCGGTGATCCCCCGCAATACCAAGTTTGGCGAGATACGCCTGAGCATCATTTCTTTAGATGGTATTTTCTTGTCTTCGGATTGAGGGCATAGTCGTTCGCACCTGCGAATTTGCCGCCTCCAAAATCTACGGAAATGATGTCCTTGCCTCCCTCCACCCATTTTTGCACGTTCATATAAATGGGTGTCGTCGATATGCCGGCGTTGCAGTCCTCATCGTCGAACTCGATCTCCTGAACGGCCTGCTTTTTCTTCTTGTTGATCACCAGCATTTTCGTCATGCAGATGCCGGCATCGGATGTTGTGTAGATTCCGGCGAACCGGTCGGTGGCCGTCTCGGCCCAGAACGGAATCTCGACTGTTCCGCCGATCTTCCCCTCGCCTGTGTCGTCGAGGCTCGCGACGCTCTTCAGCATGACGGGAAATTTGTCCGCTCCCTTGCTCCAGGTCCCTGTCGCGCCGCTCTCGCTGAGATCGAGAGACAACGGACATCCGGCGGTATCGACGGGAGTCTTCGACCCCATTACCAGAACGCGTCGAAATTCCTTGTCGTCCGCGATCTCGCACAGCGAGACCCTTGAGCCGTCAGCCTTGCCGTAGATCGCGATGGGGCTTTGCCTGGCGTCGTACAAATAGCTTCCCTCGACGGTGATGCCGCTGCCGAAGCTGGCATAGCGCTGCAGGGAAAGATGGACCAGGTTCGGTCCGATGGAGCCTTCGTAGTTTTCGACCTGGTACCAGCCCGCGACGGCTTCTTCGCTGAGCAGCAGCAGGCAGAAAACCGCCGCTATGAACTCTCTTCCCATCCGTTCCCCCTCCATCAAGGCGGATCAGGATAGCTTGCCTTGCGCCTGCGTCACAGGGGCCGTGGGCTGCCAACTCGACTTGTCAATTCGAGTCTGGAAATGGCGGCAAGCTTTTGATTTACCGCTTCAAATTCACCACGATGACGCCACCCAGCGCCAGCGCGCCGCCGAGGATGCCGAGCAGGCTCGGCACTTCGCCCAGCCAGAAGAAGCCGATCAGCGCGGAGGTCGGCGAGACCAGATAGAGGAAGTTCGAGGCGCGAGCGGCGGGCAGGCGGGAGAGCGCGGTCGCCCATGCGGCATAAGCGATCAACGAGGGCACGATACCGAGATAGATGGCGGCGGCGAGGCCGGCGGTGTTGGCGACCGCTGCCTGCGAAAGCGCTTCCGGCAGGAACGGCGACAGGCAGAGCGCGCCGAGGACCATGTTGGAGGCGGCGATCGTCAGCGGATGGTGGCGGGCAAAGAGCGGCTTCTGGACGATGGTGTTGACGGCGGAGCAGAGCGCCGAGCCCAGCACCAGCAGCGCGCCGGCATTGAAATGCAGGCCGTGCCCGTCGGCCACCGCGATGATGCCGATGCCGGTGAAGGAGATGACCGTGCCGAGCCAGGCGAGCCCCGAGAAGCGCTCGCCAAGCAGCGCCATCGCCATGATGGCGGTGAAAATCGGGCTGACATTGATGATGAAGCCGGCCGCGCCGGCCGAGACGGTCAGTTCGCCGAAATTGAGCATGGCGGTGTAGAGGGCGACGAAGATGGCGCCGCCGAAGGCGAAGCGCCACAGCTCGTCGATCCTGGGCAGCGCCGGGCGCTTCACCGCGAGAAAGATGGCGGCCGGAACGGCCGCGATGGCAAAGCGCAGCGCGCCCAGTTCCAGCGGCTGGAAGGCGGCAAGGCCGGCGCGGATCGCCGGGAAGGCCGAGGCCCATCCGATGACCGTCAGCGTCACCGCGATCGCCGCGGTGGTGTCCATGCGCTGTGTCTCATTCAACGTGCCGGTGTAAGCGCTCATTGCCGTAGCCTCGTCTTTCTGTGTCATTGACGCAGAAAACGCCATCGCCGGCCAATTGACAAACGAGCAATTCGAGGGTCAGCTGTGAGCATGGATCACAGCTCAGAACAGATACTGCCGCTGGAAACCTTGCGCGCCTTCGACGCGGCGGCGCGCACCGGGAGTTTTTCCGCAGCGGCTGAAAAACTCAACCTCACCCATGGCGCGGTGAGCCGACAGATCGCCAAGCTGGAGGACTGGCTTGGCTTGAAAGTGTTCGAGCGCAACGCGCGCGGCGTCACGCTGACGATCGAGGGCAACCGCCTGCATTTGAGGACCACCGAAGCCTTCGCGCTGATCTCGGTCAATTCCGACCGCTGGGTCGAGCCGCGCGGCACCGCCGTGGTGCGGCTGGCCTCGATCCCTTCGGTGAGCGGGCTGTGGCTGATGCCGCGCATGGCCTCGTTGGAGAACCATCCGACCCGGCTGCGCATCGTGCTCGATGTCGACAACCGCCAGGCCGACCTCGCCGACGAAGGCATCGACCTTTCGGTGCGCTGCGGGCGCGGGCGCATTCCCGGCCGTGTCTCGGTGCAGCTTTTCGAGGAGCATATTTTCCCGATCGCCTCGCCGGAGCTGGCGAAGGAGATCGGACGAGGCGACCCTGCCCGGCTGCTGAAATTCCCGCTGATCAACGATTCCGACGCTTCCGCCTGGCGCGCCTGGTTCGCGGCGCAGGACATGGACTACCGCCCGCGCCCGCAGGACCGGCGTTTCGAGGACTATAATCTGGTGCTCGACGCGGCGGCGCATGGGCTGGGCATCGCGCTGGCGCGGCCGCCGCTTACCAAGGACCAGCTGAAATCGGGGCGCATCGTCACCGTCGACGAGCGCGTCGCGCTCAATCCGGTGTCCTATTGGATGGACCGCCCGGTCGGCCGGCCGCGCGCGGCGGCCGCGGACCTTGCCAGGCGCATTGCCGACCAGGCGGGGCTTGCTTCGGAAAAGCTGGAAGCTTTCCTGCGCGATGACGACTGAGCGGGATTAACGAAGCAGCAGAACCATGATGGTGGCGGTCACAGCCGAGACGACGGCCGTGACGACCGATATCGTCCAGAGCGATACCGGGACGGAATCGGATCGCGGTGCATGGCCAGCCGGACGGACTGCGGCACCGCGAGGCTGCGGCGCGTTGGCATTGGCCGCGACCAGCAGCGCGGCGGAAGCAACGACCGGCGAAACTGTTGACGGCGCCAGCGCAACCGCCGGCATGGACGTGCTGTCGGTGACCGCTGCCTGCGGCGGGACGAAGCCGCGCTGAGCCCGATCGGCATCGATCGCCGCCCTGGCCGTCGAGGGTCGTGCCGGCGCCTCGTCCGCGGCGGTATCGGGCTCCATGACGGCTCGGTAGGCGTCCTCGATCTCGGACGACGATAGCCGTTGCGACGATTGAGCGGCCGGGCGCGGCAGCCCGCCCTGCAGCGCCTGCGCCGCGATTTGCGCCGCCTGCCCCGTCGATGGCGCCGGCGGCTGGACGAGCGCCTTGACCAGCGCGGCGGTCGCCGGATCGGCCTTGGGCGACGGCAGCGCCCGCGCGGTGAGCGCTTCAGTGATCAACGTGTTCGAGCGGGTCGGAGTGATGTCCATGCCGGGCTCCCGGGAGCCATTCTGTCGCTCAGCCATACGGCACGAGCATTGCGTCAAGCTTGACGTTGCTTGCGATTTGTGGCGATTGAAACCCGATGAACTCAAGCGTCCTTTCATGATGAACCGTTTCGAAGGCCCGGGCGGCAGGGAAGCCCGGATCCGTTACCTCGACGGCGACTTCCAGGTCACCAGTCCCGGCTCGTTCGTGCGCTGCGCGGTGACAAGCGAGAACATTCCGCTCGACGAGCTCAAATATTGGAGCGTCGCCCGGCAGGAGCCCTATGTGAACGCGGCGGTCTCGCTTGCCCGCGAAATCGAGATGCACCCGGAACTGCGCAAACGGGGGTAAATTTCGCTGCGTGAAAGCCCTCGCACGTCTCTTCTTCGCCTTCTCTGTCCTCCCGGACATCTCCCCCACTTGGGGTGAAATTGGATGTGATTGCGGCTTTCGCCAATCGCCATCGTTGCTAACTGGCCGATACGACAAGCTGGCGGTTCACAAGGCGGAGACCCGATTCCGGATCATGCGTCGGCAGATAGATTGTCGGACGGCTTTGCGCAAAGGTCTTGATGCCATCAAGCGTGGCTTTTGCGATACCGTCACCGGCGCTCACCCCGTCGACAGTTCCTGAAAGCATGAGCGCCTGATTGTAGGAGGTGTCGCCGGCGAGGAAAATCGCGGTGTCGCCATCCTGAACAACGACAGACATATGGTTTGGTGTGTGTCCAGGCGTTGCCACGGCAACTATGTCGCCCGCCATTGTTAGCCGCTGGCTGCGCTTGAACGAGCCAAATTGTTGCAGCGGCAGTTCGACCGGCGTTGGGTCGAACCATGTTGGCCAACGATGGGGAAGGTATCCCCGCACCCGCCCGAGCAATCCGCGAGCCTGCGCGAGTTCACCGGCTGGGACAATGATTTCGCTATTGGGGAAGTGCGCAAGGCCCCCGTCGTGATCCATATGAAGATGAGTGAGCA
Organism: Mesorhizobium sp. Arg314; assembly: GCF_053714275.1. Lineage (NCBI taxonomy): Bacteria > Pseudomonadati > Pseudomonadota > Alphaproteobacteria > Hyphomicrobiales > Phyllobacteriaceae > Mesorhizobium > Mesorhizobium sp. Arg314. The sequence continues at coordinate 9,293 of NZ_JBSKBP010000022.1, read as the reverse complement.
CGACTTTTTTAATGTCGCGCGGACCAATCCCCAAGGCCCGGAGCTGCGGCCCAATCTCTTGTTCGCGCTCGATTTGGAAGCCGACTTCCCATCTCACATAGGGATTGAGCTCACGCGAATGCTCCAACAGATGTGTCCCTTGGCCGCTGTCGACGACAATGACACCTTCAGGATGCTCGATCGCCCATGCGAATGTCGGCACCCAGTCGGTCCAATTCGGATCGAGGAATATGTCGATGGGGCCGTGACCTCGGCCTTTGACCTGGGCGGTTTTGATTTTAACTGTCCCTGTCTGGATAGCATGGATGCGCATCTGGGTTTCCCTCCTGAAGCGTTGGTGAACCCAAAATACGCCTCCTCCGGATGAACGGAATTGTCGAAGGTTGTTGAGTAGGCATACAAGAATGCATGGACAAGAATCCAGGCTGGGAGCTGTACAGGTCATTTCTGGCGGTCCTGCGCGAGGGGAGCCTCTCGGGTGCGGCGCGCTCCCTTAACCTCACCCAGCCAACCGTCGGCCGGCACATTCGTGAGTTGGAGGCCACTCTCGGCATGCCGCTTTTCACGCGCGCCCAAGATGGCCTGAGGCCGACCGCGGCATCCGTCATTGCGCAGCCCCATGCCTTGGCCATGGCCGCCGCCGCCGAAACGTTGCTGAGAGCGATTTCGAGCAAAGCGGGCCAGCCCCGCACAGTCGTCCGCCTCGCGGCCTCCGAGATCGTTGCGACGGAGATTCTTCCGCCAATTCTTACTGAATTGGAGCGGAGCCAGTCGGGATTGGTCGTCGAGGTCTCTGCCTCTGATCGGTTGGAAGACCTATTGCGGCGGGATTGCGATATCGCCATTCGCATGATGAGGCCGACACAGGTCGATCTCGTCGCGCGCAAAGTGGGTCAGGCTCGGCTGGGATTCCATGCTCACATGAGCTACTTGGAAAAGAACGGCAAACCCGCCAATTTACGCGAGCTGAACCGGCATTGCCTGGTGGGCTTTGATCATGAGACCTCTGCTGTCCGGGCCGTGCGTCGGCTCGGTTTGCAATTGAGGCGGGACGACTTTACGCTGCGGTCCGACAGCGCTCTTCTTCAGTTGGCAGCCATTAGGGCGGGATTCGGAATTGGAATCTGCCAATGCGCGGCCGTGCGCGAGGACGCCCGACTAGTGCATCTCCTAGCTGAAGAGTTTTCACCGAGCCTGGACGTCTGGGTCACGATGCATCGGGACTTGCGCAATAGTCCGCCCATGAGATCAATGTTCGACCATTTGGTCGAAGCGCTGAAACTTGTCTACGGGTCGTGGCGAACTTGACGCAATACTTCGAAATTCAGCCCCGCATCTTGCGCTGACGCCAGGCGTCGAGCGTCTCGTCGATGATGCGTTCGGGCACGTGGTCGAGCTCGAACGCGGCCTCGATATCGAGCACGTCCAATTGATCGAGGAAACCGGCGGGCGTCTCGCCGTGGCGCAGCCGCGCGGCGTCCTTCGCCGTGGTGACGAGGCGCAACCCCTCCTGCCGGGCGAGCATCAGGAGGTCGGCAAGATCGTCCTGGGCGTAGAAATGATGATCCGGAAAGGCGCGCGAAAGCGCGACTTCGCCGCCCGCGGCGCGGACCGTATCGAAGAATTTCTCCGGATGACCGATGCCGGCGAAGGCAAGGAAGCGGCCGCCGGCGAAGCGCGACGGGTCCGCCGGCGCGACATGGGCGAGGAAGATCGGCCGGCCGGCGCGCGCCGCCTGGCGCACGACGCTGTCGGCGGCGGCCCCCTCGCCCATCTTCAGCAAGCCGCTGGTGAAGACCAGTTGGTCGACGACCTTGGCGCGAAGCGGCCCGCCCGGGATGACGCGGCCGTTGCCGATGCCGAAACGGGCGTCGACCACGACCAGCGCATAGTCGATATGGATGCGCGCCGACTGGAAGCCGTCGTCCATGATCAGGAAGTCGCAGCCATGTTCCTCGATGAGCAGCTTCGCGCCGGCGGCGCGGTTCGCCGTCACCGCGACCGGCGCGTGTTCGGCCAAAAGCAGCGGCTCGTCGCCGACATGCTTGGCGGCGTCGTGATGCGCATCGACGACATGCGGCTTGGCGAACGAGCCGCCATGGCCGCGTGACAGGAAGCCGGGGGTTAGCTGCATGCGCCTGGCCTGTTTGGCCAAGGCAATGGCGACAGGCGTCTTGCCGCTGCCGCCAACGGTTAGGTTGCCGACGCACAGCACGGGTGCCGCGACCTTCTCGCGCGGAGCATGGCGCATGCGGCGGCCGGCGACGAGCCCGTAGGCCGCCGAGGCCGGCGACAGCGCGAGCACGCGCCAGTCGGGCTTTTCCCACCAGAAGGGCGGCGCTTCGCTGGTCATCGCGGCTGTCCCGCGCGGCTTGTCTTCGCGCATGAACTTTTCCAAAAACCGGTTCCGATTTTTGGCGTCATGCCCAGAGCATGATGCCGAAAAGTGTGAAGCGGTTTTCGGTCGACATCATGCTCTATCTCCTCGATTTAGAGCCGGATTCAGATTTCAGGTCGAACAGACCTGAAATCATCCGGCTCTAGCGCCCGTTGGCGCCTTTCAGGCGCGCCTTGACGACCAGCGGCTGGATATAGGGTTCCAGCGACTTCAGCGTTCGGGCAAGCGCGCCGCGCATCTCGTCGACGGTGGCCGCACCCGCCGCCATCATTTCGTGGCGCGCCGCCTCGTTGGTCAACAGGAAATTGACGGCGCCGGTCAGCATGTCGCGGTCGCGCACCAGCTTGGCGCCGCCGCTGTTGAGCAGGCGCTGATAGGCCTCGCGGAAATTCTGCACGTTGCGGCCGGCAAGCACGGCGGTTTCGAGCATCGCCGGCTCGAGCGGATTCTGGCCGCCTTCCGAAGTCAGCGAGCGGCCGACGAATGCGATCTCCGTCAACCTCAGGTAAAGGCCCATTTCGCCGATCGTGTCGCCGAGCAGGATATCGGTGTCGGGCGAGATGCGGTCACCCTTGCTGCGCCTTGCCACCGTCAGCCCCATGCCGGAAATCTGCGCGGCAAGCGCATCGGCGCGATCGGGGTGGCGCGGCACGATGATGGTCAAAAGCCCATGATGGCGCCTTTGCAGGCTGGCATGGACTTCCGCGGCAACCACCTCCTCGCCGTCATGGGTCGAAATCGCCGCCCATGTCGGGCGATCGCCGATCTGGCGCTGCAGGGTGGCCAGCGCCCGCTCGTCGACCGGCGGCGGGTTGGTGTCGACCTTGAGGTTGCCGGAGACGGTGACCGGACGGGCGCCGAGCGCGCGAAACCGTTCGCCGTCGACATCCGACTGGGCGATGACATGGGCGAGATTCTCGAACAGCGCCTCGGCAACGCCGGCGCGCTTCTTCCACGAGGTGAAGGAGCGGTCCGACAGCCGCCCGTTGACCAGAACCTGCGGCACGTTGCGGGCGCCGAGTTCCAGGATGGTCATCGGCCAGATCTCCGATTCGGCGATGATCGCCAGTTCCGGCCGCCAGTGATCGAGGAAGCGGCTTACCGCCGGCTTGAGATCGAGCGGCACATATTGATGGATGATACGGTTGCCGAGGCGCTCGTCGGCGACCTTGGCCGAGGTCACAGTGCCAGTGGTCAAGACGATGTTGACGCCATAGTCGAGGATACTCTCGACCAGCGGCACCACCGCAATCGTCTCGCCGACGCTTGCGGCATGGATCCAGATCACCGGTCCTTCCGGCCGGGGACGGCCGGCGACGCCATAGCGCTCGCGGCGACGGGCCCGGTCTTCCTTGCCGCGCGAGGCGCGCCAGGCGACATAGGGGCCGATCAGCGGATAGGCGGCCGCCCCCGCATAACGGTAGGCAGTAAGGGCCGCACGCGCCCAGCGCTCGCTCATTTGTAGCCATCCACGAGGCGATAGGCCTCGGCCGTCGCGGCGTTGAGGGAGGCGGTGACCTCCTGGCGCTTGCGCTCCATCTCGGCGTCGTCGGCATCGGCCGGCACGAAGACAGGCGTGCCGACGATGACCGCGGAGCGGCCGAAAGGCAGGTTGATTGTTGTCTTGTCCCAGCTCTTCTCCAGCACCTTGCGGCGGCTGGTGGCGATGGCCGAGGGCAGGATCGGCCGGCCGGACAGCCTTGCCAGAAGAACGATGCCCAGTCCGGCGTCGCGCGGCGTGCCGTTCGGAATGTCGGCGATCATGGCTACATTCTTGCCGGTGATCAGCGATTTCTTGAGCGCGATCAATGCCTTGGCGCCGCCTTTGTCGAGATGCCTCGAACTGTCGCGGCCGCCGGAGCCGCGCACGGCCTCGATGCCGAATTTCTCGATCATCAGCGCCTGGAGCTCGGCGTCGGCGCTGCGCGAAACCATGGCGACCAGCGGCCGGCCCTTGGGGTAATAGGCCGGGGTCAGAAGATGCTGGCCGTGCCAGAGCGCGATGATGCCGGGCTCGAGATGAGCATAGGCGCCGCCGGCGACCTGGGTCGAGCCTTCGACCAGCGGGCTGGTGACGCGAATCAGCCGCAGGAACCAGGCAAACAGGCTGGCGATGAAGTTCTTGACGAAACTCGATTGCGCCAGCGGCTCGCGGATGCGCCGCCACAGCGTGCGCGTTCCGCCGCGTCTGGCGGCGCGCCGCCTTGTCGCCCCTTTCACCGCTTCATGCTCCATCGACGTCAACCGCCGACCTTCGCTTCTGGATCGAGCAAGCGGTGCAGATGAACAACGAAATAGCGCATATGAGCATTGTCGACACTGGCCTGCGCCTTGGACTTCCAGGCGCCAAGCGCGGATTGATAGTCGGGGTAGATGCCGACAATGTCGAGCGTGTCGAGATCTCGGAACTCGGTTCCGCCCAGCTTTTTCAGCTCGCCGCCGAACACCAGGTGCAAAAGCTGCTTCTTTCCGTCTTCCACGGCCATGCCGATCCTTCGCGTATTCATGAATTGTGACAGGTCTAGACCAAAGCGGCCGGTTTTGGAACCGCCGACTGCCTCACCCTTCGTCAAGCCCGGCAATGACGCCGGTCAGCACGCCGAGCAGTTCGCCGCTGCCGGCGGCGAGCGCGCCGTGATTGATCACCTCGCCGGCATAGCGCGGCGGCTTGCCGGCGCGGTCGAGCAACGCGCCGCCAGCCTCGGTGAGGATCAGATCGGCGGCTGCGATGTCCCAGTCATGCGCGCTCGGCTTGACGAAGGTCGCATCGAGCTTGCCGGCGGCAATCATCGCCAGCCGATAGGCAAGTGAAGGAATGTAAGCCGTCCGCCGCAGCCTGTCTTGCCAGGCCTCCGGCATCAAGTCGACCAGCGGCTTGGGTCCGCCGATATCGACGTTCTGCCCAAGCGCACGCACATGGATGCGCTTGTCGTTGAGATAGGCGCCCTCGCCCGGCAGCGCCCAATAGGTCTCGTGTTTTGCAGGACATTCGAGCACGCCGGCGAGCGAGCGGCCGTCCTCGACCACGGCAACGCTGACACACCAGGAATGCAGGCCATCGAGAAAGCCGCGCGTGCCGTCGATCGGGTCGACGACGAAGGTGCGGCGGGCCGAAAGCCTGGCATGATCGTCGGCGGTCTCCTCCGACAGCCAGCCATAATCCGGGCGCGCCCCGAGCAAGGTCTCGCGCAGATAGGCGTCCGCCGCATGGTCGGCCTCGCTCACCGGCGAGGTGCCGCCCTTCATCCAGACCCGCGGGTTGTTGCCGAAATAGCCCATGGCGATGACACCGGCCTCGCGGGCGGCATCGCGCAGCAAGGCGAGGTCGTCGCGGGCCTCGCTCGATTTCAGTCGGTCAAGCGCCGGCAAGGGTCATCCCCTCAATCAGGAGCGTCGGGGCCGCCGTGCCGAAATTGCGGTCGAGGTCGCTCGCCGGCACCATGTTGAGAAACATGGTCTTCAGGTTCGAGGCGATCGTCACCTCGGCCACCGGAAAGGCCAACGCGCCGTTCTCGATCCAGTAGCCGGAAGCGCCGCGGCTGTATTCGCCGGTCACCATGTCGACGCCCTGGCCGAACACCTCGGTGACATAGAAACCGCGCTTCAACGACGCGATCAGATCTTCCGGCGAACGCTCGCCAGGCTCTATGGCAAGGTTGGTGGAGGACGGCGAAACCGACGAGCCGCTGCGCGAGCCGCGTCCATTGGTGGCGAGGCCGAGCTCGCGCGCGGCCGAAGTCGAGAGGAACCAGTGGTTCAACACGCCCTTCTCGACCATCAGCAGCTTCTCGCCCTCGACGCCTTCGCCGTCGAAGGGGCGCGAGGCCTGGCCGCGCCGGCGCAAAGGCTCGTCGGTCACGGTGATCCCGGCCGAGGCCACCTCTCTGCCCATCATGTCGCGCAGGAAGCTGGTCTTGCGGGCGACCGCGGCGCCGTTGATGGCGCCGGCGAGATGGCCGGCTATGCCGCGCGCGACGCGCGGATCGAACACCACGTCGACCGGGCCGGTGGCCGCCTTGCGGGCGCCGAGGCGGCGCACGGCGCGCTCGCCGGCCTTGCGGCCGATGTCCCCAGGCGCGTCGAGATCGGCGAAATGCTGGCGCGACGAGAATTCGTAGTCGCGCTCCATCGCCGTACCCTCGCCGGCAATGACGCTGGTCGAGCGCGAGAAACGCGAGGCGACATACTGGCCGACAAAGCCATGCGAGGTGGCGAGCACAAGGCCGCCCAGGCCGGCGCCGGCGCTGCTGCCCGAGGAATTGGTGACGCCCTTGACGGCCAACGCGGCCGCCTCGGCGGCAAGTGCGGCTTCCTTCAACTGGTCGGCCGACACCTCGGTCGGGTCGAAGAGGTCGAGATCGCGCAAATTGCGGGCGAGCAGCGCTGGATCGGCGAGGCCCTGGAACGGGTCTTCGGGCGAGACCTTGGCCATCGCCACGGCGCGCTCGGCAAGCGCCTTCGGGTCGGAAGCGGCGGTGGCCGAGACGCTCGCCACACGCTGGCCGACGAAGACGCGCAGCGACACATCCTCGCTCTCCGACGATTCGGTGCCTTCGACCTTGCCCAGCCGCACCGACACGCCGGCAGAGCGGCCGCGCACCGCCACCGCGTCGGCCGCATCTGCGCCGGCACGCTTGGCGGCCTCGACGAGCGCCGCTACGCGATCGGTCAATTTCGCTGCGTCGAGCTTGTCCGTCATGCGGTTGTTCCTGTTTGTTCAAGCAGTCTGTCTGGCAGGTGCGAGAGGCAGTCCGTCAGGTCGTCCCTTGCCGCACCTTCATGGATGCTGCGCACCATCACGGATGCTGCGCACCATCTATGGACGCCGAAGCATCCATCATGGATGCCACCGGCACCATCTATTGTTCCACCGCCGCTTGTGCAATGGCGGATGCGGCAATCTCAAGGCAATGGCCGTGGTTCGTGCGGGATGCTTTGCCGCAGCGGCATGAAGGGAGCGTCAGTCGGCCACCGGCGCCCAGATCACGTCGTCGATCCTGGCGGCTCCTGTCGCCAGCATCACCAGCCGGTCGAAGCCGAGGGCCGAGCCGCTTGCCTGCGGCATGATGGCCAAAGCCGCGAGGAAATCGTCGTCCAGCGGGTAGCGCTCGCCATAGACGCGCTCTTTCTCGTCCATCTCGGCGGTAAAGCGGCGGCGCTGTTCGGCCGCATCGGTGAGCTCGCCAAAGGCGTTGGCGAGCTCGATGCCGCAGCAATAGAGCTCGAAGCGCTCTGCGACGCGCGGGTCCTGCGCGCTCGGCCGGGCAAGTGCGGCCTCCGAAATCGGATAGCCGTAAAGGATGGTGGCCCGCCCCTGCCCCAGCGCCGGTTCGATTTTCTCCACCATCACCCGGCTGAACAGGTCGGCCCAGCTGTCGTCGGGCGCGGTGCGCAGGCCGGCGCCAACCAGCGCTTCGTGAAGCGCCTCACGGTCTGTGCTGGCGTCGACCGACACGGTCGCCAGAAGATCGATGCCTGCATGGCGCAGGAAAGCTTCCGCCACGCTCAGCCGCTCCGGCTCGGCGAAGGGATCGGCCTCGCGGCCGCGGAAACGGAAGCTTCTGGCGCCGGCCTTTTCCGCGGCAAGCGCCAGGAATTCGGCGCAGTCGGTCATCAGGCGCTCAACTGTATCGCCGACGCGATACCACTCGAGCATGGTGAACTCAGGGTGGTGCAACGGCCCGCGCTCGCGGTTGCGCCAGACCGCGCCGAGGCTGAAGATGCGCTTTTCGCCTGCGGCGAGCAGCTTCTTGCAGGCGAATTCCGGGGAGGTGTGGAGATAGAGCGGCCGGCGCGATGCATCCGGCCCGATCGCCTCGGTGGCGAAGGCGGCAAGATGCGCCTCGTTGCCCGGCGAGACCTGCAGCGCCGAGGTCGTCACCTCGACGAAATCGCGTTCCGCGAACCAGCCGCGCAGGGTGGCGGCGATGGCGTTGCGCGCCATCAGCCGTGGCCGGCGGTCGGCATGGATATGCGGCATCCACCAGGGCGAAGCGGCGGTCATGGGCAGGAAAATCGAGCGCAAGGCTGGCGGTTCGGCGCAAGATGCGCTAGGGCGCACGCGATGGCCGCCGTCGCCGCTTCGCGGAAATCGACGCATGCAGGCCGAAAAACTCGAATGGGATCGAATACCGTGGTCAAGGTCATCGCCAGTTCCTTACGCAAAGGCAACGTCGTCGATAAGGACGGCAAGCTCTATGTCATCCTCTTTGCCGAAAACATCCACCCTGGCAAGGGCACGCCGGTGACCCAGCTCGACATGCGCCGCATCGGCGACGGGGTGAAGGTGTCGGAGCGTTACCGCACGACCGAAATGGTCGAGCGCGCCTATGTCGAGGAACGCGAGCACACTTTCCTCTATTCCGACGGCGAAGGTTTTCACTTCATGAACCCGGAAAGCTACGACCAGGTCGTGGCCTCGGAAGGCGTGGTCGGCGACATGGCCCCCTACCTGCAGGAAGGCATGGCCGTGCAGCTCGCTCAGTTCAACGGCGTGCCGATCTCGCTGGTGCTGCCGCAGCGCGCCACTTTCGAGGTTGTCGACACAGAACCGGTCACCAAGGGCCAGACGGCATCGTCGTCATACAAGCCGGCGATGCTCTCCAACGGCGTGCGCACCGCCGTGCCGCCGCATATCTCCGCCGGCACCCGCGTGGTGGTGATGACCGCCGACGGCTCGTACGTCGAGCGCGCCAAGGACTGAGGTTTACGGCAGCCCAATTGCCGCCGGCTCGTCATAAATCCTCACCGGTTAAGGTGGCCTTTGACCTGTATCCGTCAGTTTCGAGCGCGGAAGGAACGGCAGCTTTGCGCCTCATGCACGAACCCGCTTCGCGGGAGGGGCGCCTCGTTCTGAGATGGCGCGACAGGCATTGGTCTTGAGCAGGTAGAAGTT
>NZ_JBSKBP010000021.1:0-99177 GCF_053714275.1 Mesorhizobium sp. Arg314 | reverse complement strand
GCTTGGCAGTCGGTGCACGACTTTTTCAGCAACCTGTTAAGTCTTTGTTTTGATGCATGTCGTTGTCCCAGAACCGCTGCACACTTCCGGGCGACATGCATTAACCGTCTCACACTGTTCCTGGAACCGCTCCGGGGTTCATCAGCGAGGTAATGAGCGACAGGAGCCGCGGGTCAAGCCCCGGCGCGGCGCAACCGATAGGCCATCTGCGAAAGGTCGCCGTCGCCGAAAATGCCTTCCAGCATGCGCAGCAATTCGCGAACCGCTTCGGATTTGCAGGAATAGTAGATCATCTGGCGGTCGCGCCGGGTCTCGACGAGATCGAGCGCCCTCAACTTGGCGAGATGCTGCGACAGCGCGGACTGGCTGAGTTGCACCTTCTCGGCGATGGCACCTACCGACATTTCGCCGTCGATCAGATGGGCCACGATCAACAAGCGCTTTTCGTTGCCCATGAGAGTGAGAAACGCGGCCGCCGATTCCGCATTGGCGATTAGCTTATTTGAGATCATAGATCCCCCAAGGGTCCTGGCTCATCCCGGCGCCAGGGGGCAATGGCGCCCGATTCCACAATGTTCAGATGTCGATAGGCGCTGCTGAATCAGCGTCACAACAGGGTAGATCATTTCGTTTAAATCTCAAGCGTTGCTTTCGCCGGCGCACGATCAACTATCGTTCTTGCTCTGCCGCGCGTCCCGTCTTGGCCATCTCGACCAGCACGGAACGCAATTCACGCGCGGTTTGCAGGGGTTGGGGAAAGAAAATCCTGCAGGTCGTATCCGCAGCGGCGAGATCCATGCCGTCGGCGTCGAAGCCGGTGGCGATCCAGCCGTCGCCCTCGGCCCGGCCGAAATGACGGGCATAAATGCAAAGCGCGTCGCGATGGTCGGCATTCATGTGGTCGAGCGCGGACTGTTCGCTGCCGGCCAGCTCCTCGACAATGGCACCGCCGGTGATGAAATCATCGCGGTCGAGAAGATAGGCCTTGCCGAAGCCGCCATTGAGGCTGGCTCGCTCGGGCTCGAGCCGGAAGAACGAGAAGTCGCCGAGCCCGGCATAGAGCTTTGCCTTCGGATTGCGGTTGAGGTAGCGCCGTTCGGCGCGGATTTGGTCGGCCGATCCCCGCTCCAGCCGCAGGGCCCGGCATGCCAGGCTGATGCGCGGATGCGCCAGCGGATCGCCCTTGCCGGGTTCGCCAAGCAGCAGCGAGCTGCGCGGATCGGCGACAAGCGCACCGGTGTGCGCGGACAGCATCGAGATCAGGATCAGCGGCGCGCTGTCGATGTCGGTGGCGACGCCGACCCTGCTTGCCAGCGGCGCGCCGGTGCCGGGCTCGATCACCGCGAGCGCTCCGAAACGCGCTCCGCGGATCAGGGCTTTCGCCAGTCTGATCGCCTCGACGTCGGTTTCGCGAATGACATCTTTCTTCGGTTCGGTCACAGGCTCACCATTCTCCGGTTATCAACCGAGCGCACCCGCCTTTGCAAGGGCCTCGATTTCCTCTTGGCCCAGGCCGAAACGGGTCAATATGCCTGCGGGCTGGCGATTGGCGGCGGCCGGCATCGCGGCAAGCGGTTGGAGGCCTCGCGAGAAACGCGGCGTCGGCGCCGGGCGCTCGAGCCCGCCTGACCTCACGAAGCTTTGCCTGGCGCGATTGTGCGGATGGTTCCTGGCTTCTACCAGGGACAGCACTGGGGCCACGCAGGCATCGGTCGCGGCGAAAAGCTCGGCCCATTCGTCGCGCGTTTTCTCCTTGACCCGCCCGGCAATGGCGGCGCGCATCGCGGGCCATAGCGACTTGTCGTACTGGCCGCCGACAAAATGCCCGGCGAGCGGCAGCAGCCTGGCGAATTCGGCGAAGAAGCGCGGTTCGAGGCAGCCGATGGCAACGTACTTTGCGTCCGCCGTCTCATAGGTGTCGTAGAACGGTGCGCCGGAATCGAGCAGGTTCTCGCCGCGCCTGTCGCTCCAGAGACCTGCTGCCATGTAGGCGTGGATCGGCGCCGCGAGCATGGAGGCCCCCTCGATCATCGAGGCATCGACCACCTGGCCTTTTCCGGTGCGCGAACGCTGGAAAAGAGCGGCAAGCACGCCGCCGACCAGCATCATGGCACCGCCGCCTTGATCCGCGACGAGATTGAGCGGCGGCACAGGCGGCGCGTCCTTCCTGCCGATCGCGTGCAGCAGGCCGGCATAGGCGAGATAGGTGATGTCGTGCCCGGCTCGCCCGGATAGCGGTCCATCCTGGCCAAATCCCGTCAGGCGGCCATAGATCAGCGCCGGATTGCGTTGGAAAAGGACATCAGGCTCGAGGCCGAGCCGCTCCATCACGCCTGGGCGGAAGCCTTCGACAAGCAAGTCGGCCCGTGCCGCAAGCCGCAGCAACAACTCCGCGCCCGCCGGACGCTTCAGGTCGAGCTTGAGGATCGAACGGCCGTGGCGGTCGAGGTCGTATTCTTCCGGTAGGGTCAGAAGCGGTTGGCCGGTGTCGGCGCGTTCGATGCGCAGCACCTCGGCGCCCATCTCGGACAGCATCAGGGCGGCAAGCGGCACCGGGCCGAGCCCGGCCATCTCGATCACTTTCAAGCCGGCGAGCGGGCCGGTCTTTTCGGCCGAAATGCTCGCGCCTATCGGCGATCCAGTCATCCCGCTTATTTCGGTGCCATGCGGATGGCGCCATCAAGGCGGATGGTCTCACCGTTCAGCATCTGGTTTTCGATGATGTGGAGGGCAAGCGAGGCATATTCCGACGGCTCGCCAAGCCGGGGCGGGAAGGGAACGGAAGCGCCGAGCGAATCCTGCACGTCCTGCGGCATGCCGGCCATCATCGGCGTCTTGAAGATGCCGGGCGCGATGGTGCAGACGCGGATGCCCGAACGCGCCAAATCGCGCGCCACAGGCAGCGTCATGCCGACGACGCCGCCCTTGGAGGCCGAATAGGCGGCCTGCCCGATCTGGCCGTCATAGGCGGCGACGGAGGCGGTGTTGACGATGACTCCGCGCTCGCCGCCAGCGAGCGGATCGAGTTTCGCCGCCCGATCGGCGACGAGGCGGATCATGTTGAAGGTGCCGATCAGGTTGATCTCGATCACCTTGCGGTACTGGTCGAGCGGATGCGGCCCATCCTTGCCGATCGTCTTCACGCCGATGGCGATGCCGGCGCAATTGACCAGGATGCGCGGTTCACCAAGCTTCTCGGCCGCTTCGGCGATTGCGGCCGTAGCGCTGTCACTGCTGCCGACGTCGCATTGGACGGCAATACCGCCGACGTCGGCTGCGACTTTCACCGCGCGCTCGATGCCGACGTCAAGGATGGCGACACGGGCGCCCTTGCTCGCCAACGCGCGCGCCGTCGCCTCGCCAAGGCCCGATCCGCCGCCGGTGACGATCGCGATCTGGCCGTTCGGGTTCATGCAAGCCTCCCAGGATTTCGGATTATGCTACGAAGCCTGCAAAGGGGGCGCAACAGCAATACCAGGGCCCACCGCCGACTGCGCATTGGCGGCCGAGCGCGCCGAAGCCGGGGCAAATTCCGCAATCCTCGCCGTGTTGGCGTGGCAGACATCGCCGGCAAAGCGAGCGACGGCGCCCGACTTGATTTCGTGATGCAGCAGCCGGTCGAGATCGACCGGGCGCGGCATGGTGATCTGCCCCCGCGGAAAGCGCTTGAAGCCGAGCGGCCCATAATATGGCTCGTCGCCAACCAGAATGACGGCGGGCGCGCCGGCCTTCCTGGCCGCCTCCAGCGCAATCGCGACCAGCTTGCGGCCGATGCCGAGATTCTTGAAGGCGGGGCGCACCGCAAGCGGTCCGAGCATTATGGCGCGACCGGCGCCGGCCGCGACGCGCGTCATACGCACGGAGGCGATCACCCTGTCGTCCTTGACGGCGACAAAGGACATCGAACGGTCATGTCCTCCCGACTCGCGGATCTTGTAGGCGGCAAGCACGAAACGGCCGGGGCCGAAGGCCTCGTCGTTGATGGCTTCGATTTCAGCGTCATGCGCCGGGGTTTCCGGCAGGTATTTCACGTCGGCAAGGCTCATGGTCTTTGCGTTCCGGCACGCGAGGAAGGTTGCTGCAAGCGGCAGCGTTCGCCAGTCAGCGCTTCTTAAGCGCGGGCGCCCTTTCGTCGTCGGTCGAACCGGATCGAAGCAAAGTCGAACATGGGCGCTTCCGCTAGCACCAATTTTGTGCCGCTGCAATCGGCGCTCTTTGCCTTTCTTTGCACCCTTGGACGAACTGTTCGTCATTTGACGCACTGTTCAGTGCCTGAGGGGCTTCGCCAGCCCGATCATCAGCCTAGATAATGCGAACCGCAGGGAGATTTTTTGCATGGGATTGTTGATTGAAGGCAAATGGCAGGACCGCTCGCACAACACCGACAGCGGCGGCCGGTTCGTGCGAACGGAGTCGCAATGGCGCGACTGGATCACGCGCGATGGCAGGCCGGCTGAGGGCCGCACGCGCGGCTTCAAGGCGGAACCCGGCCGCTATCATCTCTATGTCTCGCTCGCCTGCCCATGGGCACACCGCACATTGATCTTCCGTGCCCTGAAGAAGCTCGAGGGCATCATCTCCGTGTCCGTGGTGCACCACTTCATGGGCGAAAACGGATGGACCTTCAAAACCGAGGACGGCGCCACCGGGGACACGCTCTACGGCCTCGATTTCCTGCACCAGATCTACACCAAGGCCGATCCGGCCTATTCAGGCCGCGTGACGGTGCCGGTGCTGTGGGACAAACAGGAAAAGACGATCGTCAACAACGAGTCCTCCGAGATCATCCGGATGCTCAACTCCGCCTTCGACGAATGGGGCGATGCGGGTCTCGACTTCTATCCGGTAGCGCTGCGCGCTGAGATCGACAAGATCAACGCGCTGGTCTATCCGGCGATCAACAACGGCGTCTATCGCGCCGGCTTCGCCACCACGCAAGCGGCTTACCAGGAGGCATTCGGCGAATTGTTTTCGGCGCTCGATACGGTAGAGGAGCGGCTATCCAAACAGCGCTATCTGGCCGGCGATCGCATCACCGAGGCGGACTGGCGGCTGTTCACCACGCTGGTTCGCTTCGATCCGGTCTATGTCGGCCATTTCAAATGCAATCTGCGCCGTATCGCCGACTATCCGAACCTGTCGAACTATCTGCGCGATCTCTATCAGGTTCCGGGCGTGTCAAGCACGGTCAACCTGCATCACATCAAGGCGCATTATTACGGCAGCCACAGATCGATCAATCCGACGGGGATCGTTCCAGTGGGGCCAGAGCTTGATTATGCCGCGCCGCATGACCGGGGCAGATTCAGGAAGGCGGCATGACGCTGCTTGCAGCGACAGCTTATCGGAAAGGCTCAGTGTCGAGCTGAGTCTGTCGCTTGCTATGGGCCTTCAAAAGCGTTTTGCCGAACCGGCTGGAAAAGCCTATAGCATTGACGCAAAGCCCGAAAATCGCGCCGATAATCAGCAGGATGATCCAAATCCTGGCGGGAACGTCGTTCACGCTTCCTGGTGCGGTTCTAACCGTAATCGAAAATAACATCATGATTGCTGAAAACAGCAGGGTGGCCGCCGTTGAGAGCAAGACCACCCTCCAATATTCACCACGATCAAAAAGCCTGCCGTTTCGTCTTATGAAGATCGAATATGCGGAAAGCGTGGATGCAAAAATCGTCACGAAGCTGGCGGCCGTTTTCGCTTTTTCGACCAAAGTGGGAGCCAGGTAACCAACCATCGCCCATATTGCCGTCAATATTATTGTGGTCGCAATGTAAATGCCAACGTACGGCCATACGTTGGCGGGCTTGGCAGTTTCGGTTGCCATGCAGACGTCTCCAACAATCTATGGAGGATACGACAGCGCTTTTGATTCTTTAGAGAAGATAACGGCTTTGAGAAATCACCAATAGGGCGATACACGTTCGCCACCAAATATTTCTTCGAGTCTTCGCCTCGTCGCCGGCGTCGTCTCCTTTGGCAAGCGGTCGATCGGGAAGAAGCCGGCTTCGGCGATCTCATGGTCCGGCAGTTTAGGCGCCGTCTGGCTAAAAGCTTCGATCAGATAAAGGCCGACATGGTCGCGGTTGCTGGAGCGGCGGTTGAAATGCATCGATTTCAGCACCGGTCCGGCCGTCAGGGCGATGTTGCCTTCCTCGGCAAGCTCGCGCGCCAGCGCCTCCTCGAGCGTCTCGCCGACCTCGACACCGCCGCCCGGTAATTGCCAGCCTGGAACATAGGTATGGCGGATCAGGAAGACGGAATTGGAGGCGCGGTCATAAACCAGCCCGCGCACGCCAAGCGTCATCGGGCGGCGCAGCAGGAAATAAAAATGGAAGAGCCTCGCCCGCAGTCCCGGCCAGCCGGTCTGGCGGACTGCCTCTTCCGGATCGGCTCGGCGGTTCATCCCACGATCCCCAGGCGAACAGCAAACGGTGAGTGGAAAGCCTCGCCGGCGTCGCTTAAGAAGGGACCATGTTCAGGCTCGCGCATATTTCCGATGCTCATCTGGGACCGCTGCCCGATGTAACCTATCGCGACCTCGCGTCCAAGCGGGTGCTGGGCTACGTCAACTGGCAGCGCAACCGCCGCCGCTATATGCATGACGCGGTGATCGACACACTGGTCGCCGATATCAAGGCCAGCGCGCCCGACCACCTCGCCGTCACCGGCGATCTCGTCAACCTGGCGCTCGACGGCGAGATCGAGATGGCGAAGCACTGGCTGGAGACGCTTGGATCGCCGCACGACGTTTCCGTGGTTCCCGGCAATCACGACGCCTATGTGCCGGGCGCCTTCGACAAGGTCTGCCGGGCATGGGCTCCGTGGATGACGGGCGACGGCGTCAACAGTCCGGTCGACCGCGATTCCTTTCCGTACCTGCGCGTGCGCGGCAATGTCGCGCTGATCGGCATCACCACGGCGCGCGCCACCGCGCCCTTCATGGCAAACGGCTTCTTCATGGAAGGGCAGGCCGAGCGGCTCGGCAAGGTTCTCGACGATACGGCGAAACAGGGGCTGTTCCGGACCATCATGATCCACCATCCGCCGGTGCGCGGCGCGGTTCCGCAGCATAAGCGGCTGTTCGGCATTGCCCGTTTCCACAAGGTCATTCGCCGGCATGGCGCGGAGCTCGTCCTGCACGGCCACTCGCACCTGCCGTCCTTGTTCACCATCGGCGCACGTGCCGCAAAAGTTCCCGTGGTCGGAGTTGCCGCCGCCGGCCAGGCGCCCGGCGGCAAGCACCCGGCGGCGCAGTACAACATCTTCGAAATCGATGGCGAACAGGGCAACTGGCGCCTGCGCCTGATCCGGCGCGGCCTGACCGGCCCCGCCTTGCCGCCATCGGACCTACAGACCATGGACCTCGACGTGCCGGCCGGCGCGGCTGGCCAGACAGGAATTGCTGTGGTCAGAAGCTGATCTTCATCTGCATGATGCGGTCCCAGAACAAGGCCAGCGAAACCGCCAGGCCGACAAGGGCGCCGGCGGTGATCAGGCCAAGGCCGGCGAAGAAGCTCGTCCAGCCGTTGCGTCGGGTTTCGGATTGGATAGGCGGCTCCGCTTCCTGAACCACGGGACGATGCAGGCCGGGAACGGCCATCTCCATGCCGCCTTCCATCACGTGCTGCCGCTCGACGACACGTTCCGCCACGTAGCGCGTCACCGCATCGGCGACGGCCTTCATCTCGGTCGATTCGGCCAGCACCACACGGCCGACGCGCGTATCCTTGAGGAAGCGGTAGGTGCGGCGGTCGCGTCCCATGGCGACGTGGCTCACCGCATCGATCCATAGCCTCGGCTGCAGGCCCGACGAGACGGCGAAGTCGAAGCTATCCATGTCGGCCGGGACATCGGCAAAGACCGGAGCAAGCTCGCTCGCCAACAGATCGAGCCGCATGCGGTGCGCCTCGCGCATGTCGACGACCACGTCGTCGCGGTCGGCAAAGGCGTTCTTGACGTCGCGTATGGCATCCGAGAGCTTTCGCGACGGCTCGATCGGGGTGATTTTGTCGCCTGCATCCTTCATGGCGGCTGCCTCGCTGTTGGTTAACAGCGGGTTAACACAATCGCCGGCAAAATGCACTGAATGATAGCGCCGGTCAGCTTGCCGTCGCGCCGAACACCGGTCGTTGTCGCCGGCCGCGGCGGCGCGTGTTGCGGCGCACGATCTCAGCAACCAGGTCGGGAGCCTCCTCGACCAGCATGTGACCTGCGTCAAGAACATGGTGCAGATGGATGTGCGACGGCAGAGCCTCGGTCTGCTCGACAGGCAGGAGCGGATCCTCCGCTCCCCAAACAACCATCACCGGCATGTCGAGCGTATCCAGTTGCGCGCCGGGGATGACGCCTTGCCGGTCATCCCTGGTCATCACGGCCGCCATATCGATCAGGGTCTGCAACTGGCCCGGCCGTTTGCGCATCCGGCAGAGGGCATCCACCACGTGGTCAGGCGGCGTGCTCCGCGGACCCGACATGGCCGCAAGGCTGGCGCGGACCTCTTTCCTGCCGGCCGCGGCGGCATAGCAGCGCAAGAGGGCCGCGTTGATTTCCGGGCCGAAGCCGCCGGGCGCCAACAGCGTCAGCGAAGCCACGCGGCCAGGATCGGCAAGCGCCATCAACGTCGCGATCGCGCCGCCCATGGAGTGACCGACGAGATGGACCTTGACCAGCTGGCGGGCGCCAAGATCGGCGAGGATGGCTCGCGCGGCCGGCTTGGCGCCGCCCATGCCTTCGCATTCCAGCGACAGACCATGGCCCGGCAGATCGTAGGCCAATACGGTCGCCTCCAGCGCCAGCGATGCCATGATGTCACGCCAAATCTCGCTGCAAGCTCCGAAGCCATGCAGAAAGACGATCGTCTTCGGACCAGCGCCGCCTTCGACGGCATAAGGGAATGGAAGCATGAAAAATGGGAGCGGTTAACAAGCCAGGCAGCTATTTCGAATTGTGGCTGAATTGCTCCTGATCCGGACCGATGGCCAGTAAAATTTTCGCGACCGCCGCGGCCCGTTGAGGGCTCGACGCGCATGCATGTCCCAAACATGGCGGTAGGCGGGTTTAGCTCGGGTTGCCGATCCCGGCAGCGCGCAAGGATTGCACAAGCCGATCGGTGAGATCCGCGGGGTATTTGCGGTCGACGAATGTCGCGCGCGGGTCGGCGGCGAATTTCGGGAATTCGGCGGTGAGCTCGTTGGCAAGCTCTCCCGCCAGCTTGTCGCGGCCCGAAATCCTGGCGCCGATCAGGCGCGCGGCCAGATAGTGCGACTTGGATGCCGTCGTGCGCAGCGACTCACTGGCGGTAGCGGCCTTCTTCAAGTCGCCTTGCATGAAGGCTCCGACGAACAGACCGTAATCCCACCAGGTCGGATGGCCGCTGAAGGCGTCGACCGCGCGGCCCAGGATCGGCGTTCCCTCGTCATACTTGCCGGCGAAGATCAGCCCGTAGCCGTAGGCGGCGGCCATGCCGAGATCGTATGGATTGAGCTCATAGGCCTTGCGCATCAAGCGGATCGCTTCGTCCGTGTTGCCGAGACGCGAGTTGAGGTAGCCAAAGGCGCGATGCGCATGCGGGCTCATCGGCCCCATCTGAACGGCGCGGTGGGCAAGCGACATGGCTTTTTCGAGCGTCGCGTCGGCGGGATAGGCGTAGTAATTGGTGACGGCTTCGAGGTGAAGCGACGCCAGTTCCGCATAGACTAGCGATGATTTGGTGCCTTCGCTGACCAGCTTCTCAAGGCAGCGATACGCAGCCTCATGCGTCTTGGCGCTCTGGTCGAGATAGTAGCGGTCGTCGAGCACCAGGCATCCGATCTGGCTGGTCCGGATGTCGCTCTGGTCGATGTAACTGTAGATCGCACCGGAAGCGGGAACGGTCGAGGTCAGGAGGCTGGCGATGTTGCTTTCAACCACACCAGGCGCGCTTTCGGCCGATGTCAGGTTGCGCGACAGGAGAACCCGTCCGGTCGCAACGCTCTGCAATTCGACCGTGATGTCGCCCGTCGCGGGTCCGGGAACAATGTCGAAAACGAAGCTGATCGGATCGGCGGAACCATCGCGCGTTGCGTCGGCGTCGCGGCCGATGAAATCTACGGTATCGAAGCCGGCGAGGCCAGCGCGCAGCGCGGAGGCGACACGGGCCGCCTCCGCGCCGGCGGCCCTGGTGGCAATGTAGATCAAAGGCAAGCTGTCGAACGTTTGCGAAGCGATGCTGTCGGTGACGCCCGCCGTTTCGACCGCTGCGGCTGCGTCGTCGCCGTGATGGAGGAAGGCATTGCCCTGGCGGACGACAAGGACGCCCAGCATCGCGATGACCAGAACCATGGCAGCCCAGAAGAACCGCAATTGGCGCGTCAGCGATGACGCGGATACAGGTGTCGCAGGGTTGGTCATCAGCAGCGCGGCATCCGCAGGCGCGGCATCGGCGGGCCCGGGATTCTCCAAATGCTCAGCCAAAGGCGAAGCAGCATGGCCGCCGGCGGCGGGCTTGGCGGCGCCAGGCAGGCGGATTGCGTTCAGCTCGTAGGAAGGGACATAACCGCCGCGCGGGATCGCGATGCGCACCGGCTCGGCGACACCTTCATTGGCGAAGTACTGCTCCAGGAGTTCGCGCAGGCGACCGGCCTGGACCCTGACCACGGCGTCGGTGGAGGCGTCGAAATCGCCGTCCTTGCCAAAGACGTCCATGGCAATGGAAACGCCCTTCAGCCTGTCCGCCTCGCCGGCCTGCTCGCGTTCGACCAGATAACGTAAAAGCCTGCGGGCACGCTCGGAGCGTCCGAACGTTTCGCTGGCAAGCAGTCGCTCCAATGTCTCGCGCACTGCGGGGGCGGCAGGCGGGGCATGCTCCAAGTGTCGATCCTTTCGAAGTCGGCACAGGTTAGGGCGCGATCATATAGCGCTCGCGTCCGCGCACAAGGATGCTTCTGTTATGCGATCGCGTAAGCCACCGGAAATTCCCCCGCCGGTTAACGAATGGCAGGCGCGCCTTTCCTTGAAGCGTGGCGCGAGCTGGAATGCGCCACGCTCCGATGGATGTATTATCCGGTCAGCCGGCCCAAAGCGGTTCTCGCCGTTTCACGGAAACGGCGAACCGCTCTATCTCTTTGGTTCAACGCGATTCCGGACGGAGGCTACGGCGAAGCCGCCGAGTCCAACCATTCCTTTCTAGCGACCGATGATACGGTTGGCGGCCGAAACAACGGCCTCCAGAGAAGCGGCGACGATGTTGGTGTTGATGCCGGCGCCGAACAGCTTGCCACCCGGATACTCCATTTCGACATAGGAGATCGCCGAGGCGTTGGAGCCGCGCTGCAAGGAATGCTCGGAATAGTCGAGCACAGACATGTCGACGCCGACATGTCGCGAGAGCGCATCGACAAAGCCGTCGATCGGGCCGGTGCCCGAGCCGGCGATGGTCATTTCCTTGCCGTTGTCGAGGATATCCGCTTCGACCATGCGCCGGCCCTTCACCTGGGTGTCGGGATAGGTGCGGTGGTCGAGGAACTTCAGCCGCGCGCCGGGCTGGTCGACATAGGTTTCGAGGAAGCGTTCGTGGATGCGCTTGACCGGCACTTCCTTGCCTTCCGCATCGGTGATCGCCTGGATCGCCTGGCTGAACTCGATCTGCAGATTGCGCGGCAGATTGAGGCCGTAATCGGCCTGCAGCACATACGCGATGCCGCCCTTGCCCGACTGCGAGTTGATGCGGATGATCGCCTCGTAGGTGCGGCCGACATCGGCCGGATCGATCGGCAGATAGGGCACTTCCCAGATCGGCGTGTTGGCCTTCTTCAGCGCCTTCATGCCCTTGTTGATGGCGTCCTGATGCGAGCCGGAGAAGGCCGTGTAGACCAGTTCGCCGACATAAGGGTGACGTTCCGGGATCTTCAGCTGGTTCGAATACTCGTAGACGTCCTTCATCCGGTTGATGTCGGAGCAGTCGAGCTCCGGATCGACGCCTTGGGTGAACATGTTGAGCGCCAGCGTGACGATGTCGACATTTCCGGTGCGTTCGCCATTGCCGAACAGCGTGCCTTCGACGCGGTCGGCGCCAGCCATCAGGCCGAGCTCGGTGGTGGCGATGCCGGTGCCGCGGTCGTTATGTGGATGCAGCGAGACGATCAGGTTCTCGCGGTTGTCGAGGTTGCGGCACATCCATTCGATGCGGTCGGCATAGACGTTGGGCGTCGACATCTCGACCGTCGAGGGCAGGTTGATGATCAGCTTATTGTCGGCCGTCGGCTTCACGATCTCGGTGACGGCGTTGCAGATCTCCAGCGCGACTTCGAGCTCGGTGCCGGTGAAGCTTTCCGGCGAATATTCGAAGCGGTAGCCGCCGCCGGCCCTGGCGGCCATGTCGGTGATCATCTTGGCGGCGTCGGTGGCGATGCGCTTGATGCCGGCGACGTCCTTTTCGAAGACGACACGGCGCTGCAGCTCGCTGGTCGAATTGTAGAAATGCACGATCGGGCGGTGCGCGCCCTTCAGCGCGCCGAAGGTCCGCGTGATCAGTTCGGGCCGGCATTGCACCAGAACCTGGAGCGACACATCCTCGGGCACGCCGCCTTCCTCGATGCACCAGCGGGCAAAGTCGAAATCCGTCTGCGAGGCCGAGGGGAAGCCGATCTCGATTTCCTTGAAGCCCATGTCGAGCAGCATGGCGAACATGCGGCCCTTGCGTTCATGGCCCATCGGGTCGATCAGTGCCTGGTTGCCGTCGCGCAGGTCGACCGAGCACCAGATCGGCGCCTTGTCGATAATTTTGTTCGGCCAGGTACGGTCGGTCAGGCCGACGGTTGGGTAGGATTGATATTTACGTGCTGCATCCGACATGTGGCCGGCCGCGCGCTTGTGGCTTTCAGCCTCGCCGGCGCGGTTTTCTTCTCGTGCGTTCATCGTCATTTCTCCCGGCGGCCCGCATGCCCGCTTCAGGCGGATGGGTGGCGAGCGTCGCCTCAACCAAAAATTCGTTCGCTTGATGTGACTTTGCCAAAGACTGGCCAAGGAGCATGTGCCTTAAGCGGCGGTTTTCGACCGCCGGGCGCTCCTTCAGCGAACCCGGCGATCGCCGATAAGGCCGAGAAGAAGCAGGGTCGAAGCGAGCGCGCGCGCGGTCCCGCCAGCAAAGCCGGTGCGAGAAGAAGCGACGGAGCGGACACGCGTGATCATGGCGGCTCTCTTACAGGAGCGGCCCGGCAGAGGCAAGCGGGACGCATGGATGAATGCATCGTGTCCGATATCGTCGCCGATGCGGATAGTCTTCCCCGCGGCACGCAAATGCGCCAGAGTTGGCTTCGAAGGTTTGGCTACCGAGCAAAAGCTCCGGGGAGGGGTCGTCCATGAATTTCGTGTTCTTCTCGCCGCATTTTCCAGCCAACGGCACCGATTTCTGCGACCGGCTGAAGAAGGCCGGCGCCACCGTGCTCGGCGTTGGCGATGCGCCTTACGAGACCTTGAACAGCAAGCTGAAGGCAGCGCTTTCGGAATACTACCGCATCGCCGACATGGAAAATTACGATGCCGTCTTCCGGGCGATGGGGCACTTCATTCACAAATGGGGCCGCATCGACCGCTTCGAGTCGCTCAACGAGCATTGGCTGGAGCTCGAGGCCAACATCCGCACCGACTTCAACATCTTCGGCACCAAGCTCGACTTCGTGAAGAACCTGAAGCGCAAAAGCCGCATGCGCGCCTTCTTCCGCAAGAGCGGCGTCGAGACCATTCCGCAACGCAAATGCTCCGACCGGGCCGGCGCCATGACCTTCATCCGCCGTGTCGGCTATCCGGTGGTGGTCAAGCCGGATTCCGGCTCCGGCGCCTCGAACACCTTCAAGATCTCCAACGCCAGGGAACTCGACCAGTTCTTCAGGGACAAGCCGGAGGGCGTGACCTTCGTCATGGAGCAGTTCATCGAAGGGCTGGTGGTGACCTTCGACGGGCTGGTCAACCGCGACGGCGAGGTGGTGCTGGCGGCCAGCCATCGTTACGATCAGAGCATCATGGAGGCGGTCAACCACGACCGGCACATGAGCTATACCTGCTTCCCCGAGATCACCCCGGCGGTTGAAGAGGCGGGCCGCAAGATCCTCAAGGCGTTCGATGTGCGCGAGCGCTTCTTCCACATCGAGCTGTTCGAAACCAAGGACAATCGCATCATCGCGCTCGAGGTCAACATGCGCCCGCCGGGCGCCTGGATGACCGACGCCATCAACTACACCTTCGACATCGACGTCTATGCGGCATGGGCCGATATGGTGGTCAAGGATGCCGCCGGGGGCCCCTACAAGGGCAAGTATTTCACCGCCTATGCCAGCCGCAAACGCCACATCGACTATTTGCACAGCCATGCGGACGTGCTAGCCGCCCACGGCGACAAGATCGTCCATCACCAGGCCATCGAAGAGGTCTTCAGCCGCGCCATGGGCAACTACGCCTACCAGATGCGTTCGAAGGATCCGAAGGCGCTGCGCCAGGCGGTCGACTATATCCATGCGCAAAGGGCCTGAGCCGATGGACGTCTCCTATCACAAGGGTCATGCCCGCAATCTCGGCCGCGACATGGAATACAAGCGCTACGGCCATGCCGGGCGCCCGGTTGTGGTGTTCCCGACCTCGCAAGGAAGGTTCTATCAGTTCGAGGATTCGGGCGGGGTCGCAGCACTTGCCGACTTCATCGACACCGGCCGCATCCAGCTGTTCACACTCGACGGCATCGATTCGGAATCCTTCTTCGACAAGCACGCCGATGCGGCGCATCGCATCGCCCGTCACGAGGCCTATTTCCGCTATGTCCGCGAGGAGGCGCTGCCGGAATTGCAGGCGACTGCCGCCAAGGCCAATGGCGGACGCAGCCTGAAGCCGCTGTTCTGCGGCTGCTCGATGGGCGGCTACCATTCGTCGAATTTCGTGTTCCGCTTCCCGGAACTGGCGAGCGGCGTGATCTCGCTGTCGGGCGTCTATTCGGCCCGCGACTTTTTCGGCCGGACGCTGGAAGGCAACATCTATTTCAATTCGCCGCTCGACTATCTGCCGGGCATCGTCGACCAGAAGCTGCTCGGGCGGCTGCGGGCGCTGCGGCTGATCTTCTGCTGCGGCCAGGGCGCCTGGGAAGAGCGCATGCTTGTCGAAACGCGCGAGCTGGAACAGGTGCTGCGCGACAAGTCCATCCCTGCCTGGGTCGACTATTGGGGCGGCGATGTCAGCCATGACTGGCCATGGTGGCACAAGCAGCTGGTCTATTTCTTCGGCCGTTGGCTGGATGACGACCTGATGCACAGGCTAGATTGATGAGCACGCCCGACCCGATCCGCCGTTTTGTCGAAGCCACCAACGCCGGCGATACCGAGGCTTTTCTGGGCACATTCACCGACGATGCTTTCCTGAGTGACTGGGGACGCGATTTCCATGGCCGCGACGAGGTCGCGCGATGGAACCAGTCGGACAATATCGGCGTGCAATCCAATCTTCGCATCGTGCGCGTCGCGCATCGCGACGGCGTCTACCATGCCCGCGTCGCGGTGACGGGCAATGGCTTCAACGGCGAGGGCGACATGGCCTTCACGCTGGACGGCGACCGGATCGCAAGCCTGATCATCAGTTGAGGCCACATGGCGTCATGGCGCCTTGCGCGCCACCTGTCACCACGGCGGCGCGGCCGGAAAAGATCGACGGCATTCTGACGGCGTTACATGGTCACTTATCCTCCGCTCCCCTGCACCGGACAGCCCGGATCAGGCCCCGACATTTCGCGCCACCAGCTTGGCTAGGCTTGGCCCAATGAGCAGCACGACCAGGAAGCGCGCCGACTGCAGCGCCATGACGAAGGAGATGTCGACGCGCCGCGCCGCGGCGGCGATGATGGCGACACTGTCCATGCCGCCGGGGCTGGTCGCCAGATAGGCGGTCAGCGGGTCGATGCCGAGCAGGCGGCTGATGACGAAGGCCATGCCGCCGCAAAAGGCGATCAACGCGACGATCGAACCGATGATCTGCGGCAGGGCGCGCGCCGCATGGCGCAGGATCGGCCGGGTGAAATTCAGCCCGATCGACCAGCCCACCATGGCGTAGCTGATCGCCAGCAGCCAGGGCGGCAGTTGCATCGGCACGCCGAGGTCGAGATGGATCACCGCGCCGAAAATGAAGGCGCCGAGAAAGAAGGGCGAAGGCAATCTGACCAGCTTTCCGAGCAGGCCGCCCACGACCGCGATGCCGATGGTAGCGGCGAAGGCGAGGAGATCGATCGGCGGAAACCAGACGATGGGCGGCACCTCGACGCCGGATGTGTCGACCCACATCTTGGCAACGAGTGCTGCCGTCATCGAGACGAAGATGACGCGCAGATACTGCATGAAGGCGACGAGACGCTGATCGGCGCCGAAGGCGCCGGCCATCAGCACCATGGCGGTGGCCGCACCGGGCGAGGAGCCCCAGACTGCCGTGGTGCCGGGCAGGATGCGCCAGCGGCTGATCAGCCAGCCGAGCAGGCTGGAGGCGGCGACGGTCGAGATCACCACGCCGAGGAAAAGCGGCCATTCGTCATAGAACACCGGAAAGATGTCGGCCGAGATCGAATTTGCGACCAGGCAGCCGACGATCGCTTGGGCCGATCCGAACAGCGGGCGGGGCACGCGCACGGTGGCGCCGTTGGTGCCGGCCAGGATCGCGGCAAGCATCGGGCCGATCAGCAGCGCCGCCGGCAGGGCGGCAAGCTCCAGCGCGCCGGCGAAGAGCATCGAAAGCACCATGAGGATCAGCCACTGCCGTGGCGGGCGCAGCCGTGCCATGCGTTCAGGCAACGCTTGGTCCTGGGATGGTCGCTCTGGCGAGGAATCCATCTTTTGGTCTTAGACCCGGAGGTGGGAAATGCGAACCCCCGAGGCACCTTGTTGGCAGGGCCGCAACGCCCTCATTTGCTCATGCCAAACAGCGCTTCGATTTCTTCGCCGCTCATGCGGTCGAGATCTTCGGGGACCGAAAACTGGCCAGCCATAAAGCCGATACGCCGCATCTGTGCAGCGGTAGGTTGATCGATCGGCACAACCTTCACCAACGGCTTGCCAGCCTTGGTAATGATAAACGCCTCACCTTTCGCGGCTCGGTCCACAAGCCGCGATAGGCAGGTCTTTGCTCGGTGGATACTCACGCTCCGCATCAAGGTGCCCAACAGACGATAGAGCTGCTCCCTTGGTCAATCGGCCTTTTCGGGCGAGGGGAGGCCGAAGCCGCCGACCGGTTTGGTCTCGATCTGGAATTCGAAACCGGCGATGAAGGGACGTGCCCTGGCGATCGCCGCCTGGACTTCCGGCAGTTGCAGCGAGGCCTTGTGGCTCGCCTGGTCGGTCCACACTTCGGTGACCCAGATCGCGTCGGCGTCAACCGGATCGGTGGCGATGATGTAGCTCAGGCAGCCGGGGAGCGCGCCGGTGCTTTCGCGCAGCACGTCCATGACCGCATCGCGCTGGCCGCGCGCCGCCCGCATCTTGCCGATCAGTCCGTACATGCCTTGATCTCCCTCCAGGTTACACGCGGAACTCAGTATGCAGTTGCCAGCTCACGGCATCAACTGGCCGCCATTGACCTCGATCACCTGGCCGATGATGTAGCCGCTCAACAGATCGGACGACAGGAACAGATAGGCGCCGACGCAATCCTGCGCCGTTCCGGCGCGGCCTTGCGGAATGGTGGCGACCATGGCCTTGACCTGCTCGGCGCTCGAATAGCGTTCGTGGAACGGCGTCAGGATGGTGCCGGGCGCGACCGCGTTGACGCGGATGCCGGAGCCGATCAGCTCCTTGGCCATGCCGCGCGTCACGTTGGAAACGAAGGCCTTGGACGAGCCGTAGAGGCCGGCGCCGCCGCCGGCGCCGTTGCGGGCGGCGATCGAGGACGTGTTGATGATGAAGCCGCCCTGACGCTTCAGCCACGGGATCGCCTTGCGCGAGGCGGTCAGCACCGAGCGGGCGTTGAGGTCCATCACCGCGTCGTATTGCGCTTCGTCCTGATCGGCATAGGCGACGCGACCGAGCATGCCGCCGGCATTGTTGACGAGGCCGTCGAGCCGGCCGAAGTGCCGAGCACTGTCCTCGACGACGCGTTCTACATCGGCGGCGACGGAAAAATCGCCCTGGACCAGGAACACCTCGCCGCCATCGTCACGGATGGATTCGGCCAGGTTTTCGGCGGCCTCGCGGCTCGCATTGTAGTGCAGCGCGACCCGGCACCTCTGCGCCGCGTAAGCACGCGCAAGTGCTGCGCCTATGCCGGTCGAGGCGCCGGTAACCAGCACCGCCTTGCCGGCAAGATCGGGGATGGCAAGTGTCGTCATGTCGGCCGGCCTCCGGGTTGCCATCTTTCGTAGGCCATTGCCGGCCTGCCGTTCAAGTGCGCGCGTTCAGGGCCTCAGATACACATAACCCTGGTGCTGCAGTTCGGCGAGTTGCACGACGCCGCCCTTTTCGGCAACTTGGAAGCCCGCCAGCAGGTCGGTCAACGTGATGTCCATGCCGCGCAGGGTGTTGCCGCAGGCTTGCGGGACGAGCCCCTGCTGGACAAGGCCGGCAAAGCGGCTGGAAATAGCGCCGGAAGCGCCCTTGGACTTGAAGGCGACAAGAGCCGGACCGTGCACCACAAGCACGATATCGACATTTCCGTTGGTGCCTTCATAGTGGTTCTTGATGTTGCCAAGGACGAAGTTGACCTTGTCCGCGTCGCTGAGGTGATAGGCGACTTTCAGCCTTTCCTCGGCTGCTGCCGCATTAGCCCGGCTCAGGCCGAAAAGGCCTGCTGCGCCGGCAAGACCGGCACGAAAAACATCACGGCGCAACATTGCATCCTCCCTAGCCTTGCCCTCTCGCGCAATTTTGCATGGTCCGGGCCGCACTCCTAGACTAGCATAACCCCAGTCCTGTCGGTGGGAGGAGGATCACATGACATCGAGGACCATGGTAGCGAGGACCATGGCGGGCGCTATGCTTGGCGCTGTCCTTGCCGCTTTTGCCGGTGCGGCGCGCGCCGACAATGCTCTCAGCCTTAAAGAACTCAGCCCGAATGGCGCTGATGCCTGTTTTGGCCGCGTCTACGATGCTGCTCATCTCAAGGCGCATCCGCACCAGAAAGTGGTGCGTATTTTCTTCTACTATGGCCACGACCCGGTCAGCCGGCCGAACGAGGAGCCGGCCACGAGCGCCGACAGCTCTTACAACGGCTTTCTCACCACCACTGTGCGCGGAGCCAAGGCGCCGGAATGGGCCGGCGGCTGGTGCAACAAGAACGACCCGAGCGATCCGTCGAGCGGCATCCGCTGCGGTATGGACTGCGACCGCACGCTGGCCTCGCTGAAGGTCGACGACAAGGGGAAGCTTCTCCTGTCCGACCTGTCGCCCGATATCTATCTCGACGCCGACTCGGCGGAGTCGCTCAGCAAGGCGGAGTACAACAAGCAGGCGCTGGGCAGCGAGGACGACAATTTCAAGCTGGACCCGATGCCGGCCGGGACCTGCAAGGCGGAGTTCGCGCACATCGACACGATCGATCCGGCGCTAGGGGATCCGTTGCGCGTGCGGCTTAAGCCCGATCAACCGTTCTGCTTCGGGCGTGATTACGACGATGCGCATCTGAAGTCGCATCCCAACCAGCTGACGCAATCGATCCGCGTCTTCCGCGGCCCGGTCGAGCTCGCCTCCTTCGCCGCAAGCGGCGATACCGCGAACTGGCCGGATGGCGCCGACATCGCCGTCTCGGTGACCACCAAACAGAAGGGGGCAAAGGTCACGCAGACCTATTCCTGCCAGGGCGAGGCCGACCAGTGGCGCTGCTCGGCCAGCTCGAAGATGAGCGATTTTTCCTGCGACATCTCGCGGAAGGAGATTTTCCTCAAGCGCGGCGCCAGCGGCACGATGATGCTCGCCAATCCCAACAATGCTGTGGCGGTCGTCGATCTGTGCTCGAAGGCGGCGAACGGCAAGACGAAGTCCGACGACAAAGTGTATCGGCTGCAGCCCATGCCGCAGTCTGCCTGCGCGCCTTGAGATTTGGGAACCGACCATCTTGTCTGCGGCGGAGGATGATATATATCTTTGCCATATATCACTAATGAGGTGGCGTGATGGAGAAGGCAAAGGTGTTCTGGTCAGGCCGCTCGCAGGCGGTGCGCTTGCCAAAGGAATTTCGTTTCGAAACTGACGAGGTCTCGATCCGTCGTCACGGCCAGAGTGTGATCCTCGAACCGGTCGCTCAGGATTGGGCTTGGCTCGACCAGGTTACTGGAGCGCTTGACGACGATTTCGTCGAAGCAGCGCTTGAGCGGCCAACTGGGCAAGAACGACCGGCCCTGGACGACATCTTCAAATGATTTATCTGCTCGACACTAACGCCGTCATTGCCGTCATGAAAGGCGACGATGAATTGCTGGCACGGCTCAAGCGGCACAGGCCACAGGACTTCGCTCTCTCAGCCGTCGTTGTGCACGAACTCTACTATGGAGCCGCAAAGAGCCAGCGAAAGGCTGACAATGTGGCACGCATCGAAGCGCTTCAGTTTCCGGTGCTCGAATTCGATCTGGAAGACGCAAGGCATGCCGGCGAGATCCGGGCGACGATGGCGATTTCAGGAATCCCGATTGGTCCATACGACGTACTGATTGGCGGGCAAGCGCTTGCACGGAACCTGACGCTGATGACCCGTAACGTCCGGGAGTTCGAACGGATCAAAGACCTCGCGATCGAGACGTGGTAAAGCGCGTCAGGCGAAAGGCACCGCCGTGGTGCCTTTCGGCAGCTTGGCCTCGTCGTCGGGCTCGACATGGATGGTGACGCGCACCGAGGGGATCTCGGCCTTCAGCGCATCCTCGATGCGGTCGCAGATGACATGGCTGGCGCCGACCGTCATGTCGGCGTCGACGACGAGGTGGAATTCGATGAAGGTGGCGCGCCCGGCAATGCGCGTCTTCAGGTCATGCACCTCGAGCGCGCCCTTCGAATTGGCCGAGATGATGTCGCGGATCTGCATGTGTTCCTGGTTGTCGACGGCGCGATCCATCAGCCCGTTCATCGACGAGCCGATGACATGCCAGCCTTGCCACAGGATGTTGAGCGCGACGATCACGGCAAGCGCCGGGTCGAGGATTTGCCAGCCGGTAAGCACCGCGCCGACAAGGCCGCCGAGCACGCCGACGGACGTCACAACGTCGGTCATGATGTGCTGGCCATCGGCGGTCAAAGCGGGCGACCTCGCGTTCTGACCGGCGCGGATCAGCATCCAGGCCCAGATGGCGTTGATGACTGTCGCGATGCCGTTGACGGCAAGGCCCTGCCAGGGCTGCTCGAGCGGCGCCGGCTGCTGCCAGGATCGCCAGACCTCGCTGATGATCAGGAGCGCCGCGACGACGATCAGCACCCCTTCGAGAACGGCGGAGAAGTATTCGGCCTTGTGATGGCCGAAGGGATGGTCCTGGTCGGCCGGCTTGTAGCTGACCTGGATCGCCCAGAAAGCAGCGGCCGAAGCGATGACGTTGACGATCGATTCCGCCGCGTCCGAATAGAGCGCGACCGAACCGGTGATGTACCAGGCGACGACCTTGAGGGCGAGCACGACGCCGGCGACGATGATCGACCAGAATGCGAGGCTGGCGACCTTTTGCCTGGTCGCCGCTTTTGCTTCCGCCGTCGACATTGTCATTGCCGCGCTCATCCCGACATGCCGCCTAGGCGGCCTTTTCCTTAGCCTTGCGCGGCAGATGCGCGACGATGTTTTCGATGATGCGCATGCCGGCATTGTGACCGAGCGTCATGATCGATTCCGGATGGAATTGCACCGCCGCGATCGGCTCCTTGCGGTGCTCGAAGGCCATGATGATGCCGTCCTCGGTCTCGGCCGTAACCACGAAACCGTCGGGCAGGCGCACCGGATCGGCGAAGATCGAGTGATAGCGGCCGACGGTCACTTCCTTGGGCAGGCCTGAGAAGATGATGCCGGGCTTGGAGACGCGGATGCGCGACGGCTTGCCATGCATCGGGATGTGCAATTGCCTGAGTTCCCCGCCATAGGCTTCGGCCAGCGCCTGCAGGCCGAGGCAGACGCCGAAGATCGGCAGGTCGCGGCTGCGCGCTCGTCTGATCGTGGCGGCGCAGTCGAAATCCTTCGGCGTGCCCGGGCCGGGCGAGAGCACGACGAGGTCCGGCTTCAGCCGTTCGAAGACTTCTTCCGGCACCGGCGAGCGCACGGTGGAAACATTGGCGCCGGTCTGGCGGAAGTAGTTGGCCAAGGTGTGGACGAAAGAGTCCTCATGGTCGACGAGCAGGATGTTGACGCCGTCGCCGACGCGCGCGGTGGTGCGCTCGGTTCCGGTGGCGTTGCCCGTCTTGGCGTCGCGGATGGCGGAGAGCATGGCGGATGCCTTCAGTTCGGTTTCGGCTTCTTCTTCCTCGGGCACGCTGTCGAAGAGCAGCGTGGCGCCGGCGCGCACCTCGGCGATGCCGTCCTTGATGCGGATGGTGCGGAGCGTCAGTCCGGTGTTCATGTCGCCGTTGAAGTTGACCATGCCGATCGCCCCGCCATACCAGGCGCGCGGGCTCTTCTCGTTCTGCTCGATGAAGCGCATGGCCCACAGTTTCGGCGCGCCGGTGACGGTGACCGCCCAGGCATGCGAGAGAAACGCGTCGAAAGCGTCCATGCCCTCGCGCAGGCGCCCCTCGATGTGGTCGACGGTGTGGATCAGGCGCGAATACATCTCGATCTGGCGCCGGCCGATGACGCGCACCGAACCCGGCTCGCAGACGCGCGACTTGTCGTTGCGGTCGACATCCGAGCACATGGTGAGCTCGGACTCGTCCTTCTTGGAGTTGAGCAGCTTCAGGATCTGCTCGCTATCGGAAATGGCGTCGTCGCCGCGCTTGATGGTGCCCGAGATCGGGCAGGTCTCGACGCGGCGGCCGTTGACGCGCACGAACATCTCGGGCGAGGCGCCGATCAGATATTCGTTTTCGCCGAGATTGATGAAGAAGGAGTAGGGCGACGGATTGATCGATTTCAGCTTGCGCGAGATGTCGGAAGGCTGGGTCTCACAGCGCTCGTAAAACATCTGGCCGGGCACGACCTCGAACAGGTCGCCGCGCTTGAAGCTCTCCATGGCGCGCCGCACCAGGTTGGCGTATTCGCCCGGCTCATGGTCGCCGCGCGGGGGGATGCGATCGGCGATCTTGAACGGCTCGGCATGGGCGTCGCGCGGCAAGCCTTCGGTCGAAAAACCCTCGCCCGAATAGTCGTAGCGGTCGGTCCAGGCCTTGGTCGAATAATGGTCGACGACGAGGATCTCGTCGGGCAGGAACAGCACGAGGTCGCGCTGACTTTCTCTGCGCTCGAGCTTGTGGTCGACCGGGTCGAACTGGAAGGCGAGGTCGTAACCGAAGGCGCCGTAAAGGCCGAGATTGGCGTCTTCCGCGGTCTTGAACAGCGCGGTGATGGCGCGCAGCACGGTGAAGACCGAAGGAACGCGGCTGCGCTCCTCCTCGGTGAAGACCCGACCGGGCTTGGCGACATCGAGACGAATGAGCGTCTTCGAAGTCTCGGCGATCGTCACTTCGCTGAGCTCGCCAAGCGCCTTGCCGATCACCGGCAGCAGCACTTCGCCACGCTTGTTCAGCGCTTCGATGCGCATCGCCCGGCCACGCGCCGAAATCACCAGCGGCGGATCGATGATGGCCGTGTCCCAGCGCGTATAGCGGCCGGGATATTCGTAATTGGAGGAAAAGACCGCGCCGCGACGCGAATTGAGGCCGTCGACATAGGCATCGATCGCACCTTCATAGGGCCTGTCGTGCCGCTCGCGGGTGATCGTCACGCCGCCCGCGGTGACGAAGCGCTCCGCCCCGTTGTCGAGAACTTTAGTCGTCATTGCCGTCTCCATCAGCGTTTTGGGCAACGGACCCGGGAATGGCTTTAAAAAACAAATGGCCGCCCGGACATTCCGTTGCGGCCACCCTCTCTTTACGCACGCGCGTTCGAACCGGCCGCTGTCAGCGAGCCCACCACCAAACGGTCTTGTTCGAACGCATGTTCATGGCGACTCCCATAGCGGCGAATGGAGGTTCGTGCAACTGGATTTCACATCGATGCCGAAGCCCGCGCGTGCTCAGTCCTCCAGCGTGCCGGAGCGTGCGTCGCCGCTTCTGCCGTCGCCAGCGAGCTTCAAAAGATCCTCGCCGGCGCGGATGATGCGGCGGGAGCGACGGGTCAGGATGAAGCCCGACTGCGGGGCAAACACCTCGGTGCGGCCGCCGACCTCGCCGGGCGCGTGAACGATCGTCGCCAGCCTGTCGCCCTTCCTGACGCGGTCGCCGGGCTTGACGTCGTAGAGGATCGCGCCGGCCCTGGGCGACGGCATCATGTCGATGTTCTCGAGCGGCACGACGGGCCCGGCGAATTTACCGAATTTCGGCGCCGATGGATCCTGGATGACGCCGCGTGTCACCAGCAGGTGGTAGAGTCCTGCGGCATCGGACGCAGCCAGCGCGCCATCGACATCGAGCATGCCGCGATATTCCACCGTGGTGACGACGCGCCGCTCGAAGCGCGCGACGCTCGTCGGCACGTTCTGGTAAGGCATGATCGAGGCGCCTTCGAAGGTGCCGGTATTGTCCTCGCTCCACAACAGGACGGCTTCAGCGCCCATGGCGGCCGCGCAGTCGGCCATCTGCGGCCACAGGCTGGCGTGGATGTAGAGATAGGCGAGGCCTTCGTCGTCGCAATGGAGATCAAGGACGATGTCGTTGCCGAGCGAGAGCTGCACGAGCCGGTTCTTCAGCCGGCGATCGGCGCCGCCAAGGCTGACATCCGGCAAGAGCCTGGCATCGGGCGCCGCAAGCAGCGGAAAGGAGCGGTTGAAGTTTGTCCTTGTGCCGAGATTGAAGCGACCCTGATGCTCACCGAAATGATATTGCGCGCGGCCGATCGGATTGGCCCAGGGCACGATCGTGATCGGACCCTTGATGCGACCCTCGGCCTCCGCCTTGGCGAGCATTGGCATCAGCGCGTCGATGGCGACGACGCCAGGCAACTCGCCGGCATGGAGGGCGGCCTGCAGATAGGCGGAAGGGGCCGCCTTGTCCTTGCCCTCGAAGCGGAAGACCGGAAATTCGTAAGCGACGCCTTCGCTGTCGCCGGCGATACGCTCGATCGTCTTCTGCATGGGATATCTCCGCGTGAAGAGGTTTCACACATGCATTTTTGCGAACGGGCTGTCGAGTGGTCCAGCCGCGTCGGGCCGTCGGGGCAGGGCGGCTACGGCGAAGACGCCGAACCTTGCTCCGGCGAAGACGCCGAGCCTGCTACGGCGAAGACGCCGAGCTTTATTCAGCCGGATGTGGCTGCAGGACAGTTCTGCGGTCGAGCGCCTGCGAAACCACGGCTACCGTGACGGCCATAAGGGCAAGCGCCGCGCCCACCAGCGGCAGGTTGGCGTAAGATACGCCCCAGGAGATGGCGAGGCCGCCGATCCAGGCGCCGCCGGCATTGCCGACATTGAAGGCGCCCTGGTTGAGCGTGGCGGCAAGGTTCGGTCCTTCGGCGGCCGCCTCGACGACGCGTATCTGCAAAGGCGGCACGACGATGAAGATCAGCATGCCCCACAGGAAGACGATGGCAACAGCGACCATGGCAACCGCGCCGAGCTTGGCGAAGGCGACGAACAGCACGGCCATGGCGAACAGCGTGGCGATGACGGTCGGCATCAGCTTCCAGTCGGCCAGCCTGCCGCCGATGATGTTGCCGATGGTCATGCCGGCGCCGAACAGCAACAAAACCCAGGTGACGGTCGCGGTCGACAGGCCGGAGACGTCGGTGAGATATGGCTTGATGTAGGTGAAGACCGCAAACAGGCTGGCAGAGGCGAGCGAGGCGATCAGCATCGCCAGCCACACCTGCAGTTTGCCGAGCACGCGCAATTCGCCGAGCGGGCCGCCGCCGCTGGGCTCCGCGACATCCGACGGCACCAGCCAGGCAATGGAAGCGACCGAGATCAGGCCGATGCCGACGACGGCGAGGAAAGTGGCGCGCCAACCGAAGGCTTCGCCGAGCGCCGTACCGGCGGGAACGCCGAGGATGTTGGATAGCGTCAGGCCGGCGAACATGAGGGCGATGGCGCTGGCCCGCTTGTTGCGCGGCACGAGGCTCGCGGCGACCACCGAGCCGATCCCGAAAAAGGCGCCGTGGCCGAAAGCAGTGAAGACGCGCGCCGCCATCAGCAGCCAGTAGTTCGGCGCGATGGCGCAGAAGAAATTGCCGATGACGAAAAGCGTGGCAAGACCGACAAGCACCGGTTTGCGCGGCAGGCGCGCGGTTGCCATGGCCACGATCGGCGCGCCGAACACCACGCCCAGCGCATAGCCGGTAACCAGAAGGCCAGCCGATGGGATCGAGACGCCGAGGTCGGCCGCGACTTCCGGCAGCAGGCCCATGATGACGAATTCGGTAGTGCCGATGCAGAAGGATGCAATGGCAAGCGCTAGGATCGGCAGCGGCATGGGATGTCCGGACTGAATCGGTTCAAATCGAGACTGGCTCTGGATGCACCCGGCGCACAAGCGCCATTGTTGCAACGCAGCAATGCAGAAACGGGAGAACGCCCCGGCCGGGCTTAAAGCGCTTCGCGCTGAACCGGATTCAGGCGACGCGCTTTTAAGTCTTTGTTTGATGCATGTCGTTGTCCCAGAACCGCTGCACACTTCTGGGCGACATGCATTTAGGCGAGCGGCTTCAGCTCCTGGGCGATGGTCGGCAGAAGCTCCGAGACATTAGGGTGGATGTGCATGGCGCGCGCCAGCGTCGAGATCGGCGCCTTGGCGTACATGAGATCGAGTACTGAGTGGATCGCCTCGTCGCCGCCCGGTCCGAGCACGGAGCAGCCGAGGATTTCTCCGGTGTCGGCATCGGCCAGTATCTTCATGAAGCCTTGCGTCTCGCCCTTCTCGACCGCACGGCCGACGCGGGTCATCGGCCGCTGTCCGACCAGCGCGCGGCGGCCGGATTTCTTCACGGCGGCTTCCGTCATGCCGCAGCGGCCGAGCGGCGGATCGATATAGAGTGCATAGGCTTCGATGCGGTCGCTGACCTTGCGCGGGTCGTTGTCCAGCAGATTGGCGGCGACGATCTCGAAGTCGTTGTATGAGGTGTGGGTGAAGGCGCCCCTGCCGTTGCAGTCGCCCATCGCCCAGATGCCCGGCACATTGGTGCGCAGCTGATCGTCGACGACGATGAAGCCGCGCTGGTCGACCTCGACGCCGGCCTTGTCGAGGCCGAGATCGTCGGTGTTGGGCGTGCGCCCCAGCGCCAGCAGCACATGCGAGCCCACCGCCGCCGGCTTGCCGGCGGTGAAGGTGACGGCGATGTCGTTGCCTTGCCTGGCGAAGCTGATGTCGCCGGCGCCGACATGAACGGCGATGCCTTCGTTTTCGAGGATGGACTGGATGGCCGCGGAAGTGTCCTCGTCTTCCCGGCCTGTCAGCCGCGGCGCCTTCTCGATCACCGTTACCTGCGAGCCGAAGCGGCGGAACATCTGCGCGAATTCGAGCGAGATGTAGCTGCCGCCGACGACGATGAGATGGCCGGGCAGCACATCGAGATCCATCATCGAGGAGTTGGTGAGGTAGGGGACGTCGTTGACGCCGGGCAGGTCGGGCACCGAGGCGCGGCCGCCTGTGTTGAGGAAGATTTTTGGCGCGGTCAGCACATCGTCGCCGACGCGCACGACGTTGGCGGATTCGAAACGCGCATGGCCGCGGTAGAGCGTGCAGTTCTCCATGCCCGCGATCCAGGTCTCGAGTCCTGTGCGGGAAGCACCCGACACCTTGTCCTTTCGCGCCTTGATCGCTTTGTAGTCGACGCCGACGGGACCGGAAAGGGTCACCCCATAGTCGGCGGCGCGACGGGCGAGATGGGCGGCATAGGCGCTCGCCACCATCGTCTTGGTGGGGATGCAGCCGGTGTTGACGCAGGTGCCGCCGATGAGCTTGCGCTCAATCAACGCCACGCTCATGCCGGCCGCGTTCAGCCTGCCGGCGAGTGGAGTGCCGGCCTGGCCGGCGCCGATGACGATGGCATCGAAAGTTTTGGCGCTCATGCGACCGCCGCCACGATCAGCAGGCCGCCGACGATTGCGATCGCGTCCTCGATGAAGGCGGCAGGCGGATCCTTGCCGAAGGCGGCGGCCAGCCTGGCGCGTGCTTCGGCGCCGCCCAGCGTGCCGATCACCGCGCCGATGGCGCCGGCAACGAGGCCGCCGACCGTGGCGCCGGCAGTGGCGCCGATCACCGCGCCGGCGAAGGCGCCGGAAATGATCCGGGCGCCAAATTGCTGCGGCACTTTCCGGCTCGGCGTCGACGGCAGCTGGTCGGTGATCAATTCGACAATGGCCAGGATGGTGAAGATGCCGACGGCAATCCAGTGACCCATGAAGCTCGCCCAAGTTCCGGCAACCGGCAGCCAACCGAGATAAGAACCCCAAGCCACGGCCGCGGGCGCGGTCATGGCGCGCAGGCCGGCAACGACACCTATCAGCAGTGCAAGGATGTAAAGCATGATCGACCCCCTCAAAATCGGAACCCCGTACGGTTCCATGAAGGCAGGCTAGCATAGGCCGGGCGTTTGGCCACGGGCTTTTGCCTGACGATGGATTATGCTTTGGCAGCAGACAAATCTGGAGGTGCCGCCATGACGACAAGCGAACGAACGAAGATGGCGGCCGGCGAATGGTACAGCTGCATCGACGACGAGCTGGAAGCGTTGCGCGTTGCTGCGCGCGATGCCGTGTTCGAGCACAACAGCCTGCCGCCCCGGCAGCGCGGCAATATGGGTCCTGCCTTGCGGGCGCTGCTCGGCGGCGCGGGCGAGGGGGCTCGCATCGAGGCGCCGTTCCATTGCGCCTATGGCTTCAACCTGTTCCTCGGCGATGGCGCCTTCCTCAATGCCGGCTGCACCATCCTCGACACGGCGCCGGTACGCATCGGCAAGAGGACGCTGCTCGGCCCCAATGTGCAGATCTATTGCGCCGAGCATCATCGCGAAGCCTCCGGCCGGCAGGCCGGACTGGAGATCGCCAGGCCGGTGACGATCGGCGACCATGCCTGGATCGGCGGCAGCGCGGTCATCCTGGCCGGCGTCAGCATAGGCGAGGGCGCCATCGTCGGCGCCGGCGCGGTGGTGACGCGCGACGTGGCGGCCAACACGACCGTCGTCGGCAACCCGGCGCGGGCGGTTGCGCACCGCTGAGCAACCTGCGGTTCCGGGCGTTCTTGTGGTCTGCTCTACACGCTTGCAGACGGGAAACCGTCGCGCGGATTTGCTGGACTTGCAGCGGCGAAGGCAAACCGGATCGTTGCTTCGAAACCGTTCTCGCGGCCCGATGCCGGCGAATTCAGGCTCAGTGTCGCGCCGGTCTGCTGCAGGATTTTGCTGACGATCGCCAGCCCGAGGCCCGAGCCGCCGGAATGCGTCGTTCCGCGCTCGAAGCGCCTCAGCAACTTGTCGGGCGCCGGTACAACGGGGCCTTCGTTGATCACGCTCAGCCCTGCCCTGTCGTCGACACGAACCACCACCGTTCGACCTTTGGCGCCGTGTCGAAGGGCGTTTTCGATCAGGTTGCGCGTCACGATCGCCAGCGCGTCAGGATCGATCGCCACCTCCACCGTGCCGTTTGACGGAATCTCCAGGCTCAGCCGGGATCTGCTCTCGGCATGCTGCTCGAAATCCGCGACCACAAGCGCAACCACGGCGGCCAGATCGGCCGATTTCCCGGCGGCAATTCCGGCGTCGGCGCGCGCCAGCTGCATGAGTTTTTCCGAAAGGTTGGACAGGCTGACGAGCGCCGCCTTGATCTGACGTGGGCGCTTCATGCCCGCGTCGTCGGTTGCCTCGGCGATCATGCGTTCGGCCTGGGCCAGCGCTCCGGCGATCGGGGTGCGCAGTTCGTGGGCGGCATTGGCGGTGAATTCCTTTTCGGCTTCCATTGCCATGTGTAGCCGCCGCATCAGCCTGTTGACCGACTTGGCGATTGCCGCGAGCTCGACGGGGAGATGCTCGGTGTCGATCGCGGCGAGATTGTCGCCGTCGCGGGCGCTGATGTCGGCACGCAGTCTTCCGATCGGGCGCATGAACCGTGTCAGGGTCAACCAGGCAAGTATCGCGCTGAGCGGGGTCAGGGCAATCATCGGCACGAGGAAGCCGGCGGCGGCTTCCAACGTCTCTTCGTTGCGGCGCTCGTCGCTCTCGGCGACCTGGACGAACAAGGTGCCGCTTACCGCTGGCTCGGTGTAGACCCGCCACCCCGCGTCTTCCGAGAACCCCCGCGTGAGCCCGGTCGTCAGCGGAGTGGCCGGGGCGCCATAGGAATGGAGCGTTACGCGACCCTGGCTGTCTCGCACCTGGTAGATCAACCGTTGGCCATCTTCTTCCGAGACAGCCTCCGCCAGTTCGCGTGGAGGCTGAAGCGTTTCGCGTCCAAAGAGGTCGTCGATGACGAGCGGCAGCAACCTTCGGGCCGCCTCTTGCATCGAATTGTCCATGGCCTCGTTGATTTCGCGATGCAGCGTGAAGGTTCCCGTGGCAGCCGCGACAACTCCAAACGCGACCGTCACGAGGATCAACGAGGCGACCAGTCGTCCGACGAGGCTGAAGCGCCAACTCATCGGGCCACAAGGCGATAGCCCAGCCCCCTCACGGTTGCGATCACGTCGCGGCCGAGTTTTCTGCGCAAGCGGCTCACATAGACCTCAACGGTATTGCTCTCCACCTCGGTGCCAAAAGCGTAAAGCGCGTCCTCTATCCGACCCTTGCTGACGGTCACGCCCGGCCGGCCGAGAAATTGTTCCAGCACGGTCCATTCGCGGGCGGTCAACTGAATCTCCTTGCCGCCAACCAGCACGCGGCGATGGGCAGTGTCGACTTCGACCGGCCCGAGCCGGATCAGCGGGTTGGGGTTCCCGGCGTAGCGGCGCGCCACCGCGGCCAGACGGGCGGACAGCTCGCCAAGATCGAACGGCTTGACCAGATAGTCGTCCGCACCGGAATTCAACCCGTCTATCCTGTCGGAGAGCTGATCGCGGGCGGTCATGATGATGACCGGCGTACGATGACCATCGCGGCGGAAAGCCTTGAGGAACTCCAAACCCATGCCGTCCGGCAGGTGGAGGTCGAGCAGCATCAGCTGATAAGTCACGACATGCAAATGCTCACGGGCTTCCTCCAGCGTGCCGCTCCAATCGACGGCATGGCCATCGGCAGCCACGTGGTCGCGCACTGCTTCACCCAGTACGCGGTCGTCCTCGATCAACAGAACACGCACGCCGCCTCCAGTCGAGCCCAATTCCTGGCGAACAAGCCTGACAGTAGTCTGAACGCCGGTCCGATCAATCGACGCGTCCGCTGTCCAAGCGACATTGCGCCGGCGAGCAAGCCGGCGTTCAGGCTGCTGTCAGCTTTCCGTCGCAGGTTTTCGACATCGGAATCAACCGACGGAGAAAACCGATATGAGGACAATCGTTCTGACCGCGCTGGCACTGGGCCTGGCTGGGCCGGCATTCGCAGCCGACCGGTGCGACGTGCCGACCGATCAATGGCAGCCTCGCGAGGCACTGCAAAAGAAGCTCGAAGGCGAGGGCTGGAAGGTCCGCAGCATCAAGACCGAAAACGGCTGCTACGAAGCCAAGGCGGTCGACGCCAACGGCAAGAGGCTAGAAGGCGTGTTCAATCCCAAGACGCTGGAGTCGGTCGGCTCCGATTCCGACGACGGTTGATCGCCATGAACGCCACCGTTGCAGCACGGGAAACCTTGGTCAGGGTCTGGAGCCCCTATGTTCGTCTCTTTCACTGGTCGCTGGTCCTATGCGTCGCGGTGGCGTGGCTTTCTTCCGGGGAGATCATGAAGGTCCATGAGTTGGCCGGCTACTGCACCGGGGTTCTGATCGCGTCTCGCCTTGTCGCGGGGTTGGTCGGATCGAGATATACGCGCTTCGATCAGTTCGTTCGCCGGCCACGCGCCGTGCGTTCGTATCTCGCCGACGTGGTACAGGGCCGCGAAAGGCGGTATCTGGGCCACAATCCTGCTGGCGGCGCCATGGTGGTGGCGCTTGTGGCTTGCATCACCGGAATTGCGCTGACTGGCTGGATGCAGACCACCGACGCCTGGTGGGGCGTGGCCTGGGTTGAGGACACGCACAAGGTTCTGGGCAACGGTGTCCTAGTGCTGATCGGGCTTCATGTAGGAGGCGTGGTTCTGGCCAGCCTGCGGCATAGCGAGAATCTGGTTCGGGCAATGGTCACCGGTCGCAAGCGCGCACCGTCGCCACAGGACGTTGTCTGAAGGCAGATTGGTGAATGCCAATGGGCCCGTCGATGCGGCGCCCTTGCTGTTCTCAGGACGCGCGAGCCGTGCGCACGTCCTGATCGATCCGTCTCGAAAACTCGCGCCTGTACCGCGTCGGCGAGGTCCTGAGCCGCGCGGCGAAATGCTGGCGCAGCGAGGTGGCGCTGCCGAAGCCGGCCTCGAAGGCCACCATATCCATCGACTTGTCCGTCTGCTCCAGCAGTCTTTGCGCCAGCGCCACACGCTGGTCGGCAAGCCAGTCGCCGAAACTGGTACCGATCGATTTCTGGAAGCGGCGCGTGAAGGTACGGCGGGTGAGGCCGGCCGTATCGGCAACGCTGTCGAGGCTGTGCGGTTCGCCGAGTGCCGCCCGCACATGGTCGAGCGCGCGCGTGAACCGGTCCGCGGTCGGCGTCGGCGCAAGCGGGCGTTCGATGAACTGGGCCTGTCCGCCCTGCCGGTGCGGCGAGAGCACGACATGGCGGGCAAGCCGAAGTGCTGCTTCCGCGCCATAGCGGGCGCGCACGATGTGCAGGCAGCAGTCGAGCCCGGCGGCGACGCCGGCGGAGGTGATGATGTCGCCTTCGTCGACATAAAGAACGTCCGCGTCGATCGCGACGTTGGGATGCAGCGTCTGCAACTGGTCCGTATAGGCCCAGTGGGTGGTTGCCTTTCGCCCGGCAAGCAATCCCGCTCCGGCAATGGCGAAGGTGCCGAGACACAAGCCCACGATCAGCGCGCCGCGCCGATGCGCGCGTTGCAGCGCGTCCTTGAACGACGCGGCCAGCGGGGCATCGAGGTCCTTCCAGCTTGGAATGATCACGATATCGGCCTCGTCGAGCGCGCAAAGCCCATACGGCACGACGATGCTCAGACCTGCATCGGTATGAATGGGTCCTTCCTCCATGGCGCAGACCCGGAAGTCGAAGCGTGGCAGCCCAAGCTTGGTGCGGTCCGCGCCGAACACTAGGCAAGGCACTGAGAGGTGGAACGGGCTGATACCGTCGAAGGCGACAGCGGCAATGATAGGATTCTTCATGGCAGGCATCGTTTGGATTGATTGGTGAATGTCCCAATTATTTCGATCGATGTCAATCGGGTCACTTTCAGTTCGCGAAACACCCGCCTAGCTTCGGCTCATCAACCCGGTCGAAAGGAAACCGCCATGTCAGCACCAGCCAGCCAGCCACGCCGCGCGCTTGTCGTCGTCGACGTCCAGAACGACTACAACGGCGGAAATCTCGCCATCCAGCAT
The DNA here is from genome assembly GCF_053714275.1 of Mesorhizobium sp. Arg314. Taxonomy (NCBI): domain Bacteria; kingdom Pseudomonadati; phylum Pseudomonadota; class Alphaproteobacteria; order Hyphomicrobiales; family Phyllobacteriaceae; genus Mesorhizobium; species Mesorhizobium sp. Arg314. Next base: position 65,575 of record NZ_JBSKBP010000021.1, on the reverse strand, counting down.
CCGCCTTTCGCCGACAGCGTCGCCAATGTGGCACGCGCCATGGATGCCGCCTCGGCGGCCGGCATCAAGATCGTCGTCGTCAAGCAGATGGCGCCGGAGACTTCGCCGATTTTCGCCAAGGGCAGCCATGGCGGCGAACTGCATCCGGAGATCGCCAGGCGCGCACGCGATCATTATGTTGAAAAGACGCTGCCTTCGGCCTTCACCGGCACCGATCTCGAGGCATGGCTGCGCGGCAACGCCATCGATACGATCGCGGTCGTCGGCTACATGACCCACAATTGCGATCTTTCGACCATCATCCACGCCGTGCATATGGGCTTTGCCGTCGAGTTCCTTTCGGATGCCAGCGGCTCGGTGCCCTATGCCAACAGCGCCGGCTATGCGTCGGCCGAGGACATCCATCGGGTGGTGAGCATCGTTTTGCAGTCGCGCTTCGCCGCGGTGCTGAAGACCGCCGAATGGATCGATTGCCTGAAGACCGGCAAGTTGCCTGAGCGCGATACGATCTATGCATCGAACCAGCGGGCCTTGAAGCGAAACGCTGCCTGAACCGCGCGGCTCCGGACCGGAGCGAGGCGCCGTAGCGATGCGGCGCCCTCTGCTTTGAGCTTAACCATAATCCAAGAAGACGTGATCCATTTCACAGAAATCGGTCCTATTCTTTCGAAGAGTCACGCTGCTCTGAAGTTTAGCGCGGTTGGCTGGGGGCTGAAGTGAAAGCGCGCGTCGCAAGAACTGTCCTCGTTCTGGCTCTCGCTGCCGGCGCCGCGCTATTGCCTTGGCCCGCCTTCGCGCAGGTACCGCCGCACGCGCCGGGAACGATCTGCTTCACGCAATTCTTCTGGTGCTGGGCGCAGCCGCCCGGGCCTCCCGGCTATCCTTGCGGGTGCCCGTCGCAATATGGCTTCGTGCCGGGTTACCTGGGCTAGTCGTTGGAGGGCTGAGATGACGGCATCCCACGATCCTCTTGTCTCCGGCCTGCTTGCGGATGCGAAGCTGGTCGCCGGCTATGGCCGCTACGGCGTGTTCAAGGACAGCGCGCTGTTCGCGGCGATCGGCGATGCGGAAAAGCTGACCGATGTGACGGCAAGCCAGCCCGAGGTCGTGAAACTGCAATCGGTGCTCAACGACTGCTCCAGCACCGTGCCGTTCTCCACCCTGGCCGCACTGCGCACCGGCTGGTCGCCGGGCGACATGTCGCGCCGGACCGCGCTTGCGACCTATTTCCTCGTGGCGCTGTCGGTGACGATGATGATCATCATCGGCAAGCTGACCTATGTCTACAACAGGGGCGTTTCGATCAGCGCCGAGCTGCAGGAGATCGACAACAACGATTTCAGCGCCCGGTTCGGACAATCCATCCGGCAGGTCTGGGCAACTAAGAAACAGCTGAGCTTGGCCACGGCGCGGCCGGCATCGACGACCGACCTGACGCTGCTCAAAGACGCTTACTACAATTCCGTCGACAATTTGCATTCTCTCGATCAGCGCTTTTCGTCGCTGCTGGTGAGGGCGCAAGGGTTCATGACGCAGGAGGCGCCGTTCCCGATCTGGGGCATGCAATGGGCCTATTGCAAGCTCTCCGCCTCCGCCGCCAAGGCCGGCGCGCCGCTCGATTTCTCGAACCCGAGGCAGATGGCGATAAACCAATTCTGCAACCAGCAGGTCGCGCTGGGGCAGCAGCAAAGCGGCACTGAGAGCAGTCAGCCGCTCAAACAGTCGGATTTCGACTGCAAGAACGGCGACAACGGCCAACCCAAGACCGAGGTCATCAGCGCCACCGGAACGGCGGGCGAGGTCGAGGACGTGAACGCGGATTTCGATGAAGCGACCCGCAACCTGCAATGCGAAGGCGTCATCACGATCACGCCGAATTCGATCTCGACGCTGACATTGCAGGCCAAGACGCTGGGCGAGGTGCTAAGCCCCTATGCGCTGTGGATCCTGCCGGCGCTCTACGGCGCGCTTGGCGGCATCATGTTCCACATGCGCATGATCCTCAACCCGCTTTTGCCCAATCCGCCGCTGGCGCGGCTCATCCACCGCATCGCGCTCGGCGGGCTGGCCGGGATGATCCTGGCCTGGTTCATGGCGCCGGGCACCAAGCTCGGCGGCGAGGTCACCGGCATAGGCTTCAGCCTGTTCACCTTCGCTTTCTTGTTCGGCTTCAGCCTGGATATCTTCTTCACCATCCTCGACCAGTTCGTCTCGATGTCGGTCGCTGGCATCAAGAAGTTCGGCACCTCGACGGTGGCCTGAGCGATCCGTGCGAACAAAAAAAGGCGCCGCATCGCTGCGGCGCCCGCTTTCGTTCAAGTGGGCCTGTCTTAGAACAGGCCTTCGATCTGGCCGGCTTCGTTCAGAAAGATCTTCTCCGACGACGGCTTGCTCGGCAGGCCGGGCATGGTCATGACCTCGCCGCAGATGATGACGACGAAACCGGCGCCGGCCGAAAGCCTGACCTCGCGCACCGGCACGGTGTGGCCGGTCGGCGCGCCGCGTAGGTTCGGGTCGGTCGAGAAGGAGTACTGGGTCTTGGCCATGCAGACCGGCAAATTGCCGTAGCCGGCCTGCTCCCAGGCATGCAACTGGTCGCGCACCGACTTGTCGGCGATCGCCTCGTCGCCGCGATAGATGCGCTTGACGATGGTGTTGACCTTCTCGAACAGCGGCATTTCGTCCGGATAGAGCGGCGAGAACTGCGAGGCGCCGGATTCGGCGATTTCGACGACCTTCCTGGCAAGGTCCTCAATACCGGCCGAGCCTTGCGCCCAGTGCTTGCACAGGATCGCCTCGGCGCCCTGCGCCTTGACGAAGTCCTTCATCGCCTGGATTTCGGTGTCGGTGTCGGTGGTGAAGTGGTTGATCGCCACCACGGCCGGCACGCCGAACTGCTTCACATTCTCGATGTGGCGGCCGAGGTTGAGACAGCCCTTCTTGACCGCCTCGATGTTTTCCTTGCCGAGGTCTTCCTTCTTGACGCCGCCATTCATCTTCATGGCGCGCACGGTGGCGACGATGACGGCCGCCGACGGCTTCAGGCCTGCCTTGCGGCACTTGATGTCGAAGAATTTTTCGGCACCCAGATCGGCGCCGAAGCCGGCTTCGGTCACCACATAGTCGGCAAGCTTCAGCGCCGTCGTGGTGGCGACGACCGAGTTGCAGCCATGCGCGATGTTGGCGAACGGGCCGCCATGGACGAAGGCCGGGTTGTTCTCCAGTGTCTGCACGAGGTTGGGCTGCATGGCATCCTTCAAAAGAACGGCCATGGCGCCGTCGGCCTTGAGGTCGCGGGCGAAGACCGGCGACTTGTCGCGGCGATAGGCGACGATGATGTCGCCGAGGCGCTTTTCGAGGTCCTTGAGGTCGGTGGCGAGACACAGGATCGCCATCACTTCCGAGGCGACGGTGATGTCGAAGCCGGCTTCACGCGGATAACCGTTAGCGACGCCGCCGAGCGAACAGATGATCTCGCGCAGCGCCCGGTCGTTCATGTCCATGACACGGCGCCAGGCGACGCGGCGGGTGTCGATGCCGAGCTCGTTGCCCCAGTAGATGTGGTTGTCAATCAGCGCCGAAAGCAGGTTGTGCGCTGTGGTGATGGCATGGAAGTCGCCGGTGAAATGGAGGTTCATATCCTCCATCGGCACCACCTGCGCGTATCCGCCGCCGGCAGCGCCGCCCTTGACGCCGAAATTCGGGCCGAGCGAGGCTTCGCGAATGCAGACGATTGCCTTCTTGCCGATGCGGTTCAGGCCGTCGCCGAGACCGACCGTGGTGGTCGTCTTGCCTTCGCCGGCAGGCGTTGGGTTGATGGCGGTGACCAGGATCAGCTTGCCGTCCTTGTTGCCCTTCACCGACTTGATGAACTCGGCCGAGACCTTCGCCTTGTCATGACCATAGGGCAGCAGATGCTCGTTCGGGATACCGATCTTGGCGCCGATCTCCTGGATCTGTTTTTTCTTCGCGGCGCGGGCGATCTCGATGTCGGACTTCACTTCGGCCATGACGGCTTTCCTCTGGATTGGGCGGTGGAAGGAACGGTTTTGATCAATTGTGCATGTTCGGAACGCCGCATGGGCTAGAGCATGATGCCGAAAATTGTGAAGCGGTTTTCGGACGACATCATGCTCCTCTTTGATTTTGGAGGCGGATTCCGATTTCAGGTCGATTCGACCTGAAATCATCCGCCTCCACGGCGTTTTCTAACCCTGTCGCTGCCTAGGCGTCAACTTTCATGCAACTATGTTTCCTGTAAAGAAAGAATATTGCTGTTCCCGGTGCGACCCGCTTCGGGTCTGCGGTGCCCGGTCGCTCGCGCCGTATAGAAGCCAGAGCGGGGGCCGCTTCGCCGTCTCAAAACAGCCGCCCAATGCGCGAAAAGCGACAGGGGCGAAGGCGCAAATCCGCCATCGCCCCGACTGACGGACGCCAGCCCTATTGCGTCAGAACGTTACTGATCTCGACCATGTTGGAGCGCACCCTGAGAATATAGAACCCCATCGTCGTCAGATGCGTCGGCAGGAGCCAGCCATCCTCGCGGCCATTGGCGATGATGAAGGGCTGGATGCGCAACGCCGAGACGAATTGCTGGTCCATCGTGTCCCACAGGTTCTGCAGGTGCTTTTCCTTGATAACGCCCTCGAAATCGGCCTGCGCGCCTTTCATGAGCCCGTAATAGGCATAGAGCTGGCCATAGGCGAACCAGAAGCGATCGTCGGCGCGGGTATCGAACCAGCCATTGTTATGGTTTTCGGCGCGCTCCTTGAGGATCGCCGAGGTCGAGCCGATGTCCGACGAGATGCGGTCGATATATTGCTTCAAATTGTCGGCGCGCGCATCGAAGGTCGCCTGGCAGGTGGCGAGACGGGCGTTGAAGGAGCGCAGCTTGCGCACCGCGTCGCGATAGTAGCTCGGCGTCGGCGTCTTGGGGCCGAACGGATTGAGCCCGAAATACCAGGTGTACTCGTCGAATTGCAGATTGCCGCGCGCGTCCTGCAGGTCGGCGTCGATCTGCGAGGTGGTGCGCACGCGGCCGAGATTGTCGGCAAGCTCGGTCGCGGTGCGCCGCACCGCCTGATTGATGCCGCGCTGGAAGGACGCCTTGTTGTCCATCCATGGCGTGTCGTCCCAGTTGATGCTGAACAGACCGAGCTTGTAGAGGATCATCGACGAGATCCAGGCATTCTGGTTGACGTTGAAGTCCGTCAGATCGGCCGCAACCTGGGCGATCGCCGAATTGCCGCAGGTCTTGGCCGTATCGGTGCCGGCGCCGGCCGCAACCTGCTCGCCGGCCGAAACGTTGCGCTTCTCGAAGGTGTATTTGTCGGGATAGTTTGGATCGAAATTGTTCCACCACTGGGTGGCGTAGAAGAAATTGGCGTAAAGGCCGATCAGCACGACGATAGCAAGCCCGACCACCGCCTTGAGGATCCAGCCGCGCTGGCCATACCAGCGGCCGACCCACATGAACGGCCACAGGATGACGCCGATGATAAAGCCGATGCCGCGGCCTATCCATTGGAAGATCTGGGTGAAGAAGTTCACGATCGGGTCGAGCATGGCTGTGACACCCCTCAGTCAGTCAGGCCGTAAAGGCGCGCGCGGAACGCCGCCTTGTCCGTCAAATATGTGGTTTTCAGAACGTCCACAACATGCGACCGCCAGGCGTCGCTGTAGCCGTCATAGTCCTTGTAGAAGCCCGGCTTGTTGAAGACGTAACGGGAGACGAAGTCCTGCGGCACGAAATCCGAGATCAGCTGGTTGGTCAGCCAGGCATCGGGATGATCGGGCTTGGCGCGCACGACCAGGAAGCGCTGGCGCGGCGGCACATCCTCGATCTTGAGATGGCCGTACTGGGCGATCTCGCGCTTGGCGGCGTTGAGGAAGGGAAAGTTCCCGTCGCTTGCGATCAGGTCGGCATGGCCGTGGATCCAGGTCTGCAGCCAGACCTTGTCGACATCGGTCAGATTGCGGTTGGGTTCGGTGTCGCGGATCAGTGCCCGCACGACCATCTCGGCACGGTGTTCGAGATAGCCGGAAGCCTCGATCCATGAGGCGCGCGGCAGGTCGAGGCGCCCGGTGGCGGCAAGGAAGCGGAACACCTTGTCGGCGTCGTTGATCGACAGATAGCTCACCTGCCAGGGGCGCGAGCGGCGGAAGCCGGGAGCGGCCGGATCGCAGATCACCGTCGTCATGTCGGGGTCGACGAAGACGTAGAGCCCGCCGAAATGGCTGGTCCAGTAGGCGTTGTGGCGGAAGATAACCTGGTCCGGCACCAGCGCGTTCTCGCGGATGTCGCCGCAGATCTTGGCGAGATCGACCATGCGCTCGAGCATGGCGTTGTCGCGCCAGGCGTCGGGCTCCTGCTTCAGCCGGTCGACGAGCTTGCCGAGCTCGGCCGCCTTGCCCAGCACGTCCTCGGCCGACAACACCTTGAACTCGACCTGGTTGATCGACAGCAGGTCCTCGATGTCGTTGACCTTTGGAACGGAGTCCTCGATCTCGCCGTAGATCACGTCCTTGATGGTCAGCGCGTCGATGGCGCGCTGGTTCTTCGACATGAACTCGAACATCAGTTGCGAGGTGTTGGAGAAGGCAGTGTGGACCACCGGCAGGTCGATCTGCGACGGCGTCAGGATGATGAAACGGCGGTTGACCTCGTTCGGGTCGAGATAGTCGTAGTCGCCGCACTCCTCGGCGACCTCGGGCGAGAAGCCGGTGCGATCGATCTGGAAGCTCGCAAGCTTGGTCGGCTGGAGGCCGAAGGCGGCAAGCGCCTTGTTGTAGCGCTGGACAAGATGCGGCTCGTCGACGGTGAGCAAGCGGCCGTAGATCAGATCGTTGTCGCGCAAAAGGTCGGGTTTTTTGGCGGGATGACGGTTCATATGCGTGCATCCATGGAATTGGGTGGAAGACTAGGCGCGTACGCTGACGCCCCCCTCTCCCCGTTCTTCACGGGGAGAGGGTAAGGGTGAGGGGCGGCGCCAGCGGTCAAGGACGTGGCTCCCCGTAACCTTGAGCCGCAATGAATCGAAGCTCATGCGTTTCAATACGTCGATCGAGTCGCCCTTCCACGGCAGCGAGTATCGTTTCGAGCACTTCTTCTTGAGCTTTCAATACGTCAAAGTTCCAAAAGCGAAGGACGGACCAACCGTTTGAAACTATGAAGCTATCCCTGACTTGGTCATACTTGCTATCGGCATGCTGGCTGCCATCAATCTCGATAGCTAGCTGGCATCCTCTGCAGGCGAAATCGGCGAAATACCAGCCTATCGGGAACTGCCGCACGAACTTGTGGCCGTTCAATCTGCGGCCACGTAGCTCCAACCAAAGTGCGCCTTCGGCATCGTTGTCTGACTGGCGCAATCGCCTTGCTCGCTTCGTCGTCTCGATTACCGGCCCACGCATGCGCTGCCCCTCACCCTACCCTCTCCCCGTGAAGAACGGGGAGAGGGGGGCCAAGCGTTGGAGCCACGCCTTTCAGCACCTGTGGGCAGCAAAGCAACCTCAAGCATTCCACAGGCCCTTCTTCTTCATCTCCTCCATCTCGCGCGCCGCGCGCTCGCGCAGCCTCGCGTCACGCAGCAGCTTCTCCACGGCCGCGTCGTCGGATTTGTCGGAATAGCGGAACTCGCTGTCGGCGTAGCGGTTGATCTCCTGCATGACCATATCCATCGAAAATGGTCCGCGCAGTTCCTCGATCATCGCCTTCTTGTCGTCGTAGCTTTTGTGCATGAAGGCTTCCGGCTTCTCGAACCAGTCGTCCGGCAACTCGATGTCCATAGCGCGCATCTTGATGGCGTCGGTGACGTTCTTGATGGCGCGGCCGGTGAAGCGCGGCTCGGCGTCCTTGATCATGTGCAGGTAGGTGCCGACATCGGCCATGGTCTTCGGCGCGCCGTTCTCCTTCATGTAGCGCTCATAGACCTTCATCAGCCCGTCTTCCTGCGGCTTCTCGTGCTCTTCATAGGCCTCGGTCACGGCACGCTGGATCTCCTGCGCGGCATAGAGTTCGTGCGGCCCAAGCGGGATCCTGTGGTTCTTGCCGGCGAGCAGCACGAAGATGTCGATATAGTCGTCGCGGGTCTGCGGACCATCGACCAGCCAGCGGGCGCCAGCGCGCTGGCGCAGCGCGTCGTCGACGTTTTCGGGATAGTTGGAAAACATGCCGAAGGAGCAGTTGCCGCGCACCACTGTCGAGGCGCCGGCAAAGGCATCCATCAAGACGCCGGTGATCTCCTGCTGGCCGGCCGATGCGCGGTCGTCGGACCGGCGCGCGGCGACCTGGTCGATGTCGTCGATGGTACCGAAGCCGATGACACGCGGATTGAGCACGTTGTTGATGAACTGGCGGCAGTTCTGGCCGGACTTACCCTGGTAGGACGAAATCTGGTCGACGCCGAAATTCTCGTAGGCGAAGGGGTAGCCGGCCACCTGGCAATAGCCGTTGACGAGGCCGGCGATCATCTGGATCAGCGTCGTCTTGCCGGTGCCCGGCGCACCGTCGCCGATGAAGGTGAAGAGGAAGCCGCCGAGCTCGACGAAAGGGTTCAGCTCGCGCTCGAAATCGTAGGCCATCAGCATCTTGGCCAGCCTGACCGACTGGAATTTGGCGATGTGGTTGCCGACGACCTCTTCGGGCTTTTTGAAGGTCATCACCAGCGGCTTGGAGCGCTTGCCGGGCGCGATGTCGAAGCCGTCGAGGGTAAAATCGTCGACATCGATGCGGATATGCGCGTTCTCGAACGGGCCGATGCCGTCGAAGCGACCTTTTCGCGCCAACAGACCGTCGATGGCGGCGCGGGCAAAGGCGCGCGCCCGCGTCGTCAGGTCGGCGTCGTCCTTCGAACCGGCGATCGCCTTGTCGAGGCCGGCGACGATCGACTTCACCGCGTCCTGCGGCGTATCGAACAGGAAGTCGGGCTCGGGAATGTCGTTCGGCGCTTCGCCGTCGCTGTCGATCAGCTGGAACAGGTAGGAGGCGAAGCTGAAGGCCGAAACGTAAGCCGAAGCCGACAAAAGCTTCTTGAAGGTCGACGCTTCATCGCCCTCGAGCGGCGCGCGGACGTTCCTGGCCTGCAGGCTTTCGAGATCGGAGCCTTCGGCGAAGACATCCGATATGGCCAGCGCGATCGCCAGGCCGCGCCGGGCGCGGAACAGGAGCGTGTGCTGCGGGATCGTCATCAACTGGTCATCGGGGTGGGCGGCCGCGACCGTCTTCGAGAGCTCGACCTCGCGCGTGCGGCGCACCGAGCCGACCGACACCGTCGAGACGAAGCGGCGGTTGGTGCCGGCGAGCGCGGTGCCGGATTCGCGCGAAGGGTCCTCCAGCACGACGATGCGGGTGATGAAGCTCTGCGCGGTCGCGCGGTGCTTTTCGATTGCCGCTTCCGAGATCGTGGTCAGGCCGGTGTCCATGAAGGATGCTCCGCGGTTGAAATCAGACGTCGCTGATGACCTGTCCGTTGGACAGGATGTGGACCTTGTAGCCGGAAAAGATCTTCTGCGCCTCGCCCGCGGCGTAGAGCGCCTGGTAGGCCTCGTGCGGGATCAGCGCATGGTTCTCGTAGCTCGAGACGCCCTGGCGCGCCGCTTCCAGATCGTCGGTGTTGATGAAGAATTCCTGCGTCGTCTTCTCGCTGGAGAACAGGCCCTTGCGGCCGGGCTTCTCGCTCTTGGAAAAGACTTCCTGGATGGTCCAGGTGAGCAGCCAGGCGTTCTCCGGCTTGCGTACCTTGGCGAGCACCTCGGTCACGGTCGAATTGTTTTCGGTGATGCCGGCCGAGTAGAAGGGTCCGAGCACGACGCGCCGGAGCTGCTTGGGATGCAGCGGCTCGAAATCCTTGTCGAGATTGACCGCAATGGTCGCTGGCGACAGCGTATAGGCCGAGTTCTTTTCGGTGAAATCGTCGAAGCGGTGGGCAAGCTCCGGATTGAGCAGGCCGTCAACGGGGAGGGGAATGTCGACACGCTCGTTGAGCTTGCCGTTCACGTCGACCAGCTGGCGCACCATGCATTCGGAGGAGTCCTCCACAGTCACCATGTAGACCAGCGGCAGGTTGGCGCTGCCGTCGAACGAGGCCCAGTGGACGAGATAATAGGGCCGCATGGTCTTCGGGTTGACCGAGACCTTGGCCGTCTGCGCCAGCGTGAAGGGGCCAAAGGTCGCCTCGCTCCTGACGTCCTCCAGATAGAGCCGCTCGGCCATCGACTTCTGCAGCGCTTCGGGAAATTCCTTGTGGCGCAGGATGAAGTCGGCCATCTCCTCGCGCAGTTCTCCGGCCTGCGGGATGTTGGCCAGGCGGGCATCGGCCTGCTGGCGGTCGTTTTCCAGCTCGAGCAGGTTCTGGAAGACGGGGTAGCCGCTTTCGGCGCGCGAAATGCGGAAGGTGTCCATGAAGCCCAGCCGGTTGCGCCAGCAGGCAAAGGACTTGTCCAGCCGCGCGATATACTCCGCGACGATCTTGGCGACGATGCCGTGCCGGTAAAGCGGCGAGCGGTCGTCGCGCATGAACACTTCCAGCCCGCTCAGCGCCGCCGTGATGGCGGAGAAATAGCGTGCCGCCGCGTCGTTCTCAGGTGTCATTGTGGCTGCCGTGGTAATGAAGTCAGCGGCGTCGCCTACGACTGTACATAGTTGGCGGCGTTGTGCTTCTTCATCACATCGTCGAAGCGGCGGGCGAAGGCATCGTCGGCAAGCTTCTTGCGGCGCTGGATGTCGGCGCTGGCCACCATGTTCTTCTCATGCATCTCCAGCAGGTCGCCGATGTGCTTCTGTGAGGCGGCGCCGATGCCGGCCATCGTCTCCTCGGCCGTGTTGTCGACCTGGCTGCCCAGCGTGTTGATCTTGTGGGCGACGTCCTGCTGGGCAGCGGTCTTCAGCGAATCTTCCAGGGCCTTGTAGAGGACGATGCGCTGCTCTGTGTCGATGGTCAGCTTGTTGATCAGCGTCGACTGCGCGGCGATCTGGTTGTTGAGCGAATCGACGAAGGTCTGGAACATCGAAGTATAGCGCTCCAGCGTCTGGCTTTCGGCGAGCAACTCCTGCTCCTTGGCCTGCTTCTCGTTGTATTCGGTCGCCATTTTCGAGCGCTCGCCTTCAAGCCCGGTGCGCTCCTTCTGGGTCGTGGAGGCGGCGATCTTGTTCTCGATGTCGAGCAGCAGAGGGTTCAATTCCTCGATGCGCTTCTGCACCGCTTCAAGATCGGTCATGGTCACCTTGCGGCGCTCGATCACCTGCGACAGGCTGGCCTCGGAGGTCTTGTAACGCTGGTCGAGGACCTGTTTCTGCGCCTTCAAGATGCCAACGATGGTGTCCGACTTCGCCAAAAGCTCCTGCAGGTTGCCGGCCAGCGACATGTTGCGGACGCGGTCGGTGCGCATGCGCTGCTTGCGCTGCGCCGAAAAGACGCCGACGAAGTTTTCCCAGCCGGTGTAGTTCTTCATGCTTTCGAATTCGGCGCCGAAGACGTTGGTGGCGTCCTCCAGCCCGATGATCAGGTCGGCAATATTGCCTTCCATGACCTTCTGCTGCTTGAGCACGTCCTCGATGCGGGCATTCTCGATGTCGAAATTGGCGTCGCCGATCTTCTTGTCGGCCTGAGCAAACGTGTCGAGCACCGTGCCGGACTGCTCGATCCTGGTGCGCATGTCCTGCACGACCTGCTTGGTCTTGGCAATTTCGGCATCGAAATTCTGCAATGTCGCCAATGGGGCCTCCCGCTTCGGCATCCGTTTCCGTGTCGTGGCGGCGAATATATGTGGGGCTTCAAGGGATTGAAAGAAGGAAGACAAGGGGAGGCGTCAAAACAAAAGAAGTGGTTAGGTTCTTGAAAGACAAGGCAAGCATGCGTAAGGCGCCCAGTAACGCGCACCGTCGTCGACCGGCTTTAGCTGACATGCCTTAAGGTCTTGTTTTTGCGAACGGCCAAGGTGATCAAACAGCGCCGGCAAATCTCTTGCGGCGGCAATACCGGTTTCTCCGGCACCGATCAGGGCTTGGGGTCTGCCTTGAGATAGGCAATCACGTTGGCGATGTCGTCATCGCTGGTCAGGCCGGTAAAGGCCATTCTGTTGCCTGGAACCTTCTGCCTGGGCGCCTTGAGATATTCGGCGAGGTTGGCTTCGTTCCAGACGAGGCCGGCGGCGCCGGCATCCTTCATGGCTTGCGAATAATGGCCGGCAAAACTTTCCGCCGAACCGGCCTTGCGGCCGACGACACCCATCAGATGCGGACCGACCTTGTCGCGATCCGTCGCCGCCTCGTGGCAGGCAACGCAACGGTTGAAGACCTTCTTGCCCAGCGCCGCATCGCCATCGGCATGCGCGGCAAGGCCGCCGGCAAGCAGCAAGACCGCGGCGGACGAAATGGCTCGAAGCATGAAGGGGTCTCCCGATGGCTTTGGCTAGATAAGAATCGCTGGCCCGCTCCAGCTCTCTATTTTTACGCAATTTCCGGACGGAAAACTGCTGCGCACTTTTCCTGGAATTGCCCCCTAAGGTCTGAAATGACCGGCAGGCCTTAACCAAGGCAGCATAAAACCGCGCATTGCAAGCGGGTGGCAGCGGGCTACCCGATGCCGGCTACCCGATGCCGGCTACCCGATGATTGCCAGCCATCAGGCTTCCCTGCTCAGCGGCTGACAAAACCGATGAAGTCGTCGGGTGCTGCCCTGCCCATCTCCTCTTCCCAATGGCGGCGGCAGAGCGAAACATAGACGTCCTTGCCGATCGCCACTTGCTCGCCCTGCTTGGCCACCTTGCCGTCGGGCCCAAGGCGCACCACCATCGTCGCCTTGCGGCCGCAGCGGCAGATGGTGCGCACCTCGCGCAGGTCGTCGGCAATGGCGAGCAGCGCTTGCGAGCCGGAGAACAGATTACCCTGGAAATCCGTGCGCAGACCGTAGCACATGACCGGAATGCCCAGCCGGTCGACGATGCGGGCGAGTTGCCACACCTGCTCCTCCTCGAGGAACTGCGCCTCGTCAACAAAGATGCAATGCACCGGGGCATGCTGGTGATGCTCGGCGACCCTGGCATAGAGATCGTCGCCGTCGCGGAACATCTCGGCCTCGGATTCCAGACCGATGCGCGATGAGATCAACCCGTTGTCGCCCTTGCGATAGTGGCCGGCGACGAACAGCATCGTCGACATGCCGCGTTCGCGATAGTTGTAGGACGCCTGCAAAAGCATGGTCGTCTTGCCGGCATTCATCGTCGCGTAGTGGAAGTAAAGCTTGGCCATGTCGCTCTTTTAGGTGTGGCGGGCTTCGGGTGAGGCCGGCCCGACCTGCATCTCGGCACACCCTAAGCCGACTTGCCGCGGCACGGGGAGGGGGCGCCGGCGCCGTCCACCAAAAAACTCCCTGCCGTCCAAAATTTCGATGTCGTTCAAAAACCTGTCATGTCGCTTAAAGGCCAGTGCGCGCCGTTCATCGTGATGTTGAACCGCTTGAAACAACATCAAAATGGTGTTTGGCTGATGAAACAAGGCGGGCGCAAGAACCGTGACTTCGCATCGCCTAAGAAATTGCAATGGGAGAAAGTTCATGTCGCGTATGAAATCTATCGTCGCTGGCCTCGGCCTGGCGGCGCTTCTGACCACGACCGCCGCTTATGCCGGCGATCCGGCGAGCTGCAAGGCAGTTCGCCTGTCCGACGTCGGCTGGACGGACATCCAGGCGACCACGGGCCTGGCCTCGGTGCTGCTCACCGCGCTCGGCTACGAGCCGCAGACGATCCAGCTTTCGGTGCCGGTGACCATGGCCTCGCTGAAGAACAAGGACCTCGACGTCTTCCTCGGCAACTGGATGCCGTCGATGACCAACGACATCAAGGACTACACCGCCGACGGCTCGGTCGAGACGATCAGCACCAACCTGACCGGCGCCGGCTATGGCATCGTCGTGCCGACCTATGTCGCGGACGCCGGCGTCAAGTCGCTGACAGACCTCGGCAAGTTCAAGGACAAGTTCAACGGCAAGATCTACGGCATCGAGGCCGGCAATGACGGCAACCGCATCATCCTCGACATGATCAAGAACCCGAAGGACAACCTCGCCGGGTTTGAATTGGTCGAGTCCTCGGAAGCCGGCATGCTGACGCAGGCCGAGCAATCGATGAAGAACAATGAGTGGATCGCCTTCCTCGGCTGGACGCCGCATCCGGTGATGGGCGCCATGAAGATCACCTATCTCGACGGCATGGGCGACAGCGGCTTCGGCGCCGCCACCGTCTTCACCAATGTGCGCAAGGGCTACACCACCGAATGCCCGAACGCCGGCAAGTTCATCGCCAACCTGAAGTTCAATCTGGACATGGAAGGGCAGATGATGGACGCGATCCTGAAGGGTGGCGATGCCCAGACGGTGGCGAAAGACTGGTTGAAGAAGCATCCGGATGCGGTCGCGCCGTGGATTGCCGGCGTCACCACCTTCGACGGCGGCGACGCGGCTGCCGCCGTCAAGACCGCGCTCGGGAGCTGAGCCGGCTTTTGAGTCCGGCATGATGATCCGGAAGAGGGCAGCCAGTAGAAAAGGCTGCCCTTTTTCTTAAAGCGCGCCGCGCTCTAAGTCTCTGTTTTTACTCATGTCATTTTCCCAAAATCGCTGCGCACTTTTGGGTGACATGCGTTAAGCTGTGAGAAGATGACCGTACGGAAAGTGCGGCGAAGCCGAGAGGGGAAGATGGATCCGATTTCGAAATTCCTGACCGATTACAAAATCCCCATCGGGCCGTGGGGCAAGGCTTTCTTCGGTTTCCTGACCGACAATTTCGACACCGTCTTCCGGGCGTTTTCAAACGGGCTGAACTTCATCCTCGACGGGGCGGTGAACCTCCTGCTGATGGTGCCGCCCGTGCTTTTGGCGCTGGTCATCGCGATCGTCGCCTGGCTGCTGCAGCGTTCGCGGCCACTTGCCATCGGCGTCTTCCTCGGCCTGATCTTCATCATCAATCAGAACCTGTGGAAGCAGACGGTGCAGACACTGGTGCTGGTGGTTGCCGCCGCCGCCATGGCGATGGCGATCGGCGTGCCGCTCGGCATCTGGGCCGCGCACAAGCCGAAGGTCTACCGCGTCATGCTGCCGGTGCTTGACCTCATGCAGACGCTGCCGACCTTCGTCTACCTGATCCCGGTGCTCACGCTGTTCGGCCTCGGCAACGCGCCCGGCCTGATCGTCACCATCATCTTCGTCATCCCGACAGCCGTGCGACTCACCCATCTCGGCGTGGTCTCGGTGCCCAAGGCAATCGTCGAAGCGGGCGAGGCGTTCGGCGCCACCAAGCGCCAGCTTCTGTGGAAGGTGGAGCTGCCATCGGCGCTGCCGACCATCATGGCGGGCCTGACGCAATCGATCATGCTGTCGCTGTCGATGGTGGTGTTCGCAGCCCTCATCGGCGCTGGCGGCCTCGGCACGGAAATCAACCGCGCGCTCGGCTCGCGCCGCATCGATCTCGGGCTTGAAGCTGGCCTGGCAATCGTCGTGCTCGCCATCGTGCTCGACCGCATGACCCGCATCGGCGTTGGAGGCAAGAAATGACCGTCGCGGTTGATTTCAAGAACGTGGACATCGTCTTCGGCGCCGATCAGGCCGGTTCGCTGGCGATGATCGACAAGGGCGCCACGCGCGCCGAGATCCTCGAACAGACCGGCAATGTGCTGGGTTGCGCCGGCGCCAGCCTGACCGTGCATGAGGGCGAGATCTCGGTGCTGATGGGCCTGTCCGGCTCCGGCAAGTCGACCCTGCTCAGGGCCGTCAACCGGTTGAACGTCGTGTCGCGCGGCCAGGTCCTGGTCAAGGATGGCGACCGTACCGTCGATGTCGTCACCTGCGACGAGGCGACCTTGCGGCGGCTGCGCCAGAAGCAGGTGGCCATGGTGTTCCAGCAGTTCGGCCTGCTGCCTTGGCGCACGGTCGAGGAAAATGTCGGCTTCGGCCTCGAGCTTGCCGGCGTGCCGGAGGCAGAACGCAAGGCGCGCGTGCAGAAGCAGCTGCAGCTTGTCCATCTCGACCAGTGGTCGAAGAAATATGCCCACGAGCTTTCGGGCGGTATGCAGCAGCGCGTCGGTCTCGCCCGGGCCTTCGCCACCGAGGCACCGATCCTGTTGATGGACGAGCCGTTCTCGGCGTTGGACCCGCTGATCCGCACCAAGCTGCAGGACGAATTGCTGCAGCTCCAGGCCGAGCTGAAGAAGACCATCATCTTCGTCAGCCACGACCTCGAGGAGGCGCTGAAGATCGGCAGCCACATCACGATCATGGAGGGCGGTCGCATCGTGCAGACCGGCGCGCCGGAAGACATCGTGCTCAGGCCTGCCAACGACTATGTGCGCGACTTCATCGCCAATGTTAACCCACTGTCGGTGCTGACGGCATGGAACGTGATGCGGGACCGTCGCGACCTGGAGCAGGGCGATAATGGCTGGGTGTGGCTCGACCGGCGCAAGACGACGCGCTTCAAGATCGACGACCACGGCCTGGTGGCCGCCGCCGAGCGCGACGGCAAGCCGGCGGTGTGGGTCTCCTGCGCGGACGTCGAGAGCCAACCCGAGGAGGGAGCCCAGGTGTTCTGGGCCAATCCCGGCACGCCGCTGAAAACGGTGATGCTGGCCATGCACCGTTCACAGACGGCGCCGGTGGCGCTGTTCGACGAAGGCTCGCGCTTCGTCGGCGCGATCGGCATCCGCGACGTGCTGAGCGCGGTGCTGAGGCGATAGGGCCTCGTCGCAGGCGCCGCCCAGATCCCCGGTCTAGGCGCGCTGCCTGCGGCTTGTTTTTCATCTCCATCGAGCGCAGAGTCAGCTTGTTGCGTGCCCATGCGCCGAGGGGGTGATGCCGACGCCGCGCAGAGGGGTTCCAGGCGCGGTTGCGCTGTCGATTTTCGTTGCGGTCCCGCTTGGAAGCGGCGCGGCGTTTTCCCAAAGCTTTGTCATCGGCAATGGCGTCACCGCTGGCCAGCAGACGATGACCGGTGCCGGCGACACCGGGGTCGTGACTCCAGGCGGAGCGATCGAAACATTCGGCGCTGGCGTCGATGCCGTGCGGATGTTCAATTCGGGCCAGCGGCTCACCAATTTCGGGTTGGTTGCAACGTTGGGCGGCGGTGCCGCCAATGTGCATTCGCAAGGGCCCGACGCAACCATCCTCAACAACGGCGCCGTTCTGGCGATAGGCGATGCCTCCATCGGCATTTTGTCAGAAGGTGGCAATGCGCGTATCGTGAACAACGGCTCGATAGAAGCGCTTGGCGTCGCCACATACGGCATCATCAGCGACGCCCCGGGCGGGCGTGTGGACAACCATGGCTTTATCGGGGTTTCCGGCACGGCCGCCGGCGGCATAATCGGCGACGGGCCGGACCTGACGATAGACAATAGCGGCTCGATCGAGGCCTATGGGACCGCCGCCGCCGGAATCATCTGGCAGAACAACGGTCTTCAACTTCAAAATTCCGGGTCGATCACGGTGTCGGGGCTGGCTTCCGTCGGCATCGGCGCCAGCGGCGACGACATTGCAATTGCCAACAGCGGCACGGTCAATGTCTTCGGGACAACATCGACTGGCATCGGCACCCTGTTCGGCAACGCGACGATCACCAATTCCGGCTCGGTCATCGTGGAGGGTGCGGGCGGCGTGGGCATTGCCGCCCAGGGCAGCAGCTCCGTCGTCACCAATTCCGGCCGCGTCTTCAGCGACCAGAGTGTGGCGATCTATTTCGGCGCGCCCGGCGCGACGCTGAACCTTTTGGGGGGGACGGCCATTCAGGGACCGATCGTCTTTTCCGGCGGCGGCAACATCGTGACCTTCGGCCCCGCACTCAGCGCCGTCATGAGTTTTTCCGGAAGTGGCCTGCCGCAAACCGTCCTGACCGGCGGCAGGCCGTTCGTGACGAGCGGCAACAGCGTGGCGGTGGCGGACATCACCGGATTTGCGAGCAGCGCGCCGCTGTTGGAAGACCTTGTCGACGGCATAGCCGGCGTCGCCGAGGCGCGGATGGCCGCCCCAGGCAACGACCTGCTTGCGCCGAATAACGGTCGGGACGCCTGGATCTCCACTTTTGGCGGGATACGCTCCCAGGGCGGTTCCGGCGCATCGGCCGGATTCAGCGAGGCGCTGGGCGGCGTCGTCGCCGGGGCCGAAAGGCGCTCGGGCGACGGCTTTCTGGGCGGCGTGCTGCTGGGAGGCGCTGCCGGATCGACCAAGGTCGACGATGACGCGCAGGAGATCGCTCATCGCAGCGTATTTGCGGGCGGTTATCTCGGCTATGACGGAGGTGCGCATTTTGCCGAGGCGACATTCGTTGCCGGCGCGCTCCAGGAGCGCAGCCGCCGCCGTGTCGCGAACAATCTGCTGCTCGATGGCGTCGAGACGGCGCGGGCCGATTCCAACGGCATCTTCCTCAGTCCGTCGATTGCGCTCGGCATGCGGCTGCCGGTCGCGGCCGGTACGCTGATACCCAGCGTTCGGCTGCGTTACGCCGGGCTCTTCATCGACGGCTACTCGGAGACTGGTTCGGACGGCGACCTCGTGGTCTTGCGGCGCGACGTCAACGTCTTCGAGGCGCGTGGCCAGCTCGCGCTGGCCCTGGCGCCCGTCAGCACGCGAAGTCAGGCCTGGCAAACCACGCTTCGGGCCGGGATCGACGCGATAGCGCAAGACAGCGACGCGGTGTCGGCGACGCTGCTTGGCCAGGACATCTCTTTTGCCGCCGGCGGCAAAAAGATGGTGTTGCGCGGTTTTGCCGGCGCGGACGTCGCGGCGGAGGTAGGTCACGGCATGACCCTGAATGCCGGCTTCGAGGCCGGCTACGGAAGCGACAATGCCTTCACGGTCCGGGGACAAACTCGCCTAAGCAAGGCTTTTTGAGGGGTGCTCGATAAAGCTTCGCGCCGGCGCATAGGCTTGAAGGCTGTCGCTCCGTAGCCAAGCGGAGGGCTGGCACCGCCATGTATTTTTCGAAATCCATTCCGATTCCACCGGTCTGTGCGGTAGGATATTGCCGCGACCGCGCGGACGTCGCCCGGCGGTGCGAAATGCAACGGGGTATTTGTGAATGATCTTCCGTCAGCTTTTCGATTCCGTTTCAGGCACCTATTCCTACCTGCTCGCCAGCCGGCGCGGCGGCGAGGCGCTGATCATCGATCCGGTGCTGGAGAAGGTCGAGCGCTATCTGCAACTGGTCAACGAGCTTGACCTGAGGCTGGTCAAAGCGGTGGACACGCATCTTCATGCCGACCACATCACCGGCCTCGGCGCGCTGCGCGACAAGACGCATTGCGTGACCGTCATGGGCGAGCAGACCAAGGCCGACGTGGTGTCGATGCGGCTTGCCGACGGCGACAAGCTTGGCATCGAAGGTCTGGCGCTCGACGTCATCTATACGCCCGGCCACACCGACGATTCCTACAGCTTCATCCTGCCCGACCGCGTCTTCACCGGCGATACGCTGCTCATCCGCGGCACCGGCCGCACCGATTTCCAGAATGGCGATCCGCGTCAGCAATATGAATCGATCTTCGGCCGGTTGCTCAAGCTGCCCGATGAGACGCTGATCTTCCCGGCGCATGACTATAAGGGCGAGACCGTGTCGACGATCGGCGAGGAAAAGGCCTTCAACCCGCGCCTGCAGGTGAAGTCGGTCGACGAGTATGTGAACATCATGAACAACCTCAACCTATCCAACCCGAAAATGATGGACGTGGCCGTGCCCGCCAATATGAGGGTGGGACTGCACCAGGACGATATTGCCAGCCGCGGCTGGGCGGTGAGCGCGGAACAGGCGCTGGCGCTGGTCGGGCGGCCCGACGTGGCGCTGATCGACCTGCGCGAGCAAACCGAACGCGAGCGCCACGGCGTCATTCCCGGTGCGATCCATCTGCCCTATGCACGGCTGCAGGAAAACATCGCCGCCGGCGGCATGCTGCATGAGCTGGCGAAGTCGACGAGCAAGCAGCTCCTGTTCTACTGCGCCTTCGGCGAGCGCTCGGCGATGGCGGTGCAAGCGGCGCAGGACGTCGGCATTGCCAGCGCCCGTCACATCCAGGGCGGCATCGACGCCTGGCGCAAGGCCAGCGGCCCTCTCTCGCACTAGAGCATGATGCCGAAAAGTGTGAAGCGGTTTTCGGGCGACATCATGCTCTATCTCTTTGATTTAGAGACGGATTCTGATTTCAGGTCGACTCGACCTGAAATCATCCGGCTCTAGCCGCAGGTCGGGTTCAGTTCAGCCCGATAAGCTTGGCGCCGTTCCGGAACAGGGCTTCGGCATCGCGGTCGAACCGGAATGTCGCAATGAAATCGTCGGCGCGATAGTTCGGCAACGTGTTGCGGAGCGTGGCGGCGAAGGTTCGCGCTTCTTCCTGCCGGCCGGCCAGAGCCAGGCAGTGGGCGGCGATCGCCAGGATGATGATATGAGCGTTTGGCCTCGCAGCCGCCTTCAGCGCCCATTCCGCGGCTTCGTTGTATTCGCCGAGACGGGCATGCGCCATGGCGCGCGCGCCCATCATGCCGAACAGCAGCGGATCGAAGGGGCTCAGATGGCGCGAATGATCGGACGAACCGATCGCCGATTGCGGGTCGCCCGACTGCGAATGGACGAAGGACAGCGCGTAGTGGCCGAGCGCGAAATTGGGGCTGAGGTCGACGGCGCTTGCCAGCTCCAGCAGCGAGCCGTCCTGTTCGCCGCGCAGCCATAGCGCGCGGCCCATCGCCCAGTGGGCGGCAGGGTTGCGGTCATCGACCAGCAGGCTGTGTCCGGCGCTTTCGAAGGCGAGCGCCGTTTCCCGGTCGCGGTCGCCCCAGCGCTGGAAGGCGCTCTGCCAATGGGTGAAGGAAAGCCCGGCATAGGCGCGGGCGAAGGTCGGATCGAGCTTCAGCGCTTCGTTGAAGAAATGCTGCGCCAGTTCGTTTTCTTGCCGCGTGAAGCGGTACATGTGCCAGAGGCCGCGATGGTAAGCCTCCCAGGCATTGAGCGAATTGGGCGCCTTGAGCAGGGCGCGATTGCGCTCGACGGTGGCGATCTCGGCGGCGATCGAGGAGACGATGCTGTTGCCGATGTCGTCAAGCACGACGAAGATGTCGTCGGGTTTGCGCTCGAAGGTCTCGGCCCAAAGGATGCGCGCCGTGCGCACTTCGACGAGTTCGACCGAAACGATCACCCGGCCCGGCAGATTGCGGACGGAACCGGTCGCGACATAGTCGACATTCAGCCGGCGACCGGCTTCGTCCGGCGCGACATCCTTTTCCGCCAAGGCAAAGACCGAGCCGCGGGCAATGACGAAGAAATCGCGCAGCTTGGCAAGGCGCGTGATGATGTCGTGGGTCAGGCCGTCGGCGAGCCCGCCGCGAAAGGCAACGGCGCCCTCGGCAAACGGCATGACCGCCAGCGAGGCACGGCGTGTCGCCGAAGCGTCAGGCTCGTCCAGTGCGCCCTGTGCCTGGGGCAAGGTAAAGGTGGGCGTCTCGCGGGCACAAGGTTGCGGGCTGGATTGGCGGGATTTGATCTCCCGCCAGGCCTCGCGCACGGGCGCAAAATCCAGTTCCTCGGAGTGGAAGAGCTTTGCCGCCGTGGCAAGATGTTGCTCGGCGGCGGCGATCTGTCCGCGCCGGGCCAGGTTTCCCAGCAACGCGACATGAGCGCGTCCGTCGAACGGCGCGAGCTCCAGCCATTTGTCGATATCGACGGCAGCCTCCTCGGCGTCGGGCGGCAGAAGGCCGATATTATGCTCGAGAACAGCGATATGACATGACTGGAAACGGCGGCGCTGCGCCGTCAGCCAGCTGCCGAAATGCGGGCTGCGATCGAACTCAAGGCCATCGAGAAAATCGCCAGCGAAATGTTGCGAAAGCGCTTGCAGCCGTACGAGATCGAGCGTCTCGACACCTTCGGCCACCGCTGCGGCGGCATCCAGCGCGTCGACATGGACATCGTCAAGACGGAGCGACACCATATCGCCGTCGGTTTCGACCCGACGCCGATCCGGGCCATCAAACGCGGCACGCAGCTTGCTCAGGCACCAGCGCAGCTCGCCGCGCGGGTCGTTGGGCACATCCCAGAGAAGTTCGCAAAGCCGGCTGCGGCTGACAGGGCGGGGTGCGAGGGCCAGATAGGCAAGCAGCGCGCGCAGCTTGCGCGAGGAGGGCAGCGTAACGGGCATCCCGTCGCGGGCAATCGCAAGTTGTCCGAGCAGCCTTACGGACAGGCCGGCGCCGGTGTTGTTCAGGCTCGATCGGGTGGATTCCACGTATGTTTCCACGCTCTCTCCAACGCTGACCAGTTGGTCCATGTTCTATCACCAAAGACGACAGAAAGCACCCGGCGGCCCTGTTGCGAGCCGGAAATGCCGCCGTTGCCGGATTGGCGGCAGGTCAACAACTAGCGCGGCAAGGTGTCGAAACCGCGCCGCCCGAGCCGCCGGCCTGTAACCGGCGTGTGAGCACGTCAAGGGAGCAAAGCCATGTTGCATCAGTTGAAAATCAGAACCACCACCGGTCGCGGCCGGCTGTTCGACAGCATTCTCGATACGGTCGGGGACACGCCGGTCATCCGCATCAACAATCTCGGTCCGGGCCATGCGACGATCTATGTGAAAGCCGAATTCTTCAATCCGGCTGCCTCGGTCAAGGACCGGCTGGCGCTCAACATCATCGAGGAAGGCGAGCGCAGCGGCAAATTGAAGCCCGGCCAGACGGTGATCGAGGCGACGAGCGGCAATACCGGCATCGGCCTTGCCATGGTCTGCGCCCAGAAAGGTTATCCGCTGGTGGTGACGATGGCCGACAGCTTCTCCATCGAGCGCCGCAAGCTGATGCGCATGCTTGGCGCCAAGGTGGTGCTGACGCCGCGTGTCCAGAAGGGTCTCGGCATGTACAATAAGGCGGTCGAGCTTGCCGAAGCCAATGGCTGGTTCCTAGCCCGCCAGTTCGAGACCGAAGCCAATGCCGCCATCCACGAGGCGACCACAGGCCGCGAGATCATCAACGATTTCGCAGGGTCGCGTCTCGACTATCTGGTCACCGGCTATGGCACGGGCGGCACCGTCGCCGGCGTCGGCCGCGTGCTTCGCCGGGAGCGGCCGGAGGTCAGGATCGTGCTTGCCGAGCCGGCCAATGCCCAGCTGATCGGCAGCGGCAAGCCGCAGGAGCGCGGCGCCGGCGGCGCACCGGCCGCCAGCCATCCAGCCTTCGAACCACATCCGATCCAGGGCTGGACGCCGGACTTCATCCCCAATGTGCTGCAGGAGGCGATCGACAAGCGCTACTACGACCAGGTGGTGCCGATCCCCGGTCCGGAAGGCATCAAGTGGGCGAAGGCGCTGGCGCAGCAGGAAGGCATTTTCACCGGCATTTCGGGCGGCGCCACCTTCGCCGTGGCGCGCCAGATCGCCGGCACCGCGCCGGCCGGCGCGGTTATCCTGTGCATGCTGCCCGACACGGGTGAGCGCTATATGTCGACGCCGCTCTTCGACGGCATCGACGCCGACATGGACGCCGAGGAAACGGCGCTGTCGCGCTCGACGCCGAGCTGTCAGTTCGAGGCCTGAGGATAGATACCGCGACGCCGCCGTTCGAACGGCGGCGTCGCCTTTTTGCACATGATCACCCACATGCCGGCGGGAGATACGGATGGACACCTTTCAGGAAGCGACGAACGCGGACGAAACGCTCGACCCACCGGATTGGACCGATGTCGGAGTGCTTTCGCACCGGATTCTCGACGATGCCATCACCTATCTCAAGGATGTCCGGGAGCGTCCGGTCTGGCGCGAGATGCCGGCCGAGGTGCGGGCATTTTTCAGCGCGCCCTTGCCGCGATCGCCGGCGCCGGTGGCCGACGTCTATGACGATGTCGCCCGCAACGTGATGCCTTACCCGATGGGCAACGTCCATCCGCGCTTCTGGTCCTGGTACATGGGATCGAGCAATTTCACCGGCGCGCTCGGCGATTTCCTGGCAGCGATCCAGGGATCCAATCTCGGTGGCGGCAACCATGCCGCCGGCTTGATGGACAGCCAGGTCGTCAACTGGTGCAAGGAGATGGTCGGCTTTCCGGCCACGGCCAGCGGCACGCTGGTCAGCGGCGGCTCGATGGCCAACATGATCGGGTTGACCGTCGCGCGTAATGTCAAGGCCGGCGTCGACATACGCGAACGTGGCGTCGGCGCCATCCCCAAGCCGCTGCGCTACTATGCCTCGGACCAGGTCCATTCCTGTCACCGCAAGGCCATGGAGGTGCTGGGCCTCGGCAATCGGGCGTTGCGACGGATTCCAACCGATGCCGGGTTGCGCATCGATATCGCCGCGCTCAAGGCGGCAATCGCGGAGGACCGCGAGGCGGGGTTCAAGCCGGCCTGCGTGATCGGCACCGCCGGCACCGTCAACACCGGCGCCGTCGACGACCTTCGGGCGCTGGCGAGCGTGGCGGCCGAAGAGGATCTCTGGTTCCATGCCGACGGCTGTATCGGCGCACTGATCGCGATCGCACCTGAGAGCCGGTCGCTGGTTGCCGGCATCGAGCAGGCGGATTCGGTCGCGCTCGATCCGCACAAATGGCTGCATGCGCCGTTCGAAGCCGGTTGTGCGCTGGTGCGGGACGCATCGGCGCACCGCAACACATTTGCCGTCACGCCGGAATATCTGGAATCGACGCCGCGTGGCCTTGCATCCGGAGAGTGGCTGCACGATTACGGTTTGCAGACTTCGCGCGGCTTTCGCGCGCTCAAAATCTGGATGGCCCTGAAGGAGCACGGGGCCGAGAAGTTCGGCCGACTGATCGACCAGAACATTGCCCAGGCCCGTTACCTCACCCGGTTGATCGAGGCGGAGCCGGCGCTCGAGCTGATGGCGCCGACCACCGTCAACATCGTCAGCTTCCGCCACCGGCTGGGCGACGTGTCCGAGGAGCGCCTCAAGATGTTCAACACCGAGATCATGCTCAGGCTGCAGGAAGAGGGCATCGCGGCCCTGTCCGATACCACCGTGGGCGGCCAGCACTGCCTCAGAGTGGCAATTGCCAATCACCGCACGCGCCGCGACGACCTCGACCTGCTGGTCAGCGAAATGCTGCGGCTGGGGCGGGAAATCGAAGCCACAGGGACATCGGTCTGAAGCGCGTCAGGGAACCTTTCTCAACTGGCCGCCAGCTTTGCGCCGGGCAGATAGAGCATGATCGGCCGGATCTCGTAGACGGCGCTGGGGTTGACGCGCTTGAGATCGCGCGCGGCGGCGATCGCCTCGTCCTGGTCCGCGCAGTCGAGGACATAGAGGCCGAGCAACTGTTCCTTGGTCTCGGCAAAGGGACCGTCGATCACCATGCCATCGCCCGGACCGCGCAGTGTCGCGGCCTCCGCCGTCGCGCCAAGCCTGGCCGCCGGTCCGAGCTTGCCCTCGCGGGTCAGCCTGTCGTTGACATCGAGCAGGTCTTTCATCAGCGCCGCATCCTCGTCGGGCGTCCAGGACTGGACGGCCTCTTCGACGTGATAGGCAAGGACAGCGTAGAACAATGATGCGGTTTCCTCATGCCGGGTCGGGCGGCACTATCACAAGGAAGAGCCGGCCGATCCAGTAGCGGATTGGGATCAGGCAGCCGCCTGCTGACTCAAGTTGCCACAGGCAGCCGCAGTTCGGTCAGCAGGCCCCCGCCGGGGTAATTGGAAAGATCGACCTCGCCGCCAGCGCCGCGGGCGATGTTGCGGGCGATGGTGAGACCGAGACCGAGCCCGCCGGTCGTGCGGTTGCGCGATTCCTCCAGCCGCACGAAGGAGCCGAACACGGCGTCCAGTTTCGCCTGCGGAATGCCGGGACCCTCGTCACGGATCGACAGCGTGATCGTGTCGCCCGATCGCCGCACGCCGAGATGCGCCTTTTTGCCGTAGGTGACAGCGTTCTGGATGAGATTGGTGATGCAGCGGCGCAGCGCCACCGGCCGCGCAATGCAGATCAGGCCGCGGGAAGGGATCACGTCTTCGTCGAAGGATGCGCCGTCGAAGGAGTCCGCGACCGATTCCACCAGCGACCAGAAATCGATCCGCTCGGCCTTTTCCTCGGTCACCTCGAATTTGGCGAAGTCGATGACCGAGCTGGCGATGCTTTCGATGTCGGCGAGGTCGTGCGCAAGCGCCTCGCGCGCGGGCGACCTGCGCAACAGCTCGAGGCGCAGGCGCATCCGGGTCAGCGGCGTGCGCAGATCATGCGCCAGCGCCGCCGCAAGGTGCTCGCGGTCCTCGACATAGTCGCGCAGCCGCATCTGCATGGCGTTGATGGCCTTTGCCGCGGCGCGGATCTCGCGGCTGCCGCTCTCGGCGATCGGCGGGCTTTTCAGATCATTGCCGATCCGCGTCACCGCCGTTTCCATCATCCGGTAGGGCGCGGTCAGGCGGCGCAGCGACCAGATCGACATGATGATGATCAAACCGGCGATCAGCGAGTAGAGCGGCAGGCTGTCGAGGCTGAGGATCGGTCCCGCCGGTGTGATCGGTTCGGTGAAATTCAACCACTGTCCATCGGAAAAGCGCAGCGAGGCCGTCAGCTTGTCGCTCTGCGCGAAATCCGCGGCGAGAACCCGCAGGTCGCGCTCGACCTGGCCGACATCCTTGTTCACCGCCTCGCCGTCCGGGACGTCGGACTCCTGGGTTGCCGGATCGCGCCGCACGCGCGCGTCGGTGATGCCGAACTTCGTCAGGCGGCCGACCAGGATGTCCTCCAGCTCGGCCAATTGGTCGTCGCCGGCGATCGACGAGGTAACGGCGGGCGTGTCCGAAACAGTCAGCGCGTAGGTCGAGTTGAACAAGCCCGACGCGATCGCCTTGCGCCCTTCGGGCGTGGCGTCATGCATCAGCTGCACCAGCGAATAGGCGCGGTCGTTCAGCCGGTAGAGATCGACGATACCGTTGGCTGCGGCCCGGTCGCGCGCGACGATGTAAAGCGTTCCGACCTGGCTGATCATGAGGCCGGAAATGACGATGAGCAGCACCCAGACAGGCAGGGTCTGCGGCAGGAAGCGTCTCATTCGGACGTCGTCTCGGGCAGGAATTGATAGCCGCCGCTGCGCACGGTCAGGATCAGTTTCGGCGTTTTCGGATCGTCTTCCATCTTGCGGCGCAGGCGGCTCACCAGAATGTCGACGCTGCGGTCGAAGCTGTAGCCGGTGTCGCCGCCGGAAAGTTCGATCAGCTGTTCGCGGGTAAGCACACGCTGCGCGCTCTTGACGAAGGTCTGCAGCAGGTTGAACTCCGCCATGGTCAATTCCACCCGGACGTCGTCGGGCGCCGTCAGGCGGCGGCGCGCGCAATCCATGGTCCAGCCGGCAAAGCGGTAGATCTGCTTGGCGGTCGGGCGACGTGGCTCGGCGCTGCCGTTGCGCCGCAGCACGGCACGGATGCGGGCCAGAAGCTCGCGCGGATCGAAGGGCTTGGGCACGTAGTCGTCGGCGCCCATTTCGAGGCCCACCACGCGGTCGGTCGTTTCGGTGACCGCGGTCAGCATGATGATCGGCGTGGTGTAGTTGGCGCGGATCTCGCGGCAAAGCTCAAGTCCGCTTTTGCCGGGCAGCATCACGTCGAGAATGATCAGGTCCACCGGCGTGCGGCGCAGGATCGCTTCCATCTCGGTGCCGTCGCCGGCCACCGTCGTCTGCAGGCCGCGCTTCTGGAAGAACTCCTGCAGCAGGTCGCGTATGCCCTTGTCGTCGTCGACGATCAGTATGTGTGCATCGGATTTCACTGGAACCCTGTCATTGTTAGCCAAGCAATCCCTTCGCCGACCACCCACACGATAGAATTCGGGCCACATCTTGGCCAGTGGCCGCGATCGTCGTGCCGACCGGATTCCCCAGAAACAATTCAGAAACAAAATTCTACAATCGGGAAAAACTGCTGAAAAATTTAATGGGCATAACCGGTGCCGTGGCGGTCAGGTCATCGGCTGCGACGCAAGTCTCCGGAGTGACGGACGAGATCAATGCAGAGGTTCTGGATCAGCGTGACGGGTGCTTTGCTCAGCATATCGCTCATCACGGCAGCGGCCGGCGCCTCTACCGCAAAGGTCGCACCACCGCTCACCCGGACGGAGCGCTGCACCAATCTCAGCCGTCAAGTTGACGAAGCCCTCGAAACCCACGCCGCGGCAACGCAGGTCACCGCGGCGAAGGCACTTCAAAGAAAGGGAAACCGGTTCTGCGCCAACAAGAAACAGGCGCAGGGTATCCGGATGCTCGCAAACGCTTTGAAGCTGCTTGGAGTGACACCGGTCGACCCAGATCAGTGATGCTCGACTCTCCGACCCGCACAAAAAGGAAGCTAAGCCATGAAAAAGTCCCTTCTCTCCGCCCTCGGCCTCGGCGTCGCCCTGGCCTTCTCGATGCCGGCTCTCGGCAACGCCGCCGCCACCACGACCGCAGCCCCGGCTGCCTCCACCACGACGACGACCACCGCTCCGGCGACCGATATGACCGCCAAGCCTGCCCCGAAGAAGGTAGCCAAGAAGGTCTGCAAGCCGACCAAGAAGCACAAGTGCCCGGCTCCGAAGAAGGCGCCGGCAATGAAGCCTGCTGCTGCGAAGCCCGCTGCTGCGAAGCCGGCTGCCGCGAAGCCCGCCGCCAAGAAGCCCTGATCCAAGGTTCTCGGCACTGCTTAGACGAAGACCGCTCCAGCCGGTTCCGGCTGGGGCGGCTTTCGGGCAGGTCAAGCGTGACGCTGGCAGCTTCTGCCGCTTGATCCTTAACCCGATCGCAATGCCGATGCTGTAGGACAATCCGCATGAAGAAGCGGTTTTCGTCCCGGATGCGCTCGCTGACCCTCGGCGGCCTAATCGCCACCGCGGTGGCGCGATCGTTGATTATTTTCACCGCCAGCCCGGTACCGGATCCCGCCAGTGGCAGGACCGAGCCAGAGCTCTTCGCTCCGGTGATCTCGTCCAGCTTCGACTACATCACCCCGACACAATCCTGGATCCTGATCGTGCTCACCGGCGCGACCGTGATCGGCTTTATCGCCTGGATGCTCTTTGCGTTCATCGAACGCGGATCGGGCGTGGACGATGGCGGCTCAGGCCGGTCAGGCACGACCATGCACCGGCAAGGCCGTTGAACGACAGGCACCACTTTCCCACATTAGCTTTCATCGTCCGGGTCGCCGCTGCCGCGCGGACAAATGGACGTGTGTGTTCCTGCGTGACTAAGTAAAAATGAAAACCCAGTTCATCGCTGGTGGATTCCGATGCCCGAAACCGTCATCAAGCCCCGCGTCAAGACGCAGCCGAAAACCGAGCGGCCGAAGCTCTACAAGGTCATCCTCGTCAATGACGACTTCACGCCGCGCGAGTTCGTGGTGACGATACTCAAGGGTGAGTTCAAGCTCAGCGAGGATCAGGCGCACCGCGTCATGATCACGGCCCATACGCGCGGCGTGTGCGTCGTCGCGGTGTTTACGCGCGACGTCGCCGAGACCAAGGCCACGCGCGCGACCGATGCCGGCAAGGCCAAGGGCTATCCGCTGCTGTTTACCGTCGAGCCGGAAGAGTAGGGGGCGCCTTTTTCCTTCTCCCCTTGTGGGAGAAGGTGGCCGAGCGAAGCTCGGTCGGACGAGGGGTGTTCCAGGGAAAGCTTACGTCTCACTCCGTTGGAGCACCCCTCATCCGTCTCGGCGCTATCGCGCCGATCCACCTTCTCCCACAAGGGGAGAAGGAACAGGCGGCGCTACCGCCCTTCGCGATACCACATCGAGCCGATGGCGAGCAGCAGCAGGCCGAGGCCGAGGAAGCCGCCGAACAGCGGCACGCGCGAGACGGCCTTGAGCGTGCTGTCGTCGGTGGTGCGCAGGCCGATCCAGTCCTCACCCGAAGCGGCCGCCGAAGAGCGGACCGGCACGATCGACGGCAGGGTAACACCGCCGGCGAGATTGCCGAGCGTCGATGACGGGGCCAGCCGCCGCACGCTACCGCCGGTCGCCTCGGCAGGCGCCTTCAGCCTGTCCTCGGTCGAGACGACGTCCGAGAATTCCGGCGCGTTGATCGGACCGACATGAGCAAGCGCGGTAAGGTCGCCATTGCCGATCTGGTAAAGGCCGATCTCGCCGGTCTGCAGGCTGCCGGTGAAGATGCCTGGTTCGGATTTTTCAAGCTTCACCGTCACCGCCTTGCCGGAAGGCGTGATCACCTGGGCGGGGCCCGGATCGTCGCTCATCGTCTGGCGGCGGATTTCAAGCATCATGCCGCGGCCGTCGGCGGTGAGCCGTTCCTCTTCCAGTTCCGGCTCCTTCATCAGCCAGTGGGCGATGCGCCGGTAGAGCTGCACATGCGGCCCGCCGCCCTCGAAGCCGCGCGCCCACAGCCAGCCCTGATCGGACAAGAGCATGCCGACACGACCTTCGCCCTTGCGGTCGAGCAGGAGCAAGGGGCGGTCGTCGGCGCCCTTCATCACCACTTCGCCTTGCGGATTCTTGACGCCGATGGTGCGGAACCAGCGGCTCCAATGCGGCGGCTCGCTCGCCGAGCCGTCGAGCCCGCGCGTCACCGGATGACGCTGGCCGAGGTCCGTCAGACGCGGATAGAAGGCCTTGTCCACCACTTCGCCGGTCGGCATCGCCGGCAGCGCAGCGTTCAGCGGCGTGCGGGCAATCGAGTTTTCGCCGGCATATTCGGGACCGGCGGCAATCAGCAGCGCGCCGCCCTTTTCGACATATTCGGAGATGTAGTCGTAATAGAGGATCGGCAGCACGTCGCGGTGCTGGTAGCGGTCGAAGATGATCAGGTCGAAATCCTTGATCTTCTCGACGAACAACTCGCGCGTCGGAAAGGCGATCAGCGACAGTTCATTGATCGGCGTGCCGTCCTGCTTTTCCGGCGGGCGCAGAATGGTGAAGTGGACGAGATCGACCGACGCGTCCGACTTCAAAAGGTTGCGCCAGGTGCGCTCGCCGGCATGCGGCTCGCCGGAAACCAGCAGCACGCGCAGGTTCTCGCGGATGCCGTCGACCAAGGCGATCGCCCGGTTGTTGGCGTCGGTCAGTTCGCCCGGCTCGCGGTCGATGCCGAGCTGGACTATGTTGCGGCCGGCATTGGGTATGGTGACCTGCAGCTTCATCGGCTGGCCGACGGTTGCGTGCTCGACCGAGACCTGCTCGCCATTGACCGAGACGCGCACGTCCACCGGGGCGCCACCGCCTTCGGTCGAAATGACGCGGTAGGTCATGTCGAGCGGCTTGCCGACGAGGCCGAAGCGCGGCGCGTTCTCGAAGCGGATACGGCGGTCCTTCTCATGCTCGTTGCCGGTGATCAGCGCGTGCAGCGGCGCGTTGAATTCCGGCGCTCCGGCCGGCGCATCATGCACCTCGCCGTCGGTGATCATGATCGCCCCGCCAATGCGCGACGGCGGCACGTCGCGGAAGGTGCCCTCCAGCGCGCTGAACAGCTTGGTTTCCGTGCGCTCGTCGGCGGCTTCGGACTTGCCGGCCTCGACGACACGGACATCGAACTGCCTGAAGCGGGCAAGTCGCTGCTGCAACCCGGCCAGCGCCTCGTCGGTCTGCTTGGCGCGGTCGCCGATGTCCTGGCTCTGGCTGCGGTCGACAATGAGGGCGACGACGCTCTTCAGCGCCTCGCGCTCCTCGGCGAGGAACACCGGGTTGAGCAATGCCGCGGCAAGCGCGAGCAGCGCGATGAAGCGCAGCGCCGAGCCGCGTTGGCGAAACCACAGGCCGACCAGGGCCAACAGCAGCAACGGCACGAAGAGCAGGCTAAAGAGCGGCCAGGAGACCAGCGGTTCGAAGGAGATCGACCAGTTCATGAGCTACTGTCCCAGCCGTTCGAGCAGCACGGGCACATGCACCTGGTCGGATTTGTAGTTGCCGGTCAGCATGTACATCATGATGTTGACGCCGGCGCGCAGCGCGTAGACGCGCTGCATCGGGTCCGGCGGCACGGTCGGCAGCATTGGATCGCCGTTCTCGTCGATGGCCCAGGCGCCGGCGAAGTCATTGGCGGTGATCATAATCGGCGAGACGCCGTCGCCGGTGCGCACGGGGCGGTTCTCGGTGTTGCTTGCCTCGAGCGAGGCCTCGACCCAGAGCGGGCTGCCGTTGAAGCGGCCGGGGAACTCCGGAAGGATAAAGAAGGACTTGGTCAGCACGTGGTCCGACGGCACCGGCTCCAGCGGCGGCACGTTGAGATTGGCGAGGATGTCGCGCAGCCGCTCGGTCGCCGGGCTTGCCGAGCCGGCGCCGATGCCATTTGAAAACTGGTCGCGCGTGTCGAACAGAACCGTGCCGCCCTGCTGCATATAGGCATCGATGCGGGCGATCGCCGCCTGGCTGGGCATAGGCGCCGTTGCATCGATCGGCCAATAGATCAGCGGGAAGAAGGACAGCTCGTCCTTGGCGATGTCGACGCCAGCCGGGGGGCCGGGCTCGAGCGCGGTCTTCTCGATGAGGAAACGTGTCAGGCCTTCGAGGCCGGCGCGGCTGATCGCATCGACGCCGGGCTCGCCGGTGATCACATAGGCGATGCGGGTTTTCGAGATGTCCTCGATCGCCTGGGCGTCGCCGGGTTTCGAATCGTCGGCGCGGGCAAGATCGGCGTGGCCGAAGAGGCCGCTCAGCACGACCAGAGCGGCGGCTGCGGCCGCCACGGCCGAGCGGCGCGGCCGGCGCGCCAGCAGGCCGCCCATCCAGAACACGGCCAGAGTGTCGAGCACCATCAACAGGAGCGCAATGGCGACCAGCGGCCCCTTGAGGTTCTCCGATTCATCGAAGGCATAGGGGACGGCTGTCACCGGCAGCGACACCTGCGGGCGCGCGAGCGGCGCGAATGTGCTCGAAGCGTTGAGAAGATTATGTGCGAACACGCCGGTCTCCGAGCCGTAAAGGCCGGGCGGGTTTTCCAGCGTCACCGGCAGCGGGCCGGCGCCGGGCACCAGCGGCCGCGCATCGGGCGAGGGCGGCGTCAGCATGCCGTCGGCGCCGATCATGCGGTAAGGCGCGAGCGACGCGGCCGTGGCTTCGGCATTGGCGATCGCGGCGCCCTGGTTGCGCGACAACTGCACGACGCGCCTCAGCATCTCGACAAAGCTGCCGGAGATCGGAAGGTTCGACCAGGTCGCCTCGGGCGTGACATGGAAGAGCACCAGCGTGCCCTTGTCCTTCTTCATGCCCGTCACCAGCGGCGTGCCGTCGGCAAGCGTGGCCCAGGTACGCTCGACGATGTCGGGCGTCGGCTCGGCCAGAACCTGCCGGCTCACCGTCACCTCGGAGGGCGGGGAAAGATCGGCGAAGGGACCGTTCTTCGGGAATTCGGTAACCGCCTGCGGTGTCGTCCACGACAGCGCGCCGCCCAGCGCGCGCTCGCCGCTGCGCAGCCGCACCGGCAGGAGGTCATCGTCATTGCCTGCCGCGGCAAGGCGCGGGCCGGCAAAGCGGACCAGCGTGCCGCCCTTGTCGACCCAGTCGACCAGCCGCTGCTTGACCTGCTCCGGGATGGTGCCGACATCGGCCATGAGGATCATCGCCGGCTTCTGGTCGAGAAGCTGCGGAATGGCGTCGGCGAGATCGGCGCTCGACGGCTCGACCAGGTCGGCAAAGGGCTGCAGAGCGCGGCGGATATAGTAGAGCGGCGACAGAAGCGGCTGCGCCTGGTCGGCCTCGGTCTGCGACAGAAGGCCGACGCGGCGGCGCTTGGAACTCTCGTCGAGCACGCGCACGGCGCCGGCCTGATGCTCGCCGTCGAGCGCGATCGAGGCGAAATCGTTGCGCAGTTCGAACGGGACCGTCATCGTGGCCGTGGCGGTGGCTTCGCCGGGTGCGAAGGTCAGTGTCGCATCGGCGATGCGGCGGCCCTTATCGTCGAAGGCGCCCGCGCTGACCTGCGCCGGCGCCGGATCGCCCGGCGCGCGAATGGCGGTCAGCGCGAAGCCGTCGACCTGGTTGTCGGCGCCAATCAGGCCGGTTAGCGACATCCGGTCGGACGCTACCCAGACCAGCCGCGTCGCGTTCTTTTCGAGAAGCGTCTTGAAAGCGGCCTCGTCGCCTTTGGCGGCAAGCCCATCGGCGAGCACCGCGACGCTGGCGCCAGGCAGGCGCTCCAACGCGGCGGCGACGCGGGCGTAGACGGCAGGACGGTCAGGCGGGACCGGCCGCGGCTTGGCAGCGCGCAGATGGTCGAGCGCGGCCGAGGCATCGAAAGGACCGATCTCGGCATTGGGTTTCTCGGCGGTGAATGCAATGACGACAGGCACGCCGTTCGAGCCGGCATCGGTGATCAGCCGCTCGGCGGTGGCGACGCGCTTGGACCAGTCGGCAGCACTTGCCCAGCCATTGTCGACGACAAGCGCCAGGGCAGCACCTTCCGCCGGCAGCTTTTCGCGCGGATTGAAGACCGGCTCGGCCAGCGCCATCACGACGAGCGCCGCCATCAGCAGCCGAAGCAGCGTCAGCCACCACGGGCTTTGCTGCGGGGTCTCTTCGCGTCTCCGGACCCGGGCGAGGATTTTCAGCGGCGGAAAGACCTCCGCCTGCGGCCTGGGCGGGGTGAGCCGCAGCAGCCACCAGATCACCGGCAACGCCAGTAGGCCCCACAGCACCATGGGTGCCCCGAAGGAAAGCGGCAGCCAGCTCATGCGACCGCCCTTCCAAGATTAGTGCCGTCGGCGGTCATCGCCATATGGACGCGCACCAGCGCCTCGGAGGCGAGGCGGTCGGTGTGGTTCACGGTGTAGCTCCAGCCGAGGCGCTTGCACCAGGCGGCCAGCTCCTCGCGGCGGGCCTGGTAAAGCAGGCGATATTCCTCGGCCAGCATCTCGGCGCGGCCGGCGGTCAGCTTGTCGCCGGTCTCCGGATCGGTGAACTCGGTGCGGCCGGCATAGGGGAAGGTTTCCTCGGCCGGGTCGGCCACCTCGATCAGATGCGCGCGCACGCCGTGGCGGGCGAGCACGTCGAGCCAGGCCTTGGTTTCCTCGACCGGATCGAGGAAATCGCCGACGAGAACGATGTCGCAGAAGCGGCGGATGGAGGATAGATCGGGCTTGGCTGGCAGCGCGCCGGCATGGCTGAGCTGGGCGGCGATACGCTCGGCGCCGTTGCGCGCGGTGAACGGGTCGGTCAGGCCCGGCCAGGCGATGCGCTCGCCACTGCGCGACAAAAGCTCGGCCATGGCAAGCGCCAGCACCAGCGCGCGCGATTCCTTGGAAACGCCGGCGCCGGCGGATTTGTAGAGCATGGAAGGGGAGGGATCGGCCCAGAGCCAGACGGTGTGAGCCGCCTCCCATTCGCGGTCGCGCACATAGGTATGGTCGTCCTTGGCCGACCGGCGCCAGTCGATGCGCGAGGCATCGCCTTCGACATAGGGCCGGAACTGCCAGAAGTTCTCGCCGATGCCGCGCTTGCGGCGGCCGTGCCAACCGGCGATCACCGTGTTGACGATGCGGCGTGCCTCGACCAGCAGGTCCGGCACCAAGGAAGCCCGCAACCGGCCACGAGCGAGCGCGTCGCGCGTCGCAACCGGTGCCTGGACCTCGCCTATTCGACCCATCAGACGCCTTTTGCCAGCTTCGCCACCACGTCACGCACCGAAGTGCCTTCGGCGCGGGCGGCGAAAGTCAGCGCCATGCGATGCTGCAGCACCGGCTCCGCCAAGGCGCGAACGTCGTCCACCGACGGCGCCAAGCGGCCATCATATAGGGCGCGGGCGCGGGCGCACAGGGTCAGCGCCTGGCTGGCGCGCGGGCCCGGTCCCCAGGCGACGTGCTTGTCCGTCTCGGCGTTGCCCTGACCGGGCCGGGCCGAACGCACCAGCTTGAGGATCGCCTCGACGACGCTTTCCGGCACCGGCATGCGGCGGATCAGCGTCTGGATTTCCCTCAATCTGGCCGGCTGCAGCACGTTATCGGCCTTGGCTTCGTCGACGCCGGTGGTTTCGAGCAGAATGCGGCGTTCCG
Organism: Mesorhizobium sp. Arg314; assembly: GCF_053714275.1. Taxonomy (NCBI): domain Bacteria; kingdom Pseudomonadati; phylum Pseudomonadota; class Alphaproteobacteria; order Hyphomicrobiales; family Phyllobacteriaceae; genus Mesorhizobium; species Mesorhizobium sp. Arg314. The sequence goes on along the minus strand of NZ_JBSKBP010000021.1, from coordinate 29,650 downwards.
CCCCGATTTCCGGATAGAGGATGTCGACCTGCATCAGGAAGCGGTCGAGCTGGGCTTCGGGCAGCGGGTAGGTGCCTTCCTGTTCCAGCGGGTTCTGCGTCGCCAGCACATGGAAGGGCGAGGGCAGGTCGTGGCGGGCGCCGGCGATGGTGACGTGATATTCCTGCATCGCCTGCAGCAGCGCCGATTGCGTGCGTGGCGAGGCGCGGTTGATCTCGTCCGCCATCAGCAATTGCGTGAAGATCGGCCCGGAAATGAAGCGGAAGGAGCGCTTGCCGAACTCGTCCTGCTCCATGACTTCGGAGCCGAGGATGTCAGACGGCATCAGGTCGGGCGTGAACTGGACGCGGCGCGAATCGAGGCCAAGCACGATGCCAAGCGTTTCGACCAGCTTGGTCTTGGCGAGACCCGGCACGCCGACCAGCAGCGCATGACCGCCCGCCAGCAGCGCCACCAGCGTGCGCTCGACGACGGCTTCCTGGCCGAAGATCACCCGGCCGACCGCATCGCGGACCCTGGAGATGTCGGCCAGCGCCTTTTCGGCTTCCTCGATCATCGCCTTTTCGCCGATCGGGCTTTCCTTGATCATCACGCTCATGCCGCTCGATCCTTGTGGTTGGAAATGCCGGCCTGCATTCTCAATGTCGCAGAATGCCGCGATTCGGCCTCGCCTGGCGCCTGCATTCGAACTTAAATCACAGACTTAGGCCGACAAGGCTGACAATCGGGACAACAGTGACTATTTCGTGACCATGGCGGAACGCAGCGAACATCGTGAACGAAGCCCGAGCGAACCGAGCCTGGCCGGCGCCACCGAGGCGCGCGGCCTGGAGGCGCTGATCTCCCGGGCCGCGCGGGCCGGCAAGGGGCCGGCACCGGTCGAGCGCTGGAATCCTGACTTCTGCGGCGACCTCGATATGGAGATCAAGGCCGACGGCACCTGGTTCTATCTCGGCACGCCGATCGGGCGCATGCCGCTGGTACAGCTTTTTTCCAGTGTGCTGCGCAAGGATGCGGACGGAAAGACCTATCTTGTGACGCCGGTCGAGCGCGTCGGGATACGCGTCGTCGACGCGCCCTTTATCGCTGTGGAAATGAACGTGTCCGGGAGCGGTGACGACCAGATCATCACTTTCCGCACCAATGTCGGCGACGTCGTCGCCGCCGGGCCCGCCCATCCGTTGCGCTTCGTCGACGAGGACGAAACCGGTGGGCTGAAACCCTATGTTCTGGTGCGCGGACGGCTGGAGGCGCTGGTGGCGCGGCCTGTGATGTATGAACTGGTCGAACATGGCGAGGAGATAGCCATCGACGGCAAGGCGATGTTCGCCGTCCGCTCGGGCGGCGAGGCTTATCCGATCATGCCGGCCGAGAAACTGAATCGGCTGAGCGCGTGATGGACCAGGTGACGCCGGTGCCGTTTTCGATCGCTGATTTTCGCGCCCGTGTCGCGGCGCAGGCGGCGATCGTCCCCGGCGACGATTTCGGCGACCATCGCTTCAATCCCGGCCACCCAAGGCTCGAACACGTCAAACCGCTGCGCGACGCGGCGGTGCTGATCCCGGTGGTCGACCGTGCCGAGGGCGCCACGGTGCTGCTCACCAAGCGCGCCGAGAAACTGCGCAGCCATTCCGGCCAGGTGGCTTTTCCGGGCGGCACGATCGATCCGACCGATCGTGGCCCTGAAGGCACGGCGCTGCGGGAGACCTTTGAGGAGATCGGCCTAAAGCGGGATTTCATCTCGATCATCGGCCGCATGCCGGACTATGTCGCCGGCAGCGGCTACCGCATCGTGCCGGTGCTTGCCATCGTGCGGCCGGGTTTTTCGCTGACGCTCAATGCCGATGAGGTCGACGCGGCCTTCGAGGTGCCCCTGAGTTTCCTCATGGAGCCGGCCAACCACGCGCGCGATAGCCGTTTCTGGAACGACCTCGAATGGTTCTTCTACGATATGCCCTATGGCGGCCAGCGCATCTGGGGCGTCACCGCCGGCATCGTCCGTACCCTTTACGAGAGACTCTACGCTTGAGCGCCGACATCACTCTTTCGGGCAAGGCCGGCTGGCTGGACGACAAGCACCTGCAGCGGCTTCTTGCGGCCTTGAAGCAAGGCGGCGAGGAAGCGCGTGTCGCCGGCGGCGCGATACGCAACACGCTGCTTGGCCAACCGGTGGCCGACATCGATATCGCCGCGACGACGTTGCCTGAAGAGACGATCCGACGCGCCCAAGCGGCCGGATTCAAGACGGTGCCGACCGGCATCGAGCACGGCACGATCACTGTGGTGGCGGGCGGCAAGCCTTATGAGGTGACGACGCTGCGCGCCGATATCGAGACCGACGGCCGGCGCGCAAAAGTGGTCTTCGGGCGCGACTGGAAAGCGGACGCGGAACGGCGCGACTTCACCATCAACGCGCTCTATGCCGAAGCCGACGGCACGGTCGTCGACCTTGTCGGCGGCGTTGCCGATATCGAAGCGCGGCGGCTGCGCTTCATCGGCGACGCGGAAGCGCGCATCCGCGAGGACTATCTGCGCATCCTGCGCTTTTTCCGCTTCTTTGCCTGGTATGGCGAGGGACGGCCGGACGCGGAAGGGCTGAAGGCCTGCGCCAGGCTGAAGGAAGGACTTGCCCAGCTTTCAGCCGAACGCGTCTGGTCCGAACTGAAGAAGCTGCTGTCGGCTCCGGATCCCTCGCGCGCGCTGCTCTGGATGCGCCAGGCCGGCGTGCTGTCCGCCGCGCTCCCGGAAAGCGAGAAATGGGGCATCGACGCCATCCACGGCCTGGTCAGGACCGGGACGGATCTCGGCTGGACCGCCGATCCGATGCTGAGACTGGAGGCGATCGTCCCGCCTGACGCCGTGCGGATGAAGGCGCTTGGCGAGCGGCTGCGACTTTCGAACGAAGAGGCCGACCGCCTGCGGCATTGGACGCTGACCATCGCCCCGGATGCGAAGATGACCGAGACCGAGCTGGCCAAAAAGCTCTATTACGGCGATCGCGACGGTTATCTCGATCGCATTCGGCTGGCCCTCGCCGCCGCGCGGACGCGTGCGGTAGAGGACAATCAGGCGATGGTCGAAGCCGGCGGCTTTTCACGTCTGCTCAATTTCACGCTGAAATGGGAAAAGCCGGTGTTTCCGATCAAAGGCGCCGACCTGACCGGGCTTGGCGCGTCACCCGGGCCGAAGCTCGGCGCCACGCTGAAGAACCTCGAAAAGGAATGGGTCGGCTCGGGCTTCACGCTGGAACGCGGCGCGCTGATGCAGCGCGCCGCGCAAGCCCTTGAGATTTAGACCAGCGGCAGCGGAGGTCGGCTGTCAATGGATCGCCACGGGAGCAAGCGCTCGCGAAAGACTTGCCTCGCCCTTGCCGTAGACGGCCGGGTTGTAGTTGACCAGCGTGTCGGTGCGAGCCGTGTTGAGCAGGTCGTTGGTGATTTGAACCGGCGTGGCGCTGGTGAACTTGCTGCCGATGATCGCGGCATAGCCGGAGATAATCGGCGCGGCGAACGAGGTGCCGTAGAGGCCGGTCTTGCTTCCATTGACGCCGACCACAAGGAAGTGGCTCTGCACCAGCGCGTTCGATCCGGCATAGTCCGAGTACCAGGCGAGCTGGGCCTTGTTGGTCGTCGTGCCATTGCTCGACAGCGCGCCGACGAAGATCGCCGTCGATTTGCCGATCAAAGCGAGGTCAAGATAGTCCTGCTGGCCGCCTGTGACCCCACCGACGGCGACCGCGTCGTTGCCGGCCGCCTTCGAGACGACGGCCGATCCTCTGGTCGCATAATAGATGATCGACGCCTCTTCCGGGGCCCAGCCGATCTGGTTCACGCTGTAGCCCGCGGTGGTGTACATGCCATAGCTGAGGTTGAGCACGTTGCGGCCGCTCGCCAGCGGGACGTAGGTGCCGGTCGAGAAATCCTTGGAGCGGATGGTCGCCGCGGGCGCGATCATGCTCGCCTCCTCGCGCGTCCATTCACCGTGCCGCTGCGTCTGCACACCGATGCCGAAATTGCCGGAAAAGCGCGACGTGCTGCTGAAGTCGTCGACCATGGTGATGGTGACGCCCTGGCCCTTGTAGCCGGCAGCCCATGCGGCGCCGACATCGGGGCTCATCCAGCTCTCTAAGACTTGCGTCGTCCGTGCGACCGGGATCGTAGCGCTCACGCATATGGACCCGCCGCCATGACAGAGCGCAGCCATCTCGTCTGGGTTCAGAGCCTCCTGCGCCGATGCGATCGGTGCCGAAAGGATGGCCAAGGCGACAGCGAGGCCGAACTTCAAGGAGTTAACCGACATGTTCATTCTCCAGTCAGACAAGAACCAGGACGGACGATCGTGAATTTCGGGACGAGATGATTTTCATCAGCAGCTCCCTCCGATCAGAAAGTGAGACGGTAGTTCAGCCAGAGATGCATGGTCTCCGGCTTGGCGCTCACCAAATACTTCAACGTTTCCTCGGGCGCCGTCTCGCCAGCGGCAAGCCGGCAATTGACGCTGTAGCTACCCAGGTCGCCGTAGTCGGCCACGCAGGGCTTTTCAGTCAGGTTGCCGCCGAAGGTCGAGGTAACCGACAGGGACAGGGTGCTGTTCGGGTTCGGATGGGTCTGGGTGAGAAAGCCAAGCTTGAGGCTGGGCTGAATGCTGTATTTCTCGGCCTGTTCCCCGGTGCCAAATCCCCAGAGAATGCCCGTATCGGGCGTGATCTGGGTGAGAAGGTCGACATGCATATCGACCCAGCTCGCGTGGTACCATCGGCTGAAGGACACCCAGCTTCCACCCTGCAACTCATAGCCGCCGTTGCCGAGGCCCCTGGCGCGGTCGCTGAGCGGGGAGCCTTGATGGACATCGACGAGCGAGGTGGTCCATTCCTGAGCGGTTGCCGCGGACGCAAAGAGGAACGTGCACGACAGGAGCGCCGCCACGCAGAGACCGCCTCGGATGTTGGACCGCTCGCACATGCGCGAAGCACCTCGCCCCACCGTTCCGGACAGCGCCTTGATGGCGAAGGGCTCCTCGGGCAGCCGCCTCTGGCCGGATCATGGGCAGGAGGGTCGCACGCGCACCGTTACCGCAAGGTTATCTAAGCCGCTACGAATATAAGAATTTGCTTGAATTATGCATAAATAATACCCCGGCCGGCGATCGGGGGATCGCCAACGAAGAGGGCGGGATGCGTCGGAAGCAACGTCACGCCATCTTGCCTGTCGGTTTGTGACGTTTCGAAGTCTGCGACTTGACCCGATCAGGCGGCGTCGCGAACCTTCTGGATGCGCGAGCGGATCGCCTCGATCATAGTCTCGCGGATGACGGTCTCGCCATGCGTCTCGCGCATATGCTCGACGGCGCGGCGCATGACCTCCGCTTCCTCGTCGGCGCGCGTGTGCCAGTCACAGCCGGGAACCAGCGATCCACACTGAAATTCCTTCATGGGTTTTCCTTTCCTCGCTCTGGAGCCGCCCAGCCCGACCGCTCCAGCGATTGTTTTATGCAATCCGTCGGAAGCGGGGCGCGTTCTCGCGGGATTGCCCGGATGGATATCAATAACACATGCCGCCGGTTTCGGTTGCATGAAGAGTAGCCAAGGGCGGTCGGCGCGGCAAAAAACACGAAACCGAACGGCGGAGCACTGGGTGCTCCGCCTTTCGTGCTGCCTGAGCCTGCTTTGCCGGGGGTAGCCGTTACTTCATGATCTTGACGGCCTCGGCAATCTTGTTCTTACCGCTCATGTCCCAGGACACGCGGACCTTCTCACCGGTCTGGATGCCGGGATCCTTGAAGGCCTTGGACAAGGTGAAAGTCGATCCATCGTCCAGAACAAGGCTCATGGCCGTTCCATCAAAGCTCTTGACGGTGCCGGTGGTGTGCTTGACCGCCGCGAACGCGGCGCCACCGGAGGCGAGAAAGGCGGCGGCTGCCGCCGTCACGATAAGCTTGCGCATGGCATGCTCTCCTGGAAATGCGGGTGCCCGTTTGGCAAGGCATCCCTCTCGATCAGGGCCGTCAAGTCGCGTCGGGTCACGGCTCGCAGCGATGACGAACCGCCGGCGCTTCCCGGCCCGGCGACCTTAAATAACTCAATTTTTTCAAAAGGATATTAGACGAAAAAGAAATCCGATCCGCCACATTGCGCGCCAAGATTCGGCGAATGGGACAACAATGCGGCCATGGCCGCGCTCACCGGATCGTTACGGCCATTTTACCTCGGGCGGCAGGCTGGAGAGGATCGAGGCGACATTGCCGCCAGTCTTCAGGCCAAAGATGGTGCCGCGATCGTGAAGCAAGTTGAATTCGACGTAGCGGCCGCGCCGGATGAGTTGCTCGTCGCGCTCGCCATCGGTCCAGTTCCGGTAGAAGTTGCCGCGCACCAGATGGGCATAGACGACGAGGAAAGAGCGCCCGACATCCTGGACGAAATTGAGATCGGCATTCCAGCCGCCCTTGTCCTCGTCCGAATGCAGCCAGTCGAAGAAGATGCCGCCGATGCCGCGCGCTTCGTTGCGGTGCGGCAGGAAAAAATACTCGTCGCACCAGGCTTTGAATTTGGGATAGTCGGCGACCGCGGCGTTCTTCTCACAGGCGAACTGCATGGCGCGATGGAAGGCAATCGTGTCAGGGTCGTCCTGGGTGCGGCGACGGTCGAGCACCGGTGTCAGATCGGCGCCGCCGCCGAACCACTGGCGCGTGGTGACCACCATGCGCGTGTTCATGTGCACGGCCGGCACATTGGGATTCCAGGGGTGCGCTATCAGCGATATGCCGCTCGCCCAGAAGCGGGGGTCGTCTTCGGCGCCGGGCATCTGCTTCCTGAACTCCGGCGAGAATTCACCATAGACGGTCGAGGTGTGCACGCCGACCTTCTCGAAGACGCGGCCGCGCATCATCGACATGGTGCCGCCGCCACCACGGCCTTCGTCGCGCTCCCAGGCGGTCTTTTCGAAATGGCCGGGCGACCATGACGCCTGCGGTCCGGTGAGTTCCTGCTCGATCTGCTCGAAAGTGGCGCAGATGCGTTCTCGCAAAGCTTCGAACCAGAGGCGGGCCTTCATCTTCTTCTGCTCGATGTCGGCCGGCAGCCCCACGGGAAGATCAGGTCTTTCCAATTCAGTCTCCGGCTACAGGCGCACTTGCCTGACAAATGACTCGTTTTTTCTGCGCGCGATCCCTAATCTCTTGAGGGCAAGGGTCAAGTCCTGTCTGACCAAGGTGCAAGGAGTTCCTTCGTGCGCACCCCGGCAAGACCGCCGCTGGATGGCTTGAAGAAGAGGCTGGAACGCTCGCGGGCCGAGCGCGAAAGAGAGCCGCGTGACGGATTCCTGCGCGAGACCTTCGTGCTGCCACGCCCGGACGCCCGCCTCAAGGCCAAGGAATGGTTCGAGCGCTTCCCCAAGCAGGCCTACTGGACCGAGATCGAAAGCTGGTTCGAACGTCCGGGCGATGTGATCGAATTCACCATGCGGCGGTTGCCGGCGGCGGATTAGGATTTCCTCGCCCCGTTTACGGGGAGAGGATGCCGGCAGGCAGGTGAGGGGCGGCGCCGGCTTCCGAGATTATCGCATAGCCAGGCGATGGTTTTGGCGCCGCCCCGGGGCCGCGGCCAATCACTGAAATTAGCGCCGCCCCTCATCCGCCCTTCGGGCACCTTCTCCCCGTGAACGGGGAGAAGGAAGAACCAGCCGCCTCGCGCCTGCGCCCTCTCGCGCCAGCCGGTCGTCCTTGTTCCTGAGCGGGCACTTATCGATCGACATGCAGCCGCAGCCGATGCAATCGGTCAGGCCATCGCGCAATTTCTTCAACTGGGCGATCTTCTGATCGAGTTCGTCGCGCCAGGCTGTTGAAAGCAGGTTCCAGTCCTCGCGGGTCGGCGTCCGCTCTTCGGGCAGGGACTGGAACGCCAGGGCGATGTCGGCGAGCGGGATGCCGACCTCCTGGGCGACGCGGATGATCGCCACGCGCCGCAGCACGTCACGGCTGTAGCGGCGCTGGTTGCCCGATGTGCGGTGGCTGCGGATCAGGCCGCGTGCCTCGTAGAAATGCAGCGCCGATACCGCCACGCCGCTGCGTATCGCCACCTGGCCGACCGTCAATTCCCTTACCGGAGCCATTCTCAAATTCCCGCTTGACCTCAAGTTAAGTTGAGCTTGTAGCCAGGAAAAATTGATAGGGCAATTGCTGGAGAAGGCGAATGTGCGCCTGGGTGAGAACGACCGCGGAAGCGGAAGCCGTCCGCGACTGTGATGGAGCGTTGAAGATATTATCCCAGCTGGCGGAGCGCTTCGCCCGCGACCATGGCGACCGACAGCGCGACATTGATGCTGCGCGCGCCGGGCCGCATCGGAATGGTCAGTCGCGCGTCCGCCGCCTGGTGGATTTCTTCCGTCACGCCGGCGGATTCGCGACCGAACAGAAGGATGTCGCCGGTGGCGAAAGCGAAGTCCGTATAGGCGGTCGCGGCCTTGGTGGTGAGCAGCACCAGGCGGCGCGCATCGGCCCGTCGCCAATCCTCGAAGGCGTGCCAGTCGGCATGGCGGGAGAGCGCCGCCATTTCGAGATAATCCATGCCGGCCCGTTTCAGCGTCCGGTCCGAGAGCGGGAAGCCGGCCGGCTCGATGATGTCGACACCAAGGTCGAGGCAGGCGGCGAAGCGCAGAATTGTTCCGGTGTTGCCGGCGATATCCGGCTGGTAGAGCGCGATGCGGAGACGATCGTTCATTTCCGCATCCTGCTAATAAGTGGCAGATCGGCCACAGGCATCTCCAGCTTTCGGCGGTTTCTGGAATGGCGGGTGGCCATTTTCTGCGAAGTCGAGTATATGCCGTCCATCGTCAACCCAAACCGAAGGAGGGGGACCACATGATCACCATGCACTTCCAGCTCCTCTCCGGGGCTCACCTATGCCCGCAGGCGGTTTCGGTACGACGATTCTTCTGACACTTTAAGTCCTCATCGCACCGATTCCCGCCGAACCCAGGTTCGGCTCTCGAAGGAATCTTGCGATGTTTTTCAAACTGCCAAAGGGGCGCCGCGCCCCAAACGAACGTGTCGGGACCGACACTTGTCGTGTCCCAACCGACGCTTGCCGTCCGGCCCCGACCGGTCCGATACGTGCCTCCGGCCGAATGCCGGCGGTCGAGGTCGCTTCACCCTTTTTAACGCATTTGCACATGGAGGACGGATCAATGTTCGATCCTTATAAAATACCAGGGTCAAGAAGCCTGCACGAACGCAAGGTGGCAACCTGGGCGCTGCTGATCGGCGAAACCTATTCGTCGGCGGTGCACGCCGAGGAACGGCGCCGGCCGCATCGCGGCATGCTGCCGGACGTCGATTTCTCGCGCGCGGTGCCCGACCACAGCCGGCCCACGCTGGTGCGCCGGATCATCCGCTTGATCCGGCCGGGCGACAAGAGCAGGGCAGGCTCGAGCTTCTCGTCAGGAAGTTCGGGGCCGTCAGGATCGTCAGGCGAGCCTGTCGGCGAAAAGCCCGCAACACCCTATATTGCGCGAAGCGGGGCCGGCGATGCGAGTGATTCCGTATCGCCGGCCCGCAATGCTGCGCGGCCGCGAAGCCTTGCCCATCAATCCCGCGCCGCGTGAGCGCATAGACAGCGAGTGCCTGGAATGTTCCGCTGGTTTGAAAACAGGCTCAATCCGTTTCCCGCCGCGGAGCCGGTCGAGCCGCCGAGGACGCTGATCGCTTTCTGCCTGCATTACACGCGCGGCGCGTGGCCTTACATCATAATGGACGCCGTCCTGGTGGCGACGATCGCCATCGCCGAAGTGTGGATGTTCGGTTTCATGGGCCGCATCGTCGACTGGCTGTCGGCGCAGAACCGCGAAACCTTCCTGCAGACAGAGGGCTGGAAACTCGCCGGCATGGCTTTCGTCGTGCTTTTCGCGCTGCCGGGCACCGTCTGGCTGCATTCGCTGCTCAACCAGCAGACGCTGATGGGCAACTATCCCATGCGCATCCGCTGGCAGGTGCATCGCTATCTCTTGAAACAGTCGATGGCGTTCTACCAGGACGAGTTCGCCGGCCGCATCGCCACCAAGCTGATGCAGACCGCGCTCGCGGTGCGCGACTGCGTCATCAAGGTGATAGACGTTCTCAACTACGTCATCGTCTACTTCCTCGGCATGCTGTTCATCGTCGGCTCGGCAGACTTGCGGCTGGCGGCGCCGCTCGGTGTGTGGCTGGTCGGCTACATCGCGCTGCTGCGCTATTTCATTCCTCGATTGGGTAAAGTCGGCGAAGAACAGGCCAATGCGCGCTCGACCATGACCGGTCGCGTCGTCGACAGCTACGCCAACATCCAGACGGTGAAGCTGTTCAGCCACGCGCGCCGCGAGGCGGCCTTCGCCAGGGAAGGCATGGCGGGATTTCTGGAGACGGTCTACCGCTCGATGCGGCTGGTCACGGTGCTCTACGGCCTGCTCTACATCCTGAACGCGCTGCTGTTGTTCTCGGTCACCGCGCTGTCGCTGTGGCTGTGGCTCAGCGACGCGGTGACGATCGGCGCCGTCGCCGTGGTCATCGGCCTGGTGCTTCGCATGTGGGGCATGTCGCAGTGGATCATGTGGGAGATGTCGGGCCTGTTCGAGAACATCGGCACTGTGCAGGACGGCATCGCCTCGATCTCGCTGCCGCGTCTGGTCGAGGACCGGCCGGATGCCAAGGACATTGTCGTCACTCGTGGCGAGATCCGTTTCGACGACATCCGCTTCCATTACGGCAGGCAGAAGGGTGTCATCGAGAACCTGTCGCTTGCCGTGAAACCCGGCGAGAAGGTCGGCATTGTCGGTCGCTCCGGCGCCGGCAAGTCGACGCTGGTCAACCTCTTGCTGCGCTTCTACGACCTGGAAAGCGGCAGGATCCTCGTCGATGGCCAGGAGATCGCGGCGGTGACGCAGGATTCGCTGCGCGCGCAGATCGGCATGGTGACGCAGGATACCTCGCTGCTGCACCGGTCCGTGCGCGACAACATCCTCTACGGCCGGCCCGACGCGACTGAAGAGATGCTGGTCGAGGCGGCCAAGCGGGCCGAGGCGCTGGACTTCATCGCCGAGCTTTCCGATTCCGAAGACCGCAAGAATTTCGATGCCTATGTCGGCGACCGCGGCGTCAAATTGTCCGGCGGCCAGCGGCAGCGCGTTGCGATTGCCCGCGTCATGCTCAAGGACGCGCCGATCCTGATCCTCGACGAGGCGACCTCGGCGCTCGATTCGGAAGCCGAGGCGGCAATCCAGGAGAACCTCTACAAGCTGATGCAGGGCAAGACCGTCATTGCGATCGCGCATCGGCTGTCGACCATCGCGGCGATGGACCGGCTCGTCGTCATGGATAAGGGCCGCATCATCGAGGAAGGCTCGCATGAGGAACTCGTCGCCAAAGGCGGGCTCTATGCCCAGCTCTGGCAGCGCCAGTCGGGCGGCTTCCTGCTCGATGACGTACCGAGTGAGTCGGATGCCAAGGCACCCGGAACCGAGATGGCAGCGGAGTGACGGTACAAGCTATGCAAGGCAAGACCGTGATCGCCATTGCCCACCGGCTGTCGACCATCGCGGCGATGGACAGGCTGGTGGTGATGGACAGGGGGCGTATCGTCGAAGACGGCTCGCATGATGCGCTGATCGCCAAGGGTGGGCTCTATGCCCGGCGTCAGTCGGGCGGGTTCCTGCTCGAGGAAAAGCAGGCGGCCGAGGACCTGTCGACAAAAGGTGAAGCCGCGGAATGATGCAAGCCATCTATCGCTGGTTCGAGCATTGGGTCTACCCGTTCCGCGAGCCCGCGAATCTGCGGCCGCCCGCCAGCGTCGGCGGTTTCCTCTGGCACTATGTCGGGCAGGCCAAGCTCGCCTTCTTCGCCATGCTCATCATCGGCGGCATCGCGCCGCTGGTCGAGGCCGGCCTCTTCTATTTCGTCGGAAGGCTGGTCGATATCCTCGACCAGTTGCCCGGCGAACGCAGCTGGCACGCGCTTTGGGCCGCGGCCGGCCCCGAGCTCGTGTTCATGGGCGCGGTGGTGCTCATCATCCGCACCGCCGTCGTCGGCCTCTCGGCGCTGGTCGACGAACAGACGATCACGCCAGGCTTCTACAATCTGGTGCGCTGGCAGGCGCACCGGCATGTCTCGCGCCAGTCCTACGCCTTCTTCCAGAACGATTTCGCCGGCCGCATCGCCACCAAGGTCTGGCAGGCGGGGCAGGCAACGGGCGACCTGATGGAAAGTTTCATCGAGGTCATCTGGTTCATGATCATCTATACCGTGACGACGCTGGCGCTGGTCGCGGGCCTGGACCTCAGGCTGGCGGTGCTGGTGATGATCTGGATCGCCGTCTTCGGCTGGTTGGCCAAGCTCTATCTGCCGGAGATACGCAAGCATGCCGAGGCGACAGCCGAAGCCGGATCGATGATCACCGGCCGGATCGTCGATTCCTACTCCAACGTGCAGACGCTGAAGCTGTTCTCGGCGGATGGCGACGACCGCTACATCAGGAACGGCTTCAACATCTATCTCGATGCGCTTCGTCCGTTCACGCGCCGGCTGACCGGCGTGCGCATGGCGCTGACGACGCTGTCGGGCGTCATGATCACCGTGATCGCCGGCTTCGCCATCTATCTATGGGTCGAGGGCTTGATCACGGTCGGCGCCGTCGCCTTCACGCTCTCTCTCGTCCTCAGGCTCAACATGCTGCTTGGACGGGTGATGATGCAGCTCAACGGCATTCTGCGGAACCTCGGCGTGCTGGAGAATTCCAAGGCGCTGATCACGCAACCGCTTGGCCTGACAGACGCACCGGGCGCCAAGGAATTGATCGTCACCGGCGGCCGCATCGACGTCAAGAACGTCACCTTCCACTATGGCAAAGGGGCAGGGGTTCTCGACGGCATCGATCTCGTCGTGCGCCTGGGGGAAAAGGTCGGTCTGGTTGGCCCGTCCGGCGCCGGCAAGACGACCTTGGCCAATCTGATCCTGCGGCTCTACGATCTCGAGGGCGGCCAGATCCTGATCGACGGCCAGGATATCGCCCAGGTCACCCAGAACTCGCTGCGCGCCAATATCGGCGTGGTCAGCCAGGATACGGCGCTGTTTCACCGTTCGCTGCGCGACAACATCAAGCTCGGCATGCCGAATGCCACCGATGCGCAAGTGATCGCCGCGGCCAGGAAAGCCGAGGCGCATGACTTCATCCTGGGACTGCGCGACAACCGCGAGCGCGCCGGCTACGAGGCCTATGTCGGAGAGCGCGGCGTGAAACTCTCAGGCGGCCAGCGGCAGCGCGTCGCCATCGCCCGCGTGTTCCTCAAGGACGCGCCGATCCTCATCCTCGACGAGGCGACCTCGGCGCTCGATTCGGACATCGAGGCGGCGATCCAGGAGAATCTGACGCGGTTGATGGAGAACAAGACCGTGATCGCCATCGCGCACCGGCTGTCGACCATCGCCGCGCTCGACCGGCTGGTGGTGCTCGACGGCGGCCGCATCGTGGAACAGGGCACCCATGACGAGCTGGTGGCGCTCGACGGGCTCTATGCGCGGCTCTGGAAACGGCAGTCCGGCGGCTTCCTGTTCAACGAGGAAAGCGCGCTGGAAGAGACGCGGCCGGCGGAGTAGGGACAACGACGTGCTCTCGAAGGACTATTCGATCGATCGGATGCGGCCCACCACGGCGGCCTTCCGGCTGTTGATGGACGAAAGCCGGAAGGAAGGTTACTGGATGCTGGTGAGCCTGCACGATGGGTGGAAGAGCGGGCGCAATAAGTTTTCCAAGAGACCCGAAATACTTTTCGGCGCCCGTCACGGCAAGCAATTGGTTGGCGTCGGCGGGCTGAATGTCGATCCCTATTTCGAGGGAGGCGATTTCGGCCGCGTGCGCCATCTCTATGTCAGCGCTGCGCACCGGCGGCACGGTGTCGGCCGAGTGCTGGTCGAGGCGATCGTCGAGCGGGCGCGGGCGCATTTTTCGGCGCTCAACACGCGCGCTCCGGCAGAATCATTTGCCTTTTACGAGAAGCTTGGCTTCCATCGCGTTTCAGGCGAGGAATTCGTCACCCATCGCATGATGCTGCGCGATGGCAATACCAAGGAGGCGAATTGAATGTCTCTGCGACCGCCATCCGGCTTGACCGGGTCTTGCGCTGGCGAACTTGCCTTTGACGCGCTCGGCCATGAAATATTGGCCGAGAAAGCGGCAGCTCTTGGCCGCGCCGGTCAGCGCGTCGAGGAGACGCTGGCCAAGCTTGGCGACAATGCCGAGGAGCAACAGCGGCCTCAACTGCTTAAGGCAGCTGCAGCGGCCGTCCACGCCTATTTCATCCAGCGCGAACTGTGCGGATTACGCAGGCACGACGCGGTGATCCGCGAGTACAATATTCCGAGGGCTGTATTGGTCAGACTCGGCGCCAGCTGAGAGTTCGGCCTATTCCAGCCATTCAGTGATGAAGCTGCCGTTCTCGTGAATGTCGGTGCTTTCGAGCGGACCGGGGCCAAGATTGGTGAATTTGTGCGGCGTGTCGGGCGGCACGATCAGGATCTGGCCGGCCGTGGTTTTGATTTCCTGGTCGCCGACCGTGAACAGGCCGGTGCCGGAGCGGATGACGAAGATTTCCGCATAGGGGTGCTTGTGCAGGCGCGGGCCGCCGCCGACCGTCGGCTGATAGTTGAAGATCAGGCAGGAGTTGGCGCCGAACTGGCCGCATTGCAGCTCGCCTTTCCAGCGGTCGGGGGCCTCGGCCCAGCTGTCGCGTTCAATGACATGCGCCATGGCGGCAGAATAGACCGGGCCAGGAGCCGATGTCGAGGCAAACACCGGCCCGATTTCACCCCGGATTTCCTGCCGTTTCACCCTGTTCGGCGGCCTGGCGTGGATGCGTCGCACATGGCCGCCGCACATCCCCGCGACAATCTGCCCTTGTGCCTTCACCCGACTGGACAAAAACGGGCTTCACGCATAAACCGAAAATCCAAATGCCGGAGGAATTCGCTAGCCTGTTCGCCATGCGCTGTCGGGCAGGTGCGATTGAGCGGGGACAAGGCTCGGCCTCCGGTTAGGAAGAGGCGAAAGGATCAGGCACCCGTGAGCGCAACCGACATCCACGATCCCAACCGTCGCGATTTTCTCTACGTAGCCACCGGCATGGCCGCCGTTGTTGGCGCGGGAGCCGTCGCGTGGCCGTTCATCGACCAGATGCGCCCCGACGCCTCGACGCTGGCACTTGCTTCGGTCGAGGTCGATGTCGCCTCACTGCAGCCCGGCAGCTCGCTGATCGTCAAGTGGCGTGGCAAGCCGGTGGTGGTGCGCAACCGCACCGAAAAGGAAATGAAGGACGGCGAAGCCGTCAACCTTGGTGATCTCAAGGATCCGATCGCCCGCAACGCCAACCTGCCGTCCGACGCGCCGGCGACCGACGCCAACCGCACCACGCCCGGCAAGGAAGCCTGGATGGTGATGGTGCAGGTCTGCACCCATCTCGGCTGCATCCCGCTCGGCCAGGAAGGCGATTTCGGCGGCTGGTTCTGCCCGTGCCACGGTTCGCAATACGACACCGCCGGCCGCATCCGCAAAGGCCCGGCGCCGGAGAACATGGCGATCCCGGTATTCAAGTTCATTTCCGATACCAAGATCCTTATCGGTTGAGGCAGGGGACATTTCGATGAGCGAGGGACACTCGACCTATACGCCCAAGACCGGTATCGAGCGCTGGTTCGACGCCCGCATGCCGCTGCCGCGGCTGATCCATGACAGCTTCGTCGCCTATCCGGTGCCGCGCAACCTCAACTACATGTGGACGTTCGGCGGCATCCTGTCGATCATGCTGGTCGCGCAGATCCTGACCGGCATCGTGCTGGCGATGCACTACACGTCAGACACCAATCTCGCCTTCGATTCGGTCGAGAAGATCATGCGCGACGTGAATTCGGGATGGCTCTTGCGCTATCTCCATTCCAACGGCGCTTCGTTCTTCTTCGTCGCAGTCTACATCCACATCTTCCGCGGCCTGTTCTACGGCTCCTACAAGGCGCCGCGCGAGCTCTTGTGGATCCTCGGCTGCATCATCTACCTCTTGATGATGGCCACCGGCTTCATGGGCTATGTGCTGCCCTGGGGCCAGATGAGCTTCTGGGGCGCCACCGTCATCACCGGCTTCTTCAGCGCCATCCCGTTGGTCGGCAACTGGATCCAGCAGCTGCTGCTCGGCGGCTTCGCCGTCGACGATCCGACGCTGAACCGCTTCTTCGCGCTGCATTACCTGCTGCCGTTCATGATCGCCGGCGTCGTCGTGCTGCACATCTGGGCGCTGCATGTCGTGGGCCAGTCGAACCCGACCGGCATCGAGGTCAAGTCGAAGACCGACACCGTCGCCTTCACGCCCTATGCGACCATCAAGGACGCGTTCGGCATGATCGTATTCCTGTTCATCTTCGCCTATTTCGTCTTCTATCTGCCGAACTTTCTCGGCCACCCGGACAATTACACGGTCGCCAACCCGCTGAAGACGCCGGCCCATATCGTTCCGGAATGGTACTTCCTGCCGTTCTACGCGATCCTGCGCGCCATCACCTTCAATGTCGGGCCGATCAACTCGAAGCTCGGCGGCGTGCTGTGCATGTTCGGCGCCATCGCCATGCTGTTCCTGGTGCCGTGGCTCGACACCTCCAAGGTGCGCTCGGCGGTCTACCGGCCATGGTACAAGCTGTTCTTCTGGCTGTTCGTGGCCGATGCCATCCTGCTCGGATGGCTGGGCTCGCAGCCGGCGGAAGGCAGCTACGTGTTCATGGCGCAGATGGCGACGCTGTTCTACTTCGCCTTCTTCCTGATCGTCATGCCGGTGCTCGGCCTGATCGAGACGCCGCGCAGGCTGCCGAACTCGATCACCGAGGCGGTGCTGGAAAAGAACAAGGGCGGCAGCGGACATCCGGCAGGCGCCACGGCCGCACCGCAGACCAAGGGCTGAGCGGTAGAGAATCTAAGGGGATTTGGCATGAAGAAGATTCTCACCTCGCTGGCGCTGATCGGCCTTGTGGCCGCCGGCACTGGGGCTGCCGGCACTTGGGCGATTGCAGCCGAAGAAGCGCACAATGCCGCCGCGCCGACGCATTTCCCGATCGACGAGCCGAAGGAAATGAGCTGGAGCTTCTCCGGGCCGTTCGGCACCTATGACAAGGGCCAGCTGCAGCGCGGCCTGAAGGTCTATAAGGAAGTCTGCTCTGCCTGCCATTCGATGAACCTGGTGGCGTTCCGCACGTTGTCGGACCTTGGCTATTCCGACGCCCAGATCAAGTCGCTGGCGGCGACCTACACGATCCATGACGGCCCCAACGATGCCGGCGACATGTTCGACCGTCCTGGCAAGCCGTCCGACCATTTCCCGGCGCCGTTCGCCAATGAGCAAGCCGCCGCTGCCTCGAATGGCGGTGCGGCTCCGCCCGACATGTCGCTGCTCGCCAAGGCGCGCGGTGTCGAGCGCGGCTTCCCGCGCTTCGTCTTCGATATCTTCACCCAGTATGCGCAGGGCGGCCCGGATTACATCCACTCGCTGCTCACCGGCTACGACCAGACGCCGCCGGCCGGCATGGTGATCCCGGAAGGCACGCACTACAATCCGTACTTCCTGTCCGGCGTATCGCTGAAGATGCCGAAGCCGCTCTCGGACGGCCAGGTGACCTATGACGACGGCTCGCCGCAGACGGTCGACCAGTATGCCCGCGACGTCTCGGCCTTCCTGATGTTTGCCGCCGAGCCGCATCTTGAGGACCGCAAGAAGACCGGCTTCCGCGTCCTGATCTTCCTGCTGCTGCTCGGCGCACTGGTCTACATGACCAAACGCAGGGTGTGGGCCGACGTGGCGCATTGAGGCGCCATCGACAGCAAGAAATCTGAAGGGCGCCACAGGGCGCCCTTTTGCATTTAAAGCGCGTCGCGCTGAACCGGATTCAGGCGACGCGCTTTAAATCTTTGTTTTGATGCATGTCGTTGTCCCAGAACCGCTGCACACTTCTGGGCGACATGCATTAGGCGCCCCGCAAACCGGGGACCATGTCACATGGCCGTCATCGCGCGCGGCGATCCTGCCTTGCCCTCATCAAAGGATCGCACCCATGAAAAGATACGCATCGCTCGCGGCTGGTTTCCTGCTGCTTGTCACCGGATATGCCGCCCATGCCGACGACGCACAGCCTTTCGCCACCAACAAGGACATCGACCTGACGATGATCCTGCCGCCGCCGCCTGCCAATGATTCGGCCGAGACCAAAGCCGAACTCGGCGAAGTGCTGACGCTGCAGGTGACGCGCACGCCGGAGATGGAGAAACGCGCCATTGCCGATGCCGAAGAGAATGTCTGGCGCTTCGCCGATGTCATGGGTCCGAAGTTCAACAAGGAGACGCTGCCGAAATTCAGCGCCTTCTTCGATCGGGTCGTGGCCACCGAAGGCGCCGTCGTCGATCCGGCCAAGGATGTCTGGAAGCGGCCGCGGCCGCACCAGCTCAGCGATCTGGTCAAGCCGGCGGTGAAACTGTCCAGCTCCGGCTCCTGGCCGTCGGGCCATGCGACGGTCGGCACGATGATGGGCATCATCCTGTCCGACATGGTCCCGGAAAAACGCGCCGAGATCATGGCTCGCGCCGCCGAATATGCCCATAACCGGGTGGTCGGCGGCATCCATTATCCATCCGACGTGGAGATGGGCAAGATTTCCGGCAGCGTCATCGCCGCGGTCCTGCTCGGCAGGCCCGACTTCAAGGCCGAATACGAAGTGGCGCGGTCCGAGCTGCGCTCGGATCTCGGCATGTAGCTGCACAAGCGACCCTGCTTTCGAGTGGCGCCCTCGAGGCGCCCTTTTGCTTACGGCTGAGGCCAGCTGGCGGCAATCCCTTGCCGGATGCGCTTGTCTCGGGCGAAGCATCGCGGTAGCCCTTGTCGGTCGCGTCGGGCAGGTATGGTCGACGCCGCCCTATCCGACAGCCGGACACGCGGAAAGCTTCTCCATGAAACCCTCGCTCGAAGACACTCTGCTTGCGGCCATCCGCACCATTCCGGATTACCCGAAGCCCGGCATATTGTTTCGCGACATCACCACGCTGCTCAGCGATGCGCGCGCCTTCCGCCGCGCCATCGACGAGCTGGTCCATCCCTATGCTGGATTGAAGATCGACAAGATCGCCGGCATCGAGGCGCGCGGCTTCATCCTCGGCGGCGCCGTGGCGCATCAGCTGTCGGCCGGCTTCGTGCCGATCCGCAAGAAAGGCAAGCTGCCTTATGAGACGGTGCGGGTGGCCTACAGCCTCGAATACGGGCTGGACGAGATGGAGATGCACAAGGACGGCGTCTCACCGGGCGAGAAGGTGATCCTGGTCGACGACCTGATCGCCACTGGCGGAACTGCGGAAGCCGCGGTGAAGCTGCTCAGGCAGATCGGCGCCGACATTGTCGCCGCCTGCTTCGTCATCGACCTGCCGGATATCGGTGGCCGCAAGAAGCTGGAAGCGCTCGGCGTGCCGGTCAGGACGCTGATCGGGTATGAGGGGCATTGAGGCGCGTTCCCCTTCTCCCCTTGTGGGAGAAGGTGTCGCCGAAGGCGACGGATGAGGGGTGCTCCAGGGAAAGCCGACGTCTCACTCCGCTGGAACACCCCTCATCCGTCTCGGCGCTTTCGCGCCGATCCACCTTCTCCCACAAGGGGAGAAGGACGAGGCGCTCACCCCACCTTCACCAGCACGGCGCTGTCGAATTCGATGACCTTGTCGCCGGTCGAATCAAAACCTTCCGAGCGCAGCGTGAGCAGGTTCCAGCCTGGGCGCCCGGCAAGCGGGCGATGAGCAAGAGCGGTGCGCGTGAAGGTCACCGTCTCGCCGGCATAGACCGGCTTCAGCCATTTGAGGTTGCGGAAGCCTGGCGAGGGGCCGAATTCGGGCCGCGCGCCTGGGCCGGTCCAGCGCACGCCCTCGGTCTCCATGCGCTTTTCGAGGTTGTATTTCATCCAGATCGCGGCGGTGTGCCAGCCCGAGGCGCAGAGCCCGCCGAGCACGCTCTTCTTCGCCGCCTCTTCATCGACATGGAAGATCTGCGGATCGTATTTTTTGGCAAACGCCTTGATCTCGTCGGCCTCGAATTTATGCGAGCCCAGCGTGACGGTTTCGCCGATCAGGAAATACTCGTCGAGTGTCATGATTGGCCCTGTGCGGCATCACGCGCGAGGAACATACCGGTGTTCTCCAACTCGAAGACGCATTCGCCGCGCTGGTTGAGGAGCTCGCTGCGCATGGTGATCAAGCCGAGTTGGGGCCTCGATTTGGACTGACGCTTGGAAAGTATGGTGACCGTGCCGGTCAGCCGGTCGCCGGCCAGAACCGGCCTTTTCCATTTCACATGCTCAATGCCGGGCGAGCCCTGCGAGGTCGAATCGAGCAGGAAGGCGTCGCACAGCATGCGCATGAACATCGCGCAGGTGTGCCAGCCCGAAGCCGAAAGGCCGCCGAGGATGCTTGCCTTGCCGGCCTCCTCGTCGAGATGCATCGGCTGCGGGTCGAATTCGCCGGCGAATTCGATGATCTCGGCCGCGCTTACGTCCTTGCTGCCGATGTCCAGCGAGGCGCCCTCGACGAAATCCTCATAGGCCCAGGTCTTTCCGGTCATGCTGACAATCCGGTTGACGAACGCTTCGATCCCCAAGTCGGGCATTCCCGGATGAAGGTCCAAGGCAATTTGGTCAAGTGATTTTTGGTAAGCCAGCCGTCGCTGGCCAAGGCCGTCAAAGCCAGCCGCGGCGGCGGAAATACCAGAAGGGCAGAACAGCCGAGATGATCATCAGGCCGATGGCGAAGGGATAGCCAAGTTCCCACTTGAGCTCGGGGATGATGTCGAAATTCATGCCGTAGATCGAGGCGACAAGCGTCGGCGGCAGGAAGATGACGGCGGCGACGGAGAAGATCTTGATGATGGCGTTCTGCTCGATCGAGATCATGCCGAGCGTGGCATTGAGCAGGAAGGAGATATTCTGCGACAGGAAGGTGGCGTGGTCGGCGAGCGAGAGCACGTCGCGCGACAGTGTCTTGATGCGGGCGCGCACATCCTTGCTCATCCTGGTCTGGGCCGCGACATGGGCGAGAAAGCCGGCCAGGCGCTGCAGTGAGATCAGGCTGTCGCGGACCGAGGAAGCGATGTCCTCCTTGCGGCCGATACCTTCAGCAGCTCCTGGAAATCGCGGTTGCGCTTCGAGGCCTTGGTCGAGCGCGCCTCGAAGATGTCGCGCGAGATCACTTCCACCTCACGGCCGGCGCGCTCGAGGATGTCGGCAAGGCGATCGACGATCGCTTCCAAAAGACCGATCAGGATGGTGTCGCCGCTGGTGCAGCCGGTCGCCACTTTTTCGGCGCGCAGCGGGAAGGTCTTGAAAGCCTTGGGTTCATGGTAGCGGATGGTGATCAGCCGGTTGCCTGCAAGCGCGAAGGTCACCGGCGACATCAAGGGATCGTCGGCCTCGGTCTGCGCCGGCAGGACGGCGGTCATGAAGTAGCCGCCGTCCTCGATATAGAGGCGGCTCGAAATCTCGATCTCCTCCATCTCCTCGCGGGTCGGTATGGCAATGCCCAGCCAGCTCTCGACGCGCGCCTCTTCCTCCTTGGTCGGATTGAAAAGGTCGGCCCAGACGACCCTGTCGCCATCCGCCGCAAGATCCTCGGTGAGGTGCAGGCGATCATTGTCCACGACGAAGGTTTTTATCATCGCCGGGTCTCCCTGGAGATCAGGTGTTGAACTTGAACAGCATGATGTCGCCGTCCTGGACGACATACTCCTTGCCTTCGTCGCGCGCCTTGCCGGCTTCCTTGGCCGCCACTTCGCCGCCCAGCGTGACGAAGTCGTTGTAGGAGATGGTCTGGGCACGGATGAAGCCGCGTTCGAAGTCAGTGTGGATGACGCCGGCCGCTTGCGGGGCCTTGTCGCCCTTATGGATGGTCCAGGCGCGCGTCTCCTTCGGCCCTACGGTGAAATAGGTGATGAGGTGCAGAAGCTCATAGCCGGCGCGGATGACCTTGTTGAGGCCCGGCTCGTCGAGGCCGAGAGAAGCAAGAAACTCCATTTCCTCCTCGTCGGAAAGCTGGGCGACCTCCGCCTCGATCGCGGCCGAGATAACAACGGTGCTGGCGCCCTGCGCCGCAGCCATCTTCTCCACGGCTCGCGTATGCTCGTTACCGGTTGCGGCATCGGCCTCGGCGACGTTGCAGACATAGAGCACGGGATGCGAGGTGAGCAGGTTCAGTCCCTGCAGGATGCGCAGGTCCTCGGGCGCGATGCCGTTGAGCAGCACGCGTGTCGGCTTGCCGGCCTGCAGCAGTTCGAGTGCCGCCTCCATCATCGGCAGGACGGCCATCGCTTCCTTGTCCTTGCCGGCGGCGCGCTTGCGGAACTGAGCGATGCGGCGCTCGAGGCTTTCGAGGTCGGCGAGCATCAGCTCGGTCTCGACGGTCTCGGCGTCGGCAACGGGATCGATGCGGCCTTCGACATGGGTGATGTCGTCATCCTCGAAGCAGCGCAGCACATGCACGATGGCGTCGACCTCGCGGATATTGGCGAGGAACTGGTTGCCCAGCCCTTCGCCCTTGGAGGCGCCGCGCACCAGGCCGGCAATGTCGACGAAGGAGATGCGGGTCGGGATGATCTCCTTCGACTTGCCGATCGCCGCGATCTTCTGCAGGCGCGGGTCCGGCACCGCCACCTCGCCGGTGTTCGGCTCGATGGTGCAGAAAGGATAGTTGGCGGCCTGCGCGGCGGCCGTCCTGGTCAAGGCGTTGAACAGCGTCGACTTGCCGACGTTGGGCAAGCCAACGATGCCACATTTGAAACCCATGTTCGTTCAGTCCTATCGGAAATTCGATTTTGATGTGGGCTATGGGCGATAGCGGTGACGAACGTCAAGCCCTCGGCGAGGTCGTTCGACGCTCACTCCTTGCCGAACAGCTTCTTCAGCATGGCGGCCATCGGGCCGCTTTCTGGAAGTTTTGCCGCCGGCTGCTTCGGGCGCGCCTGGCGGACATGGCTTTGCTGCTTCGGCGCCTTGGGTGGCGGGCGGTCGTCATCGCCGGTCGGCACGAGCTTGTCGCGCAAGGCCAGCGTGACGCGGTTCATGAACGAGCTGTCGTCGCCTTTTGCCAACAAACCGGCGCCGTTGGCGATGGCATCGAGCAAGACATCGAGCCATTCGCGATCAGCCTTGGCGAAATCGCCAAGCACGTGGCCGTGCACCATCTCCTTGACGCCGGGATGGCCGACACCGATGCGCACCCGTCGATAGGCGTTGCCGACATGCTGGTCGAGCGAGCGGATGCCGTTGTGGCCGCCGGAGCCGCCGCCCACCTTGACCCTGAGCTTGCCGGCGGCAAGGTCGATCTCATCGTAGAAGACGGTGAGGGCGGATGGTTCGAGCTTGTAGAAGCGCAGCGCTTCGCCGACCGACTGTCCGGAAAGGTTCATGAAGGTCAGCGGCTTGATCAGCAGGATCTTCTCGCCGCCGAGCGTGCCTTCTGAAATCAGGCCCTGGAATTTTCGCGACCAGGGCGAAAAGGAATGGCGGCGGGCAATCGCGTCCGCCGCCATGAAGCCGACATTGTGCCGGTTGTTTTCGTATTTCGCGCCCGGATTGCCGAGGCCTGCAAAGACAAGCATCGCCGCCTCCGGATGCTAGAGCATGATGCCGAAAAGTGTGAAGCGGTTTTCGGAAAACATCATGCTCTATTTCTTCGATCTAGAGCCGGATGAAATCATCCGGCTCGGGAGAAACTACTTCTCTTCGGCCGCAGGAGCCGCTGCTTCGGGCTCCGCCGCTTCCGTGGTTGCTTCCGTCTCCGGCTTCATCGCCGACGAGCCGGCAACGGTCGCGATGGTGAAGTCGCGATCGGAGATGACCGGCTTGACGCCGGCCGGCAGCTTGACCGCCGAGATGTGGATCGAATCGCCGATGTCGGTGCCGGTGAGATCGACGGTGATGAACTCCGGGATCGCGTTGGCCGGGCAGTGGAACTCGACTTCGTGGCGAACGATGTTGAGCACGCCGCCGCGCTTGATGCCGGGCGACTTGTCCTCATTGATGAAGTGGACAGGCACGTCGACATTGACCTCGGTGTCCTTGCCGATGCGCAGGAAGTCGACATGGACAGGAAAATCCTTGACCGGGTCGAGCTGGAAATCCTTCGGAAGGACCTGGATCTTCTTGCCGTCGACATCGATCGTGGCGATCGTGGTCAGGAACCCGCCGCCATGGATCTTGTAGAAGAGATCCTTGTAGTTGAGCGCAATCGCCAGGGGAGGCTGCTTGTCGCCGTAAATAACTGCAGGCACTTTACCGTCGCGACGAACTGCACGGGCGGACCCCTTACCGACCTGTTCGCGCGCTTCGGCTTTGAGCTCATAAGCATCGTGGCTCATGGCATTTCCTTTCGCGTGTTGTGGAGCGTCAACGGCCGGCTAACCCGTCCGTAACGTCGAAAGCCGTCGCGGCCTTGCACAGTCGGTCCAAACGCTTTTGGCTGTCCAAATGCTTTTGGGGATCATGTGAGGCCTGGCCGGCCTTCCTCCGCGTTGCCTCCAAGGGTGTCTACGCGGGTGGCGGCTCTATAGCGGAAGGCGGGCGAGGGCGCAAGCGGTTGGGCTGGAAGGCTTGCAGGCTCGTTTCCAGCGCCGATAGCATAAACCGGAAATCCCATTTGTGACAAATGTTAGGATCGGGCGGATTTCAGTCGTCCTGCGGCATGTAACCAACCCGTGGGGACCCGACATGAAACTCCTGTTCAGCCGCAATCCCAATCCTCGCCTCGCGGTCGCGACGGCGCGCTATCTTAAAGCGGAGATCGCGTTCGAGTTCGCATCGCCCATGGCGCCGGGGCAGGCCGAGCGCTATCGCGCGCTCAACCCCAATCTGACCTTGCCGATCCTGGTCGGTCCGGGATGGAGCCTGTGGGAGACAGACGCCATCGCCTGCCGCCTGTCGCGCGGGGCGCATTCGGATTTCTGGCGCACCGGCGACGAGGAGCCGGAAATGATCCGGTGGATAAGCTGGGGCAAGGAACGGTTCGCATTCGCTTGCGACATGGTGCATTTCGAGCGCGGGACCAAGCGGCGCTATGGAATCGGTCCGATCGATCAGGCGCTGGTCGAGGAGGGGCTGAGGCAGTTCCATAGAGCCGCGGCGGTCCTCGAGCCCGAGCTTTCCGGACGGGAGTGGCTGGTCGGCAGCTCCATCTCCTATGCCGACTTTCGCATGGCGACGTTCCTGCCCTTCAACGACGTCGCCGGATTGCCGCTCGACGACTACCCGGCGATCCGTCGCTGGTATCGCCGGCTGGAAGTGATCGACGCCTGGCGCGACCCGTTCCAGGAGCTGGAAGCGCCGCAACTGCCGCCTGTCAAGATCGAGGCGTGACCCGCATCCGCTGAACCAATCAACGGCGTCGGGACGCAAACTCAATCTCTCCATCCCGCCGCTTTTGAAATCTTCTCGCTCATTTAATTCTATAAAATCGGTAGTCTTAATGAGGAAACGCCTGCGAGGAGAGCCCGAAAATGACCAAGAAGCTGGTGGTGGGAATATCCGGCAATTTGACCCGCCCGTCGAAGACCAAGGCCTTCATCACCCAGATCGCAGGAGAGGTGGCGGGGCGCATCGGGGCTAGTTCGGCAATCTACGACATTGAAGATCTCGGTCCGTCGTTCCCGTCGGCACGGCGCATCTCCGATCTCGACGCGACGGCGCGCGCCATCGTCGAACAGTTGACCAGCGCCGATGTGCTGGTTGCCGGATCGCCGACCTTCAAAGGAAGTTACACCGGACTGTTCAAGCACTTGTTCGATCTGCTCGACCCATCGTCGCTGCGCGGAAAGCCGGTCATCCTGACGGCGACAGGCGGCGGCGAGCGCCATTCGCTGACCGTCGAGCACCAGTTGCGGCCGCTGTTCGGCTTCTTCGAAGCGCTGACGATCCCGACCGCGATCTACGCTTCGGACAAGGACTTCCACAACGGCGCTCTGGTGTCGGAGGCGATCCATGCCCGCGCCCGCCAGGCCGTCGCCGAGGTTTTGCGCGTCGTCGGCCAGACCGGCAGCGTCGGCCTTGCCGCTTGAGTTCAGCCAGTCGTTTCCGAACCGAAGGATCAGCCATGACCAACTCCAGCACGTCCAGACAGATCAAACTTGGCGCCTTCCTGCCCGGTGGCGGCCAGCACATCGCGGCATGGCGGCATCCGGACGCGCCCGCCGACGGCGCGACCAATTTCGAGTTCCACAAAAAACTGGCGCTGACCGCCGAGCGCGGCCTGTTCGACGCCTATTTCCTCGCGGACAATCTGACGGTCGGGCTCGGCGCGCGTGAAGGCGGCAACGCCAAGATCGCCGGTTTCGAACCGGTGACGCTGTTTGCGGCACTGGCGCCGCTGACCACGCATATCGGCTTCATCGCCACGGCCTCGACCACCTATGAGGAACCCTACACGCTCGCCCGCAAGTTCGCCTCGCTCGACCTTTTGTCGAATGGGCGCGCCGGCTGGAACGTGGTGACGTCTGCCGGCGACGACACGGCGCGCAACTTCAACCGCGACGTCCAGCCCAATCATGCCGAGCGCTATGCGCGGGCGCATGAGCATGTCGAGACGGTCAAGGCATTGTGGGACAGTTGGGAAGACGACGCCTTCATCCGCGACAAGAAGACGGGTCGCTTCTACGACAGGGACAGACTGCACGACGTCAACCACAAGGGCGAGCATTTCAGCGTCAAAGGGCCGCTCAACGTGCCGCGTCCGGTGCAGGGTCATCCGGTGGTGGTACAGGCGGGGCAGTCCGAGGACGGGCGCGGGCTTGCGGCAGCCTCGGCCGAAGTGATCTTCACCGCGCATCAGAATCTGGCGTCGGCGCGGGAGTTCTATCGCGACATCAAGGCCCGCGTGGCGGCGGCGGGCCGCGATCCGGCGCAGGTGCTGATCATGCCGGGCGTGGCGCCTTTCGTCGGCCGCACCGAGGAAGAAGCCCGCGCCAAATACCAGCAGCTGAACGACCTGATCCTGCCCGAGGACGGCGTGGCGCTGCTCAACGGGCTTGCCGGCCAGACACTCGATCTCAGGGATTATCCGCTCGACGGACCGCTGCCGGTAGCCAAGGAAACCGAGGGCATGAAGAGCCGCCAGGCGCTGATCCGCCAGATCGCCGACGAGCACAACTTCACCATCCGCCAGCTCTATCAATGGGTTGCGACCGCGCGCGGTCATTACACGGTGATCGGCAGCGCCACGCAGGTCGCCGACCAGCTGGAGGAGTGGTTCGCAGGCGAAGCCGCCGACGGCTTCAACATCCTGCCGCCCTGGCTGCCCGGCGCGCTCGATGATTTCGTCGATCTGGTCATCCCGGAGCTGCAGCGGCGCGGCCTTTTCCGCACTGCCTATGAGGGCAGGACGCTGCGCGAGAACCTCGGCCTCAGGCGGCCGCAGAATCCGTGGACGGTCGCGCGCTCGACCGTGCTCGCCGCCGAATGATCCCGAAGCGAAAGGCAAGACGATGACCTTGCAGCACATCGAACGGACGGCCGGTATCAGCTCGCGAGAGGGCTACGGCCTGCCCACGGAATTCCTGCGGCTGGCCGGCCGGACTTCGGCGCGGATCCTGTCGCGCTATGGCGTGCTGCTGGGATTCCTTGGGCTGTGGCAGGTGGCAGCGAGCAGCGGCTGGGTCAACGCGGCCGTGCTGCCGCCGGTCGATACGATCGTCGCTGCGCTTTGGAAGGGTCTTGCCGGCGGCAGCCTGCTCGGCGATATCGCCATCAGCCTGCAGCGTGCCGGCCTTGCGTTCGCCGCCGCCGTCCTTGTCGCCATCCCGCTCGGCCTGATGATGGGCCAGGCGCGCGCCGTGGAAACGGCGCTCGACCCGATCCTGCAGCTGTTCCGTCAGACCTCGGCGCTGGCGCTCTACCCGGTTTTCATCCTGCTTCTGGGACTGGGCGAAGCCTCCAAAGTGTTCGTCATCTTCTGGGCGACGCTATTCCCGCTGCTGCTCAACACGATCAGCGGCGTGAAGGAGGTCGACCCGAAATTGCTTGAGATGGCGCGTGTCTATGGCGCCCGGCGGCTGACGATTTTCCGCCGCGTCGTGCTGCCGGGCGCCGTGCCTTCGATCTTCGTGGGTTTAAGGCTCGGCGCCACCACCGCGCTGCTGCTCTTGATCGCCTCGGAGATGATCGGCGCCAACAAGGGCATCGGCTTCCAGGTGATGAACGCACAGTACAATTTCCAGATCCCGCTGATGTTCGCGGCGATCGTCATTCTTGCCGCGCTTGGCCTGATCGCCAACCAGGCGCTGGTCATCCTGCAGCGGCGGCTGTGCCGCTGGAGCAATTCGGCCGGCTGAGCGGCTGTTCTTCCCGTCCCCTCGAACACGAAAAAGGCCTGATCATGAGCATCACCCGCCGTTCGCTTCTCCTGCGCGCCCCGCTTGCCGCCGGCATTCTCGCCGGCCTGCCATCGATTGCACGCTCGCAAGCCGGTTCCGTCAAAATCCGCTATCTTGCCAGCCGCGGCGGCATCTCTCCGCACGAGCTCGCCGGTGAGCTCGGCTATTTCAAAGGCCTCGGCATCGAGCTCGAAAATGTCGGCTATGTCGGCGGCGGTCCGGAGTCGCTGTTTGCGCTGGCCTCCGGCAGCGTCGATCTGGGTTCGGCAGCGACACCAGCGGTGATCAACTCGATCGCCGGCGGCAACGACTTCGTCGCCGCTTATCCCAGCAACGGCATCAACAAGGACGTGAAGAGCGTCTTCTACGTGCTCGAAGACAGCCCGATCAAATCGATCGCCGACATCGCCGGCAAGACGATCTCGGTCAACACGCTCGGCGCCCATCTCGACTACACGGTGCGCGAGGCGCTGCACAGCGTCGGCCTGCCGCCGGACGCGGCCAAGCTCGTCGTGGTGCCCGGGCCGCAGCTCGAACAGACCTTGCGCTCGCAGCAGGTCGACATTGCCGGGCTGGGCTACTGGCAGGCGACCTTTGCCGGCAAACTGGTCAGCAATGGCGGCGTGCGCGGCATCTTCAACGACACCGACGTGCTCGGCGAGATCGCCGGCGGCTTCGTTGTGCTGCGGCGCGACTTCATCGCCGCCAATCCCGATGCTGCCCGTAACTTCGTCGAGCAATCGGTGCGCGCCGCCGACTGGTCACGGCAGAATCCCGACGAGGCGCGCAAGCTGCTCGCCGACATTCTCAACAGGCGCGGCGAGAACGGCGAGCTGGCGCGCTACTGGACCGGCTTCGGCCTTCGCGAAAAGGCGGCGGTGACTGATCGCGACGTCGACTTCTGGGTGAGCATTCTCGAGCGCGACGGACGCCTGCCGAAGGGCAAGCTCAAGGCCGCCGATATCCTCTACCGCCGAGGCGAAACCAAAACCAACTGAGCAGAGGCGCAAGCCATGGTCACGGAACGCGGCGGCGAGGTCACGATACGCGACCTGTCGAAATCCTTCAGCCTCGGCGGGCGAAAGCTTGCCGTGCTGCGCTCGCTCAACCTCGACATCCGCTCCGGAGAATGCCTGGTCATCGTCGGTGCTAGAGCGGGATGAGATTAGTGTTGGTCATAGCCTGAGTTTTGGAAATAGTGTGAGCACTCTGTCGGTGTGACGCGG
>NZ_JBSKBP010000020.1:0-99264 GCF_053714275.1 Mesorhizobium sp. Arg314 | reverse complement strand
TCGGTGGTGGCCGTTGCCGGCACGGGCGACGTCACGGTCACGGAGAACGGCGACAAGCTGAAAGTGGTCGATCCGGCAGCGCTCATCCAGCGCCATGCCTGCACCGGCTGCGGCGTCCACATGCATGGCCCGGTCGAGCGCGACCATCCGTTCAAGGGCCTGTCCTTCATCCACCCCGAGCGCTTCGAGGAGGACGGCTGGTCGCCGCCGGGCTTCACCGCCTTCGTTTCGTCGATCATCGAATCCGGCGTCGATCCCAAGCGGATGGACGGCATTCGCGCTCAGCTGAAGTCGATCGGGCTCGAGCCCTACGATTGCCTCAACCCCGGCCTGATGGACTACATGGCCACCTGGACCGCCAAGAGGTCCGGGGCGCTGCCGGCCTGACAAATTCTGATATTTCTGCCATGGGGCCGGCCGACGCCGGCCCCATGCTCATTTGGAGAGACGATGCCTGCCCCTATCATCTACGTCGATGCGGACGCCTGCCCGGTCAAGGCCGAGGTCGAGAAGGTCGCCGAACGTCACGGGGTCGTCGTGACCTATGTCTCCAATGGCGGCCTGCGGCCGTCGCGCGATCCGATGATCCGCAACGTCGTCGTCTCCAAGGGCGCGGATGCCGCGGACGACTGGATTGTCGACAACGCCAGGGCCAACGACGTCGTGGTGACGGCCGACATCCCGCTGGCCGCGCGCACGGTGGCTCTCGGCGCGCATGTTCTGGGGCCTACCGGCCGCCCCTTTACGACCGAAACGATCGGCATGGCGGTGGCGATGCGCGATTTGAAGCAGCATCTGCGCGAGACCGGCGAAAGCCGGGGCTTCAATGCCTCCTTCACGCCGAAGGACAGGTCGCAGTTCCTCGGCGAGCTCGACCGCATCTTGCGGCGTGCCTTGAAATCCGTCACACCGGACTGATCCGAACGCCTTTCAGGAGGCCGGGCCTTGGGTGACGATACATCCCTCAAGACGCCGATGCATCGGCACATGCAGTTCGCCCTGGCCGCGGCCATCGGCATCGTCGCGCTGCTCGCAGCCTTGTTGCTGCGCGCGCCGCTCCCCTACTCCATCGGCGCCAATGTGTTCTTTGTGAGCTATATCGCGCTGGTGCTGGCCCTGATGCCGAGCCTTACCGGCCGCTATCTCAGCAAGAACGCACGCGCGACCGACCTGCCGGTATTTCTGATTTTTGCCGTGACGCTCTTTGTCGTCGGTGCGGCCATCGTCTCGCTGTTCCTGCTCATCAACCGAAAGGACGCAGCGCATCCCCTGCAACTCGCCTTCGCCATGCTCTCGATCCCGCTCGGATGGTTCACCATCCATGCCATGGCGTCGCTGCACTACGCGCATGTCTATTGGAAGGATGGCGCCGAGATCGACGACAAGACCCAGAGGAGAATGCCGGTCGGCGGCCTCGATTTTCCCGGCGGCAAGCGGCCGGAAGGCTGGGATTTCCTTTATTTCGCGGCCGTGATCGGCATGACGGCGCAGACCGCCGACACGGCCATCACCACCTCGCAGATGCGCCTGGTCGTGCTCGTCCATTCGATCCTGACCTTTTTCTTCAACACCGTGATCGTTGCCGCGGCGGTCAATCTCGCGGTCAGCCTGGGCGCTCCGTAATAAATCCGTGATCGCATGAAACATTACCTTGCGCGGCGGCGTATTGAGAGGGAGACAATGATCTGAGAAGCCGCTTGCGTGAGGCGGCCGGAGGCAAGATGGACAATGTCGCCAACAACCAGTCCGCCCCCAAGCTGGACGGCAAGGACACGACCCTCATCTATCGGCAATCGCGCTGGACGCGGCTGACCCACTGGATCTGGGCCTTCTCGCTCTTCTTCATGCTGCTTTCCGGCCTGCAGATCTTCAACGCGCGGCCGCAGCTCTATATCGGCAAGCAGTCCGGCTTCGAGTTCAACAACACCATTCTCCAGATCGGCGCCGAGAACACCGCGAACGGATCGCGCGGTTTCACCGCAATCTTCGGCCATCGCTTCGACACCACGGGCGTGCTCGGCTGGTCGGGTCCGCCGGGACAGGAGACGCAGCGCGCCTTTCCGGCCTGGGCCACAATTCCCTCCTATTACGATCTCGGCACCGCGCGCGTGGTGCATTTCTTTTTCGCCTGGGTGCTCAGCGCAACACTGCTGATTTGGCTGATATCCGGCCTCATCAACGGCCATATCCGCCGCGACCTCGCCCCTCGCCTCTCTGATCTGCGCAAGCTGCCGCGCGACATCGTCGACCATGCGAAGCTGAAGTTCCATCATACGCGCGAATACAACACGCTGCAGAAGATGGCTTATGGCGGCGTGCTCTTCGTGCTTCTGCCACTGATGATCGTCACCGGCCTGGCCATGTCGCCGAGCATGAATTCGGTGCTGCCCTGGCTCAACGAAATCCTCGGCGGCCGGCAGACGGCGCGCACCATCCACTTCTCGGTGATGGTGCTGCTCGTCCTCTTCTTCCTCATCCACATACTGATGATCCTCGCCGCCGGCCCGATCAACGAACTGCGTTCGATCATCACCGGCTGGTACCGCACCGACCCGCCTGCAAAGCACGACCAGCCAACCGAGAGGAGCGTCTGACATGGCAAAATTCCAGATCAGTCGCCGTAAATTCTTGACCGCCAGCAGCCTCGGACTGTCCGGCATCGCGCTGTCGGGTTGCGATGCCTTCGACAGCGGCCTCGGCATCGGCGGCGGCTTGCGCGGCTTCCTCGAAAACGCCAACGGCCTGACCTGGCGCGCGCAGCGCCTGCTCGCCGGTCGCGACGCGCTGGCGCCGGAATTCACCGAGGCCGACATCCGCCAGCCGCAGCGGCCGAACGGCGTCACAGCGCCCGACGACGACACCTACAAGGGTCTGCTCGCCAACAATTTCGCCGACTGGCGCCTGGAGGTTTCAGGTCTTGTCGAAAAGCCGCTGTCGCTGACCCGCGAAGAGCTCCAGAACATGCCGAGCCGCACCCAGATCACGCGCCACGACTGCGTCGAAGGCTGGAGCTGCATTGCCAAATGGACCGGCACGCCGCTGTCGCTGGTACTCGACCAGGCGGTGGTGAAGCCGCAGGCCCGCTACGTCATGTTCCACTGCCTCGACACGATCGAGCAAAGCCTGTCCGGCGATATCAAATATTACGGCACCATCGACCTGATCGACGCCCGCCATCCGCAGACGATCCTGGCCTATGGCCTCAACGGCAAGCCGCTGCCGGTCGAGAACGGCGCGCCGCTGCGCGTGCGCGTCGAGCGCCAGCTCGGCTACAAGATGCCCAAATATATCTACAAGATCGAGCTGGTCGACAGCTTCGCCAATGTCGGCGGCGGCCGCGGCGGCTATTGGGAAGACAATGGCTACGACTGGTATGGCGGGATTTGATGATCCCTGGCCTGAAGGCCGAGCACGATCTGGCGGCAGGCGAACTCGACGCCATCGAGGAGCGTCTTAACAGAGACAACCGTGGGCTGACCGGCCGTGACGACGACCGTGCCCTCGTCTTTGCCCTGCGGGACGCAGCCGATCATGCTATTGGCATTGCTGCCGGCTACTCGTGGGCCGGCATCGCAGAGCTCGAGCTGATGTGGGTCGACAGGGCCCACCGAGGCCTTGGCCACGGCAGAAAGCTGCTCGATGCCTTTGTCGCGGAGGCAGCCGCGCGGGGTGTCTGGCGCATCTGGGTTTCAACGCACAATTTCCAGGCGCCGGGCCTCTACGAGAAGGCGGGCTTCAAGCGTATGGCCGAACTCGCTGGATGGCCGGAAGGCCATTCCAATGTCATTTTTTGCAGGACGTTAGCCGTCTAAGCAACCTTATCCAGCAGCGGCTTGAGCGCCGGATGAATTTCCGGCGAAGCGTGCTTGATCAGCGTCAGCAGCGCACGTTCGTTGTCGCGCAGCGGCCGCTGGCCGCCACCGACGTGCTCGGCCAGCCATTTTGCCTCGTCGGCGTCGATCGTCTCGGCGCGACGGGCAAGCGCCTCGGTGGCCCGATTCCTGGCTTCCCATTCGGCCTCGATGTCGCCGGGCGAATGAAAGGCTTCGAGGATCGCACCGAACCCGCCCGAGACCATGCGGTTGAAGAAACCGCCGAGCGTCGGCGCCGCTTCATCGAGGAAATTTTCGTGGCGCAGCGCCGCCTCGCGCGTCGGCGGCTCGTAGCCGGCCGAGCACATGACATAGTTGGCGATCGCCTTGACGAAGAGGTCGTTCCAGGACGGATCGTTGTCGGCGGCTGCTGTCCGGTCGTTGATCCTGAACAGGACCTCTGCCTCGGCCTTGCTGATGGCGATGTTGCCGTCGCCGCCAAAGGCATAAAGGATGCGGCGCAAGAGATCGACCTCGGCCTTGGCGATATGGCCGGGAACCAGGCTGCCGCCATGCATCAGCGGCCCCTTGCCGTCGAGCACCGCATGCGCGACCTGCTCCAGCGCATAGGCCGAAAGCTGTCCCGGCGAGGATTTCGCTTCCTCCAGCACATGCACCATCAGCTCGAGCTCGGTGCGGCTGTCGACCATGCCGTCGCGCGAGATCGTGCGGACCAGCCAGGCAGCGTTCTCTTCAGAAATATAGCCTTCCGGCTTTTCCTGGCGGACGATGTAGTCGGTCACCGCCTCGACGAAGAACGGTGCCCATTCGCCGCACTTGTCGCGCGCCGTCTCGTCGAGCGCGAACAGCGCCTCCGCCTCGCCGCGGCTCACCACGCCGTCCGCGAAAACCTCGCGCCGCAGCATCGTCACGTCCTCGGCCGTGATCTTGTTCTTCGAGATCAGCCCCGCGACTGGAGCGCTCATGATCAATTCGCCCATTTGCCGTCCCTGCCCGTCGCCCGCTGCCGGGGAACTTTATGCGTCGTTTGGACAGGCATATCAGAAGTATCTTGAGAAACCGGCAAATGGCGTGGTTAGCGAAGGCTTGCCGGCGCGGCGCGCTTTAGGTGTGTTGAGATTGAGGTCGGGCCGGGTCGGAGTCGAAGACGGGCCCGCAGCGACCAAACTGGGTGGTTTCCGACAACCGGCCTGCGCCGGCCGTAGCCTTCATAGACGGAGACACTTGTGAGGGCTTCGGCCGGCGAAGGCCGAAAGCCCAGGAAGCCGTCATTTGCAGACCGGCATCACCTGAATATCGACGCACCTTTAGATGTCGCAGGGAGGTGACAAGGTGTCGCCGACGGGCTATGGATGGCGCGTCGAGGGCTCAGGCGACTGAGTCCTACCTGTTTGCGGGAGAGAGCAGCGCAAGCTGTCGCCGAAGGGGAAATCGCCCGAAATCTCTCAGGCAAAAGAACCGTAGACGGGAAAGACAACTCTGGAAAGTCGGGAATCTTCCCGCGCCGAAGGTGTAAGCGCTGCCGACAGAGTTACGGGGCGCGAGTCTCTCAGGCTTCAGACAGAGGGGCACCGAATAGGCCGCCAATGGCGGTCGATCGCGTGCGACTCTGGAGAAGACATGACAGGCGAAGACACCAAGCACCTATCCCTCGAGGATTTGCATCAGGCCGCTGGCGCGCGTTTCGGCGCCTTCGCCGGCTGGTCGATGCCGCTCACCTATCCACCCGGCGTGATGAAGGAGCACCTGCACGCGCGCGAGCATGCCGGCCTGTTCGACATCTCGCATATGAAGCTGTTCGCGGTCAGCGGTCCGGGCGCCGCGGCGCTGCTGAACCGCGCCTGCCCGCTTGACGCCGGCGCGCTGGAAATCTCGCAGTCCAAATACACCTTCTTCCTCAACGAGGCGGCCGGCATCATCGACGACCTGATCGTCACGCGCCTCGGCGACGACCGGTTCATGGTGGTGGCCAACGCCGGCAACGCCGTCGAGGACGAAAAGCATCTTCGCGCGCTGGCCGGGGATTTCGACGCCAGCGTGGAACCGCTCGACCGGGTTTTCCTGGCCATCCAGGGTCCCGAGGCATGGGCCGCCCTGTCCCGCGCGGGCATCGAGACCGGCTCGCTGCTCTTCATGCACGGCATCGAACCGCGGCAAAACTGGTTCATGAGCCGCTCCGGCTACACTGGCGAGGACGGCTTCGAGACCGGCTTGCCGGAAGCGGAAGCCCGCGATCTCGTGGCCAAACTCCTGGAAGACGAGCGCGTGCATTGGATCGGCCTTGCCGCCCGCGACAGCCTGCGTCTCGAGGCCGGGCTCTGCCTGCATGGCCAGGACCTGACGCCGGAGATCGATCCCGCAAGCGCCGGACTGATGTGGGCAATCTCCAAGGAAGTCCGCGCCGCCGGCCATTTCATCGGCGCCGACGCGCTGCGCTCGATCCTCGAGCGCGGGCCGCCGCAGAAGCGCGTTGGCCTGAAGCCCGACGGGCGCCAGCCGGTGCGCGCCGGCGCGGCGCTCATCGATGCCGACGGCCATCCGGCCGGCCACGTCACCTCCGGCGGCTTCGGCCCTTCTACCGGGCACCCGGTCGCCATGGGCTACGTCAACACCCCGCTGGCCAAGGCCGGCACGAAACTCTTCGCCGACGTCCGCGGGACGAAAATTCCCGTCGACATCGCTGCCCTGCCCTTCACCCCACATCGCTACCGCAAAGGATGATTTTCCAGATGGCAAAGACCTATTTCACGCAAGATCATGAATGGCTCCGCGTCGAGGGCGGCGTCGCCACTGTCGGCATTACCGACTATGCGCAGGAGCAGCTTGGCGATCTCGTCTTCGTTGAACTGCCGGAAATCGGCCGCAAGCTCGCCAAGGGCGACACCGCCGTCGTCGTCGAATCCGTCAAGGCGGCATCGGACGTCTACGCGCCGGTCGACGGCGAGATCACCGAGGCCAACGCCACACTGTCCGCCGACCCCTCGCTGGTCAATTCGGCGGCGACCGGCGACGGCTGGCTCTGGAAGATGAAGCTTTCCAACGAAAGCCAACTCGACAGCCTCATGGATGAGGCCGCCTACAAAGCCCATATCGGCTGATATCAGGATTTCGGAAATGACCGCAGCACCTATTCCCTTCTCCGCCCGCCATATCGGCCCCGGCGTCAGCGACGTCAGGGCAATGCTCGCCACCATCGGCGTTCCATCCGTCGAGACGCTGATCAGCCAGGCTGTGCCGCGGTCGATCCGCCTCGACCTGCCGCTCAACCTGCCCGCTCGGGCAAGCGAAGCGGAAGCGCTGGCGGAATTGTCGGCGCTCATGGCGAAGAACACGGTGCTGAAGAGCTTCATCGGCGCCGGCTATCATGGCGTCTTCGTGCCGCCGGTCATCCAGCGCAACCTGTTCGAAAACCCGGCCTGGTACACGGCCTACACGCCCTACCAGGCCGAGATCAGCCAGGGCCGGCTGGAAATGCTGTTCAACTTCCAGACTTTGGTCACCGAGCTCACCGGCCTGCCGGTGGCGTCGGCCTCGCTGCTCGATGAAGCCACCGCCGTCGCCGAAGCTGTCGGCATTGCGCTGCGCCACCACCGCGACAAGCGCACCAAGGTCGCGCTTGCCGGCACGCCGCATCCGCAGACACTCGATGTCGTGCGCACCCGCGCCGAACCGCTCGGCATCGAGGTCGACGGCGAGACGATCGACGACAACACAGCTGCCCTGCTCGTCTCCTGGCCGGACACCTTCGGCGTCTATGGCGACCACAAAGCTGCGATCGAAAAGGCCCGCGCCGCCGGCGCCCTGGTCGTGTTCATCGCCGACCCGCTGGCGCTCACCCTGACCGAGGCTCCGGCAGCACGTGGCGCCGACATCGCCGTCGGCCCGATGCAGCGCTTCGGCGTGCCGATGGGCTTCGGCGGTCCGCACGCCGCCTATTGCGCCGTCTCCGACAAGCTGACCCGTCTGATGCCCGGCCGCCTCGTCGGCCAGTCCACGGACACCAAGGGCCGCCCCGGCTTCAGGCTAGCGCTGCAGACGCGCGAGCAGCATATCCGCCGCGACAAAGCCACCTCCAACATCTGCACGGCGCAGGCGCTGCTGGCCAACATGGCGACTGCCTATGCGATCTGGCACGGCCCCGCCGGCCTGCAGGCGATTGCCGGCCATATTCACGGGCTCGCCGACCGCCTCGCTTCTGGTCTTGAGGCCGCAGGCGTTTCCGTGCTCGGCGCCAGCCGCTTCGATACGGTGACGGCCGAGGTGAAGGGCAAGGCCGCTTCGCTCGCGCAAGCGGCCGAAAAGACCGGCCGGCTGCTGCGCGTCATCGATGCCGACCATGTCGGCATCGCCTTCGACGAGACCTCGACGGAAGCCGATCTCGAGGCGATCGCCGGCCTCTTCGGTGCCAAGCCGGGCGCGGAACGCGGTTCGATGCCCGGCAAGCCGCGCGGCAAGGAGTTCCTGACGCAGCCGGTCTTTCACGAGAACCACTCCGAAACCGCGATGATGCGCTTCCTGCGCCGGCTGGCCGACAAGGACCTGGCGCTCGACCGCACCATGATCCCGCTCGGATCCTGCACCATGAAGCTCAATGCCGCCGCCGAAATGATGCCGGTGAGCTGGCCGAGCGTCGCCAATCTGCACCCCTTCGCGCCGGCCGGTCATTCGCAGGGCTACTGCGCGATGGCCGGCGACCTGGAGGCCTGGCTGTCGGAGATCACTGGTTTCGACGCCGTCAGCCTGCAGCCCAATGCCGGCAGCCAGGGCGAATATGCCGGCCTGCTCGCCATCCGCGCCTATCACCGTGCGCGCGGTGAAGGCCACCGCACCATCTGCCTGATCCCGTCTTCCGCGCATGGCACCAATCCGGCGAGCGCTGCGATGGCCGGCATGACTGTCGTCGTTGTGCGTTGCCTGGACGACGGCAATATCGACATTGACGATCTGCGCGCCAAGGCCAACGAGCACTCCAGGAACCTCGCGGCGTTGATGTTCACCTACCCCTCGACGCATGGCGTCTATGAGGAAGGCGCGCGCCATCTCTGCGCGCTGATCCACGAGCATGGCGGCCAGGTCTATTTCGACGGCGCCAATCTCAACGCCCTGGTCGGTCTCGCCCGCCCCGGCGACATCGGCGCCGACGTCTGTCACATGAATCTGCACAAGACCTTCTGCATCCCGCATGGTGGTGGCGGCCCGGGCGTCGGCCCGATCGGCGTCAGGGCGCATCTCAAGCCCTATCTGCCGGGCCATGTCTCGGAAGGTTCGTCGCATGCCGTGGCGGCGGCGCCTTTCGGCAGCGCCTCCATCCTGCCGATCACCTGGATGTATATCCGCATGATGGGTGGCTCGGGCCTGAAGCAGGCGACCGAGACGGCAATTGTTTCGGCCAACTATGTCGCGACGCGGCTCGCGCCGCATTTCCCGCTCCTCTACAAGGGCAGGAGCGACCGCATCGCGCATGAGTGCATCCTCGACACCCGCGTGCTCAAGGAAAGCGCCGGCATCAGCGTCGACGACATCGCCAAGCGCCTGATCGACTACGGCTTCCATGCACCGACCATGTCGTTTCCGGTTGCCGGAACATTGATGGTCGAGCCGACCGAGTCCGAGCCCAAGCGCGAGCTCGACCGCTTCTGCGAGGCGATGATCGCCATCGCCGGCGAAGCGGCGAAAGTGGCCAAGGGCGAGTGGCCGTCCAACGACAACCCGCTGGTCAACGCCCCGCACACCGCGGCGGAAGCACTGGCAGGCACATGGACCCATCCCTATTCGCGGCTGGAGGCGGCCTATCCGGCGGGCGATGCGGATCTTTCGGCAAAATACTGGCCGCCGGTGTCGCGCATCGACAATGTCGCCGGCGACCGCAACCTCGTCTGCTCGTGCCCGCCGCTGTCGGAATATCTCGGCGCCGCGGAGTAGAGGCTAGAGCGGTTCATCGTTTCACGGAAACGGCGAACCGCTCTATCCCTTTTGTCGCAATTCCGGACGGAAAGCCGTTTCACACTTTTCCTGGAATTGCTCTGGCGTTTGTTCAGGCGGTTTTCAGGGCCGGCCCTGCATCGGGCTGGCCCGTTTTCTCCTGGGCGATGACGCGGTTGCGCCCGGCGCGCTTGGCCGCGTAAAGCGCCGCGTCGGCTTGCGCCAACACCTCGTCGAGGGTCCGGCCGTCGGCGCCGCCAAATCCCATGCCGCCACTGACGCTGCTGCGCAGCGGGCCACGATGGGTCGCAACGATCTCGGTGCCGAAAGCGACGCCGATCCGGCTTGCCATGTCATGCGCCTTTTCCGGGGTCACGCGCGACATGACGAGCGCGAATTCCTCGCCGCCGAGCCGGAAAGCGTCGACACCCGCCCTGCCGTACTTGTTGATCACCGCTGCGAAACGGCAAAGAACCTGATCGCCGACGGGATGGCCGAAGACGTCGTTGGTCGTCTTGAAATGATCGAGGTCGAACATCGCGATCGCCATGAACGGACCGAAGCTGCGATCGCCATAGAGCTCGTTGAGCGCCCTGCGGTTCATCAGGCCGGTCAGCGGATCGGTCATCGTCTCGGCCTTGAGCTCGATCTGCGCCTGCAGATGGTGCAGCGAGAGCGTCAGCGCGCCGAGGCCGGTCATGCAGGCGACCGCGATGACGGTGTTCAACCGCTCCGCCCAGTTGTCGGGCGCGGCGCCAAGCACCCATTGCCCCTGGACGAGCAGCACCAGGCCACACAGCGCGAAGGATATGCCGCAGGCTCCGCTGAGGAAGGAGACGACCAGCAGGATGCGGCGGTCATGATCGCCTTTCATCCAGAACATCGTTCCGATCGCCGCGAGCAGCGCCGTCACGGCCGCGTAAGTGATCTGGAAGCCGATGCCATCGAAACCGAGATAAGTGACGATCGCGCAGGCGGCCATCGCAGCCAGCGTCGGTACGGTTGCGCGACGGTAGTCGCGAAAACCGAGATACTGCATGGCCGACAGGCAGATGACCAGAAAACCGAGGCTGAGCAGCGCAAGCACGAACTGGCAGAGCCAGGGGCCGGCGTCCTTGGTGTAACGCCAGAACAGGACGACATGCGCAACGAGCACGAGCATGCCGCAGGCAACCGTCAGGACGAAACGCGCCCGCGGCGCGGTGAACCAGATCGCAAACAGAGTGACGCTTA
This sequence comes from Mesorhizobium sp. Arg314, assembly GCF_053714275.1. Classification (NCBI taxonomy): domain Bacteria; kingdom Pseudomonadati; phylum Pseudomonadota; class Alphaproteobacteria; order Hyphomicrobiales; family Phyllobacteriaceae; genus Mesorhizobium; species Mesorhizobium sp. Arg314. The sequence continues at coordinate 88,276 of NZ_JBSKBP010000020.1, read as the reverse complement.
GGCATGCGCCAGACAACGCTGCCGCGAGCAGGAGCGAACTGAAATCCAACATTGAGCCGCAGCCTCTTGGGAGCCGTCAGTTACGCTGCATTCTAGGTTAACGGCAGCCCGCAGATACCGTTTTCAGCTAACCTTTCCACCCAACCTTCCGACAAGGTTTACAAAGCATCCACTACTGAACATGACAGGCACGAAGACTAGAAATTTTTGGTTTATATTGAAACAGTTCTTTCCACGAGCGTGAGGCGATCCGCGCGAAAAAACGACACTCGCCGGGAAATTGTATCGGTGGAACTCGTCCCGTTTCGCAGAAACGGCGTTCGACCGGCGGCCGGTGAATTCGGGCGGAGCGTTTCAAGCCCGAAAGGCTCTAGCTCTTGTTCAGCAGGGCCAGGTTGGCATTGACCACGGTCTGGTCGGCCATCGCAGCCTTGGCTTCGAGCAGCAGGACCCTTGCCCTCTTCTTGTTGCCGCGCAGAAGCTGCGAATACCCCATATTGTTGACGATCTGCGGCTTGCGCCCGGCGACCTTCAGAAGCTGCGCATAGGCGCGATCGGCGAAGTCGAAACGGCCGAGCTCGTCATAGGACGCGGCAAGCCCCATCCAGGCTTCGGCATTGTCGGATTTGAGTTCGACCGCCTTGCGGAAATGCTGTTCGGCAAGGCCGAAATTCGCTTCGCGGAACTGCGCCTTGCCTTCGACGAGGTCGTTGGCGCTGACGTCCTTGGCCACCGGCTGGATCGCTGTGGTCTTGGTTGTGTCGACGTTGTTGTTGGTCGTACAGCCGGTAATCATCAAGACGGCCGCCAACGCCGCCGCTGCCCTGGGAAGTCTCTGACGCATGCCCCTGCCCCATCGCCCGATTTGCCGGGTCGTTCTTCAGGAAAAGACCATACAGGGGAGCGATTAAGCTTCGGTGCCGAAATGCAGCTAAATTTTGGTTGCCCGCCAAGGGTGTATTAACCAAGCATCAGTGCCCTGACGTGCCGCCTGGATTTAGGTCGGGCCGAGTCGAAAACGGTGGATTCCGAAAACCGGCCTACGCCGGCCGTAGCCTTCACAGGGCGGAGACACTCATGAGGGCTTCGGCCGGCGAAGGCCGGCAGCGCAGGAAGCCGCCGTCTGCGGACCGGCCTCACCTGAATCCTCAGTGTGCCGTCAGCTTCACGATGATCGGTATGATGGCGATCATCAGCACCACCGGCAGGATGCAGACCGTCACCGGAACCGACATCTTGGCCGGCAAGGCATGCGCCTTCTCCTCGGCCAGCGACATGCGCTTGTGCCGCATTTCATCGGAGAAGACGCGCAGCGAGCCCGACAGGCTGGTGCCGAGCTCCTTGGATTGCTGCAGCAGCGTGGCGAAGGAGCGCACCTCGTCGAGGCTGAGGCGGTCGGCGAGCGCTTTCAGCGCATCGTCTAGGCTGCGCCCGGCCCGCAATTCCAGCGACACCAGGATCAGGTTCTGACTGAGCGACGGATAGCTTCTGGCAAGCTCTTTGGAAACGCGCTCGATGCCTGCCTCCATGCTCATGCCGGCATCGGAGCAGACGATCATCAGATCCATGAAATCGGGAAAACCGTTGCGGTATTCGCGCATCTTTTCCCTAATCTTCTGCGTCAGCACCAGACCCGGCAGGAAATAGCCGCCGGCCCCCGACAGGATAATGAAGGTCCAGCGGCTGGTCATGGTCGACTCGGCGCTCGCCGCCCAATGATTGACCAGGAACGCGCCAAGCGCCGCGCCGACCAAGGTGGCGAAACGGATCAGGAAGAACATGCCGACGGCGCGCGGCTCCATATAGCCGGCCTGGATGAGCTTCATGCGCAGCCGCGCGACATTTTCCGGGTCACTCTTGGCATAGAATTCCTGCGCCCGTTTCACCGCCTTCTCGCGCACGGCACTGGTGTTCTTCTTGGGCTTAGGCTCCGCCTGCTCGACCGGCTGCGTTGCCTCTACCTTCAGCCGGCGCTTGACCTCGCTGCGATCGCCCTTGGCGAGCACCAGCGGCCAGGCGACAGCGCCGCCGCCCAGCACCAGAAGCAGCACGGCAACCGGCATCGGCGAGGTCGGCGCGAGGGAGGCGAGGAAGCGAATGATGTCTTCCATCTCAGAACCTGAAATTCGACATCTTGAACATGATGGCGTTGCCGAGCAGCAGCCAGATGATGGAGCCGCTCAGCATGTACCAGGTCTTCGGCACGCCCCAGACATCTTGGTAAAACTGCGGCATCAGCACCATGATGGCGGTGAACAGAAGCACCGGCACCGCGGTCAGGATGTAAGCCGACATGCGCCCTTCCGTCGAAATGGAGCGTACCTTGCGGCGCAGCTTGCCGCGATCGCGGATCGTTGTGGACAGGCCGTCGAGGATCTCGCGCAGATTGCCGCCCGAACTGTTCTGGATCGACACCGCCGTGACGAACAGCGGCAGGTCCTCGTGGCCCACCCGGTCGAACAGGTTGTTCAGCGCCGAAACCAGATCGGAGCCATAGGTCACCTCATCGGCGATAACGCCGAACTCGGTGCCGATCGGATCAGCCATCTCGCGCGACACCATGGCAATCGCCACCGGCACCGGATGGCCGGCCTTCAGGCCGCGCGTGATCAGCTCCAGCGCCTCAGGCAATTGCATCCCGAAACGCTTGTGCCGGCGCTTGCGCATGAAGCGCATCGCCATCACCGGCAGCACCGGCAACAACACGATATGCAGGATCAGGCCGAACAAGAGCGGCAAGCCCTTCCAGATCGCCACGAGCGCCAGCGCAAGAGCGATCCCCGATGTGATCATCAGGAATCTCGACAGCGGCGTGGTCATGCCGGATTGCGTGCGCAGGGCGCGGAAGCGGTCGAGGGAAAAGATGGAGCCACCGCCGTCGATCCCGCGCTCCTTGCGCAGTTGGATCAGCACCTGCTCCTGGCTGATCTTGTTTTCTGCAAGCTTCATGCGGCGGTTGATCGCCGCGCGCTTGTCGCTGCGCCCGGCATAGAGCAGATAGCAGCCCTCGGCGATCATGATGCCGGTGAGCGCCGCTGCCGCGTAGACGACGTAGATTGGGCTGAAACCCTCCAACACCGGCCTAGTCCTGCGGCCGGCCGGGTTCGAAATACTTACCCGGGAATTCGATGCCCATGTTGCGCAGGTCCTCGAGGAAGCGTGGACGGATGCCGGTCGCCTCGAAGTGACCGAGGATCTTTCCGTCCGCCTCCATGCCGGTGCGCACGAAGCGGAATATCTCCTGCATCTGGATGACGTCGCCTTCCATGCCGGTCACCTCGGCGACGCTGGTCACCTTGCGCTTGCCGTCGGAAAGGCGCGTCAGCTGGACGATGATGTCGATAGCGCTGGAAATCTGGCTGCGGATCGACTGCACCGTCATCGGCATGCCGGTCATGCCGAGCATCTGTTCCAGGCGCGAGATGGCGTCACGCGGCGTGTTGGCGTGGATGGTTGCCATCGAGCCTTCATGGCCGGTGTTCATCGCCTGCAGCATGTCGAAAGCTTCCTCGCCGCGACACTCGCCGAGGATGACGCGGTCGGGACGCATGCGCAGCGCGTTCTTGACCAGGTCGCGCTGCTTCAATTCGCCGTGGCCCTCGATGTTGGCGGGGCGCGTTTCCATGCGCGCGACATGCGGCTGCTGCAATTGCAGCTCGGCCGCATCCTCGATGGTGATCAGGCGCTCGTCTTCCGGAATGAAAGCCGACAAAGCGTTGAGCATCGTCGTCTTGCCGGTGCCCGTGCCGCCGGAGATGATCGTGGTCTTGCGGGCATGCACCGCCGCCGCCAGCACCTCGGCCATGTTCTGGGTGATGGCGCCGAATTCGACCAGCTTGTGCAGGCCGAGCTTGTTTTTGGAGAATTTGCGGATCGACACCAGCGGGCCGTCGACGCCGACCGGGCGGATCGCCGCGTTGAAGCGCGAACCGTCGAGCATGCGGGCGTCGACCATCGGCTGCGATTCATCGACGCGACGGCCGACCGCCGCGACGATTTTATTAATGATTCGAAGAAGATGCGCCTCATCCTTGAATGGGATGTGGACCTGCTGCAGCTTGCCGCGCCTTTCGACGAAGCAGTTCTCGTGGCCGTTGATCAGGATATCGTTGATCTCGGGGTCCTTGAGCAGCGGCTCCAGCGGGCCGAGGCCCACCATCTCGTCGACGATGTCGTCGACCAGTGCGTCGAGCTCGGCGATATTGATCGCCATCCGCTCCTCGCGCGTCTTTTCCGAGACGAATTCATGCACCTGCCGGCGCATCTCATCCTTGGGTAGCCGCTCCAGCGCCACGAGGTTGATCTCTTCGAGCAGCATGCGATGGATACGCACGCGCGCATCGAGCACCTTGTTGGCGCTTTTTGCGGGCGCTGCTTCAGGCTTCGGCGGCGCTGGCTTGCGGGTCGTCGGGATGATTACCGCGTTGTGCGTGACGGGCCAGGGTTCCGGCGTCCGCTGCGGACGGACGTCGCGGGTCTGCAGGTTGGAAAAGCGGCTGCTCATCCTGCCTTCCTCTTCAGCAAGCCCTTGCCCAGGCCGAACAGCGACTTCGACTTGACCATGGTCTGGACGGCCTCCTCCGGCAGGATGATCTTCTTCAGATCGTTGACGACATTGGCGTTGGGGTCGATGGCGTGCAGCGGCACGCCGCGGTCGACGGCCTCGCGCACCAGCCGGTAGTTGTTGGAGATGCCTCCGACGAAATGCTCGCCGAGTATGTCCTGGACATCGGCCTGCTTGATGCCGCTGTCGAACATCTTCTGCTCGAAGCGGTTGACGATGACGTTGGGCTTCACTTCCTTGCCGGCCGTCTCATAGACGGCCTGGATGAGACGCTGCGTATGGCGCAGGCAAGGCACCGTCATCTCGGCGACGATGTAGAGCTTGTTGGAACCCAGCAGGACCGTCTCGGTCCAGGGGAACCAGGTGCGCGGCAAGTCGATGACGACATTGTCGAAATAAGCCGCCACGAGGTCCAGCATGCGCACCACCACATCGGTCTTGAACGAGCGCATGTCCGAGGGACGCGTCGGCGCTGCAAGCACGCACAGCCCGCTCGCATGCTTGGACAGCATCACGTCGAGCAGTTGCCGGTCGAGACGTTCCGGCTGGTTCTCGATTTCGGTGATGTCGAAGCGTGGCTCGAGGTCGAGATATTCGGCGCAGGCGCCTTGCTGGAAATTGAGGTCGACCACGCAGGTCGAGGCACCCCGCGTCACCGAATGATGCAGTTGGAAGGCCGTCTGCAGGGCGAGCGTGGTGGTGCCGACGCCACCGGCGGCCGGCATGAACGTGTAGATCTGCGATTCCGTGTTCTCTTCCCGCCCCGGCCCTTGCAGCGCACGGATGACGGAACGCACGAGATCGGCCGTCGTAATCGGCTTGACCAGGAAATCGGCGACCTTGAGCTGCACCAGGATGCGCACCGCCGCCGCGTTGAATTCCTGGGTCACGACGACCACCGGAACGCTGCCCTCCAGCCGGCGCATGACGCGCTGCAGCGACTCGATCTCTTCGAGCTTCGCCGCATCCATGTCGACGATTACCGTGCCGAAATCCGCCTCGAGGATCTCGCCGCGTAGCTCGTTGATGCTTTTCTCGACCGTCAGAAGCTCGATGACTTCGGAAGCGGTGAAGGCCGTGCGCGTATCCTGCACAAACACCCTGTCGGTGGAAACGAGCAGGATCTTCTTGGTCTTGGTGCCAGATGCCATCGTCGTCAGCCCATCAATTCGATGTCGTTGATGATGATGTCGGCGGCGCCGACCCGGATCCGGCTTTCGCACTCACGGCAGCGCTCTCGGAACCAGGACGCTGGGCTGGCACCAGGAGCCTGGTGTTCTGGACACCGTACCTCCAGGGATCGACCATCTGCATGGCGGTGTTGGATGCCTGCGCGTTGCCGACCCCGGGCGTCACCCCTTCGGTGCGCACATAGTCGTCGCTGGTGCAGCCACTGACGAAACCGGTCAGGAATAGAGCCGTCCAAAGGGCGATGCGCATGGCCTTAGTCCTTCGGCAGGTCGAGGAAGTGGCCGGACGTCGCGGCGGCCACCGGGCGGGCGGCGCTGCCGTCGGCCAGCGCCACCGGACGCTTCGGCGCCGAGGCGTCCACTTCCTCGGTGTTGTTGAGGAAATAGTCGGCGTTGCTCGGCGGCCGCGTCCCGTCGGTCGGCTCGACCATCTTCTTCGACGGGTCGACCGGCTTGACCAGGTAAGGCGTGACGATGATCACCAGGTCGGTCTCGCGCCGCTGATAGGATTTCGAGGAGAACAGCGAGCCCAGCACCGGCAGCTTGCCGAGCCCCGGCAGTCGCGAGGTCGTGATGTCGTTTTGCGACTGCAGCAGACCGGCGATCATGAAGCTCTGGCCGTTCTTCAGGTCGACCGATGTCCTGGCGCGGCGCACGATAAAGGCCGGAATGGAAATGCCGCTGCTGACTTGGATAGAGGCGGAAGTGTCGATCGAGGACACTTCCGGCGCAATATCCAGGCTGACCAGCCCATCCTTGAGGACGGTCGGCGTGAAATCCAGGCCGACGCCGTACTTCTTGTAGGTGACGCTGATCTTGCCGTTGTCCTCGGAAACCGGGATCGGGAACTCGCCGCCGGCAAGGAAGCTTGCCGTCTGGCCCGAGCGGGCGATCAGGTTCGGCTCGGCCAGTCGTCGAGCGAGACCGCGTTCTTCCAGCGCCTTGATGGCGATATCGATCGAAATGCCGTTGGACAACAGCCGGCCGATGATCTCGCCGGTGCCCGCCCCGGTCACCGTTCCGGGATCGATGACGACGTCACGGCCGCCGAGGCCGTAGGCGAAATTGGCAGCGTATTTGACGCCGAGATCCTGACCGGCCTGGCGGTTGATCTCGACGAAGCGGACGTTGAGCTGCACCTGCTGCGACGACGAGATGTTGACCGAGTTGATGACCTCCTCGTTGCCGGAAAAGCGCGACGCGATCTTGCTGGCCTTGTCGGCGGCGACAGCATCATCGGCCTCGCCCGACAGCACGACGCGGCCGTTTGCCGATCCGACCTTGATCTTGGCGTCGGGCACGCTGGCGCGGATGGTGCTGGCCAACTGATCGGTGTCCAGCGTCACCTCGATGTCGATGGTGCCGACAAGCTGCTTGTTCTGGTCGAACAGGGCGATACCGGTGGTGCCCAGGTTGTTGCCCAGCACATAGAAGGACTTGTCGGTCAGCGGGTTGACGTTGGCTATCTCCGGGTCGCCGATAACGATCTGGTAGAAGGCAGCGCTCGTCATGATCGTCTTCGGCTTGCCCTTGGCCACCTTGATAGAGGCGTTCTTGTTCGCCGAGACATAGACGATGTCATTGTCCGCCCTTGCCTGCGTGGCGAAGCCAAGCATTGCCAGCGACACCGCCAATGCGATCGCGCCAAGAGGGCGCCATCCTCCGGTCGTCCGAAATGCATCAAACCCAAACATCTTGACCTGTCCCGCCGGTCCCCACCGGCTATTGCTGCAATTCCTGCGGCGGTTCCCGCGAAGGAACCTTGTATTCCTCGACCTTGTCGCCGCGCGTCACGATCACCGTCTTGAATTTCGGCTCGTCGGACTCCTTCGTCACCGCCTTGACCAGCGAGGCTGCGCTTGCCTGCGCGTTCGCGGCAACCGAGCCGCCGAAAGACGAGATGGTCGTGAGTCCGCTTTTGCTGGCGCTGGCGTCGGCTGCCGAACGCAAGGACAGCGACAAGGTGCCGACGGTACGGGCAAGCGCCACTTTCTGCGCGCCTTCGTTGGTCACCTCGATGGTCACGGAATTGGCGACCTGCGGCTCGGTCTTGCGCTCGTCGGCGCCCTGTCCGACCGAAAGCACCTTGGCGTCGGAGACGACGATCTCGGAGGTGACGGTCGAGCCGGCAGCCCCTTGAGCATTCTTGGACACTTCCTGGATGTCTCCCGCGTCACGTGTCAGAACGACGTCGACGCGATCTCCCGGCGTGACGAAGCCGCCAACGCCGGCGATCTCATCGGTGCGGATGGTGACGGCCCGCATTCCCGGCGACAGCATGTTGGAAAGGGTGGCGCGGCCGTTCGGCCCCGACAGCTTGGTGAGCAGCACCGGTTCGTTGACCTCGATCGGCGACAGCACGACCCGGCTGCCGTCGGCGAGCAGCTTGTCGATGGTCGGGAAGGCACCTTGCGGCAGGGAATCCTGCGGCCACGGGATCTCGGCGAGTTGCGCGCGTCCGAGTTCCATGCCGTAGCGCAGCGGCGCTTGAGCCACCACGATGGTCTTGAACTCAACCTTCGGCTGCGGCGCGACGACAGTGACCACCTTGGTCTCGGTCTCAGCCTTCGCCTGGCTTTTGACCCAGAAATCCGCGGCAAAGATCGAGATCGCGCCGAAAACGGCGGCGATGCCGATCATGGTTATGGCCCTGCCCCTCACAACGAAACCCCTGACGCCCGTGGTCTTTTGTTAGTTGGGCCTCACGCTAGGCGTTAATGTTAAAGAATCAGGAATCCCGCGGCGCCCGATTCGCCCTATTTCGGCCGGCTTGGTTATCGAATGGTTTTGGAATAAGAGACAGTTTGATCCCTGAACGGAACAGGAACTCGTTCGCCCGCCAAAAGCGTGGCAGTATCGGCGACTGATTCGCATTACCGGACGCTAGGCCCAGCATGGACGACAGCAACGACCTCTTCGGCAAGATGGAAAAGCCGGCACAGCCGGTGCGCGCGCCGTCGCGCCCCGCCGATCCGCTCGTGCAGGCCGCGAAGCGTTCGAGCGCCGCCCGTGACGGCAGCGAAAGCTATAGCGCCGCCGATATCGAGGTGCTGGAAGGGCTTGAGCCGGTGCGGCGCCGTCCAGGCATGTATATCGGCGGCACCGACGACAAGGCGATGCATCACCTGTTCGCCGAGGTCATCGACAATTCGATGGACGAAGCTGTGGCCGGCCACGCCACCTTCATCGACGTCGAACTTTCCGCCGACGGCTTCCTGACCGTCACCGACAACGGCCGCGGCATCCCGGTCGATCCGCATCCGAAATTCAAGAAGCCGGCACTCGAAGTCATCATGACGACGCTGCATTCGGGCGGCAAGTTCGATTCCAAGGTCTATGAGACCTCCGGCGGCCTGCACGGCGTCGGCGTCTCCGTCGTCAACGCGTTGTCCGACCATCTCGAGGTCGAAGTCGCGCGCGGCCGTCAGCTCTACCGGCAGCGTTTTTCGCGCGGCATCCCGGTGAGCGGTCTTGAGCATCTCGGCGAGGTCCACAACCGCCGCGGTACCAGGACGCGCTTCCATCCCGACGAGCAGATTTTCGGCAAGGGCGCCGCCTTCGAGCCGGCCCGGCTCTACCGTATGACGCGCTCGAAGGCCTATCTGTTCGGCGGCGTCGAGATCCGCTGGACCTGCGATCCGTCGCTGATCAAGGAAAAGGACCAGACGCCGGCCAAGGCCGAGTTCCACTTTCCCGGCGGCCTGAAGGATTATCTCAAGGCGACGCTCGGCGACGAGTTCCAGGTCACGCGCGAGATTTTCGCCGGCAAGAGCGACAAGCAGGGCGGCCACGGTTCGCTGGAATGGGCCGTGACATGGTTCGGCGGCGATGGCTTCCTCAACTCCTACTGCAACACCATTCCTACTGGCGAAGGCGGCACGCATGAGGCCGGCTTCCGCAACGTCTTGACGCGCGGACTTCGCGCCTACGCCGATCTCGTCGGCAACAAGCGCGCCTCGGTCATCACCACCGAGGACGTGATGATCTCGGCCGCCGGCATGTTGTCGGTGTTCATCCGCGAGCCTGAATTCGTCGGGCAGACCAAGGACAGGCTGGCGACGATAGAGGCGATGCGCATCGTCGAAAACGCCCTGCGCGATCCGTTCGACCACTGGCTGGCCGACAATCCGCAGGAAGCCTCGAAGCTCCTGGAATGGGTCATCGCACGCGCCGACGAGCGCGTGCGGCGCCGCCAGGAGAAGGAAGTCTCGCGCAAGAGCGCGGTGCGCAAGCTGCGCCTTCCGGGCAAGCTCGCCGATTGCACGCAAAACGCCGCGGCCGGCGCCGAGATCTTCATCGTCGAGGGTGACTCGGCCGGCGGCTCGGCCAAGCAAGCGCGCGACCGCGCCAGCCAGGCTGTGCTGCCGCTGCGCGGCAAGATCCTCAACGTCGCCAGCGCCGGCAACGACAAGCTTGCCGCCAACCAGCAGATCTCCGACCTGATCCAGGCGCTCGGCTGCGGCACGCGCTCGAAGTATCGCGACGAGGACCTGCGCTACGACCGCGTGATCATCATGACCGACGCCGACGTCGATGGCGCGCATATCGCTTCGCTGTTGATCACCTTCTTCTATCAGGAGATGCCGAACCTGATCCGCGGAGGCCATCTCTTCATGGCCGTGCCGCCGCTCTATTCGATCCGGCAAGGCGGCAAGGTCGGCTATGCCCGCGACGATGCCCACAAGGACGAACTGCTGCGCACCGAGTTCACCGGACGCGGCAAGGTCGAGATCGGCCGCTTCAAGGGCCTGGGCGAAATGATGGCCTCGCAACTCAAGGAGACCACGATGGATCCGAGGAAGCGCACGCTTCTGAGGGTCGATGTGAGCGACGCCGAGCAGGCCACCAAGGATGCCGTCGACGCGCTGATGGGCACCAAGCCCGAGGCGCGCTTCCGCTTCATCCAGGAGCGCGCCGAATTCGCCGAGACGGACGTGCTGGATATCTGATCGCCTGCTGGTCCATAACAGCTCCGGTACGGAGACGATTGTGACCTGGACGCGGTTGAAAGAACTTGTCGAGACACCGCTCCGCGGGCTGACGCAGCCGACCCGGTCGGACTGGATCTTCGCCCTGCGCACGGTTTCGGCGGGGCTGATCGCGCTGCTTGTTGCCTACGCGTTGAAACTCGACCATCCGCAATGGGCGATGATGACGGTGTTCATCGTCGCGCAGCCAGTGGCCGGCATGGTGCTGGCAAAGGGCTTCTACCGGCTGCTCGGCACGCTGGCCGGTGGCCTGGCCGCGGTCGGCATTACATCCCTGTTCGGCGCCGATCCCTGGCTGCTGGTCACCGTGCTGGCGCTCTGGATCGGCGTCTGCACGCTCGTCTCGTCATTGCTGCGCAACCCCGAAGCCTATGGCGCCGCGCTTGCCGGCTATACGGCCATGATCATCAGCCTGCCGGCCCTGGGAGAGCCGCATATTGTCGTCAACCTGGCGATCGCGCGGTGCGCCGAGATCGTGCTTGGCATCGTCTGCGCCGGCGTCACCAGCCGGCTGATCCTGCCGAAGCTCGCGGCCGATGCCATCATTTCCAGGCTGAAGCGCAGCATCCTCGACCTGGCCGAATATGCCGGCGGCGCCTTTTCCAGTGGCGATCCGGCAAGCCTTGCCGCGCTCCAGCGCAAACTGATCACCGACGCCCAGTCGCTCGCCGAAATGCGTACCTATGCTCGGTTGGAAGCGCCGAGCTTCGCCACCCGCGCCCACCCGCTGAGGCGCACGATCGGTCAGCTTCTGTGGGCGCTCTCGGCGGCGCGCACACTGCACAGCCATCGCGCGCCCAAGAATGCAGCGCTCATCCCGATGCGCCGTGACTTGAAAGCTTTCGTCGACGAACTGGCGGCGACACCTGGCGCGCTCGATGACACAGGCCCTTGGGTGGCGCGCCTCGACGCGATCGCGGGCAGGGCCAAGGAGATGCCTGCCCTGCCCAACTTTGCGGGCCCAAACGATACCGGCCTTAACGATACCGGCCCCAACGATACCGGCGAAGACAAGGTTGGCACCATCACCCGCCTCACCATTGCCGGCGATTTCGCCGAGGCGCTGAAGCAGGTCTTGCGCGGGCTGGACGCGCTTCGCTCGCCCATCTCCAGGAAATCGAACGAGCGAAGCCAGCCGGCGCTGGTCGTCCACCGCGATTATCAAGCCGCATGGCGCAACGCCGTGCGCGCCGCGCTCGCGACGTTGCTGGTGGCAATCTTCTGGTTGACGACCAAATGGTCGGAAGCAGCCGGCACCGTCATTCTCGTCGCCGTCGTCTCCAGCCTGTTCGCGGCGCGCCCCGATCCGGTGCAGTCCGCCTGGGGTTTCTTCACCGGCACACTGATAGCGCTGCCCTTCGCGTTCCTCGTCGGCCAGGTCGCGCTGCCGGCGCTGCCTGGCTTCGGTTGGTTCACGCTCTTCGTCGTGCCGATCATGGTGCCCGCAGCACTCGGCATGGCCAATCCGCGCCATGTCGGCGTCGCCACCGCTTTCGCCATCAACTTCCTCGCCTTCCTCAGCCCGCATCAGCAGATGATCTACGATCCCGGGCCGTTCTTCGCTGGCTCGGCCTCGATCCTGGTCGGCATCCTGATTGCCATCGGCGTCTTCATCGTCGTGCTGCCTGCCGATCCCTGGGTCACCGTAGAGCGCATCTCGCAGGCGATGCGCGAGGATCTGGCACGGCTTTGCCTGCATGAACGAATACCCAGGCGTTCCGCTTTCGAAAGCCTGGCCTATGACCGGATCAACCAATTGATGCCGCAGGTGCAGCGGACGGGCCGCAAGGGCGACCCTATTCTTGGCGGCAGCATCGCCGCCGTCACCGTCGGCCTGGAGGTGCTGCGGCTGCGCCACGCGCAACTGAACTCCGCCGTCCCGCACGAAACAGTCGAATCCGTCGGCAATTTCCTGCGCGGCCTGGCGCGCGAATTGCTGTTTAGACGACCAGGCGAGCCGCAGACCGCGACCATCGCCGTGGCGCGGCACTATGCGGCCAGCATCGCCGAGCGCAGCGATCGGTTCGAAATGCTGCAGATCGCCGCCTCGCTGCGCATCATTGCCGCGGCGATGGAAGATTATCCGGATTTCTTTGCGAGAAGCCGGGGATAGCTTAATCCAAGCTCTGCGGCTTTCTCATCGGGGCGACTACCATGGCCGGCTTGGTATCATCCGCGAGGTCAACCTCGAAGTGGCTCGCAACCCGCACGATCAGTTTTGAAATGCCATCGATAGCTTCTTGAAGTTTTTGCTTATTCGGAGCCGGAGGTATCCGCCCCGACGGCGACGGATACCGAAAGGTCGTTGCATAGGCTTCCAGCCACAAGAAAGATTTCAGTGCAGGTTTCTCCGCATTGCCTTCCGGAAATCGCCTTATCACCTTATCCAACTGATGGCGTCATGACGCTCGATGTGAATGGCTTCGGATGTTGCCAGGGCTCGAATAACCTGCTCAAGCGCCTGCTCGCTCAGATAGGCAGTATTGCGGGAACCTGAGCCAGCCAGGACAAGTGCATCGCTGATGCACCCGTTCGCTAGCCGAAGGGCACTGGCTATGGTCCACTGATCAGACATCTAGCCGATAGCCGTTTCGGGCAATGTCATACGCAATCGTGTTCTTTGAGTCCCAGCTCGCTGCCAATTCGCCGGATTTCGTGGAAAGGATTGTAGCGGGAATACCGATTTCGTTCTTAATTGCCCAGGCTACCAACGGATCAAGCAATTCGGGCTCCGCATCATCTGGCAGGGCAACGAGAATGTCCCAGTCGCTATCCGGACGGCCGTCTCCGCGCGCTCGGCTACCGAACAGCCAGATAGACTCCGGATTCAAGCGGACTTTGATCGCATCAATCAAAGGTTGAATTTCGACCGGAACACTTCGCATCTTGGAAAGATTGCCCATCACTCAGACATAGTACCAGATTTTCAAGGTACAACGCCATCGTGACACATCGAACTGGCTAGGCCGCAGCGATGGCCAATGCATGGCCGCGCGCGTTTTCGCGCAAGGCGTCGAGATGGATCGACTTCACCAGCCCGGCAAGATCGCCCTCGGCGGATTGGCCGCCGAGTTCCTTCAACATCAGCCAGCTCACTTCCTGCACGCCGGCGACACGCCGGCCATTGGCGACCTCGCGCCAGATCTTTAGCGCGCGCAGGATGATGGCATGTGTGGCAGGTGCAAGTCCGGCGCTGCGGAACAGCGCCTGCAGCGCAACGTCATGCCCGCCGGCGAGAAGCGCCGTCACCCGCTGCTCGGACTGTTGGGCGAGCGCCACCAGCGCCGAGCCGAAGAAGTCGACCTTGCCATGCGCGATGGTGCGGATGATGAAGCTCGCAGTAAGGTCGCCGCGCAGTCTCAGATGCTCGATCAGCGCTGCATGCTCTTCCATGCGCGTCCCCTCGATCAGCGTCACCGAGGCCTTCACGCAGGCGTCGCGCATCACGCGATCGGCGCGCGCGGCACCCATCATCGCCAGCACCAGCGGCGAACCTTTCAGCGTTTCGCCGAGCTTGACCAGCAGCATGTGCCGGCAGTCGGCGGGCAGCCGCCGATCGGCAATCAGCGCCTCGCGCACCAGCGGCAGATGGCCATGCCGCTCGGCCATGCGGCGAAAGCTCAACGAAGCAATCTCTGCGCCGCTGTTGCCGACCAGCACGGCACAGGCTTCCGGCTCGCCGATCTCGGCGATTGCCGCCGCCAGCGACATCGAGACGACCGGACGGTTGGCGATCAGCTTCTGCGTCGCCTTCTGGCCGCAGGCGACGCGTTCGATCAGATCGGCATCGGTTAGCAGCGGCGAACGCGCCAGCACCAGCGCCGCCACTTCCGGCTGGTCGGCGGCCAAAGCGCTGATCACCTGCGGCGGCGCTTGATGGCTCATCGACAGCGCCTCGGCGAGCGCCAGCCGCACCTTGGCAGAAGCGTCATCCAAAAGCAGCGTGAGCGCCGCCTCGGCGGCGCAGCGATCCTCGAACGGCAGATCGGAATTGATATAGGCGCGCGCCAGCGCGCTCGCGGCGGCGGCTCGCTCGGAAACCCTCGCAGTATCAATCCATTTTAGAAAGTGCGAAACAACCATGCCGACCAGCTGCGCCCTTTGCCCGAATGTTCCCGGCCCCGCTGGAAACCGTAGGCCGGAAATGGTTTACGAACGGTTCACCATGTTTCTTAACCGGCTTGATGGAGGCGCGACCAACGCCTATCAAGCAGAGGAATTGGAGGAGATCGACCATGGCCGGGCTTTACCTGGAAGAGTTTGTCGTCGGCCACGTCTTCCGCCACACGCTGCGCAAGACCGTCACCGAAAGCGACAACATGCTGTTTTCGGTGATGACGCTTAACCCACAGCCTTTGCACATCGATTTCGACTTCGCCGCGAAGACCGAGTGGGGCAAGCCGCTGGTCAATTCGCTGTTCACGCTCGGCCTGATGATCGGCATTTCGGTGAACGACATCACCGTCGGCACCACTGTCGCCAATCTCGGCATGAAGGAAACCACCTTCCCGCATCCCGTCTTTCACGGCGACACCATTCGGGTCGAGACGGCGGTCGTCTCCGTGCGCGAGTCCAAGTCGAAACCCGATCGCGGCATCGTCGAGTTCGAACATCGCGCCTACAATCAAAATGACGTCCTTGTCGCCAAATGCACCAGGCAGGCGATGATGCTGAAAAAGGCGGCCTGATGCGCTCGCTGCTGTTCGTGCCCGGCGATTCCGAGCGGAAGCTTGAAAAAGGATTCGGGTCCGGTGCCGACGTGGTCATCGTCGATCTCGAGGATTCCGTTGCCGCCGCCAACAAGGTTGCCGCACGCGCGACCGCGGCGGACTTCATCTCGAGCCAAAGGCGCCGGACAAGTTCCGCCATCTATGTGCGGGTCAACGACCTTTCCACCGGCCTCACCGACGACGACCTCGCAGCTCTTGTTCCGGTGAAGCCCGACGGCATCATGCTGCCCAAGTCGAACAGTGGGCAGGACGTGCAGCAGTTGGCGGCGAAGCTTCGGGTGCATGAGGCCGAAAGCGGGCAGCCGGACGGCGGCATCAAAATCCTGCCGATCGTCACCGAGACCGCGGCGGGCGTGCTGGCGGCGGCAAGCTATGCCGGCACGAGCGCGCGGCTCGCCGGCCTGACCTGGGGCGCGGAGGATTTGTCGGCGGCGATCGGCGCGCGCGCGATCCGCGACGAGAACGGCCGCTACACCGACGTGTTTCGCCTGGCGCGTACGATGACCATTCTGGCGGCCGGCGCAGCCGAAGTCGCGGCTATCGACACCGTCTTTCCCGACTTCCGTGACATGGCCGGTTTCGAGAAGGAATGCCGCGAGGCCGAGCGCGACGGCTTCACCGGCAAGATGGCGATCCATCCGGCGCAGGTGCCGGTCATCAACGCCGCATTCACGCCATCCGCCGAAGCGGTCGAGCAATCGCAGGCGATCGTCGACGCCTTCGCGGCGGCTGGAAACCCGGGCGTCGTCGGCATCGGTGGCAAGATGTACGACCGGCCGCATCTGCGGCTGGCCGAGCGGCTGCTGGCCCGCGCCAGGGCGGCAGGCAGTTCGGCCTGACCCGCTACCAGACCATCGGGATCAGTTTGTAGCGGACGCGCGCGGCGTAGTCGTCATAACCCTGCAGCCCGGTCCGCAAGGTCTTTTCCTCGATGAAGGTGCGGATGCCAAGCAGGACGATGAAGACGAGCACCGATGCCAATCCCCACCAGGAAGCAAGCAGCAGCGCCGTGCCGGCAAAGAAGAAAATAGCGCCCGCATACATCGGATGACGGACGTAGCCGTACGGCCCGGTCGTGATGACCTTCTGGCCACGTTCGTCCTGGATCTTCACGACGGGCGCCGCGAAGCTGTTTTCCATCATCGTCAGGTAGCAGATCCAGATGCTGAACAGCAGGACGATCGCGCCAACCACTTGCAGCCATAGCGGAACGGCCGACCAGCCGAAGCGGAAGTCGAGCCCCATCAGGACCTGCCAAGCAAAAATGCCGATGAGCAGGATGGAAAGCAGGATCTTGTCGGCCGCGGCCTGGCCCCTCTGGATTGGCGGGCTGAGCCGCTCATTCATCAAGCCGGGATCCCGCTGCGCGAGCGTCACGCCAAGCGTCAGGCTGAGTCCGACCATCAACACCAGATAGACCCAGGCTCCCGACCAGCGCAGCGTTCCGGCCGACACGAAAAGCAGCGCCCCCATGAAGCCGAACCACACGAATGTCTGGAGAACCAATCTTGAGATCATGACCAACCTTCCATGGCATTTCGCTCAGCCGCAATTTGGTCGAATCCGACCGATGGTCTATTATACCGACCACCGGTCGAGCTCTCAAGATACGCCTTGCGCTCTGGACGGGAACGGTCGGCCTATGCACAAGGTTTCGCCATGCCCCGCATCATCAGGCACCCGGAACTCAGGCGCGAAGAACTGCTGGACCATGCCCAGGCCCTGTTCCTGACGCATGGCTACGACAGAGCGAGCCTCAACGACGTCATTGCGGCGGCCGGCGTCTCAAAAGGCGCCTTCTATCACTACTTCGCTTCCAAGGAGGCACTGCTGGAGGCGTTGGCGGAGCGTTTCGCAAGACACGCGCTCGCCGGCGTCCAGAAGATCGTCAAAGATCCGAACCTCGATCCGCTTGGACGCCTGAACGCCCTGCTGGCCACGTCTCGCCAGGCCAAGATCGACACCGCGCCGCAAGCATGGGCGCTGTTCGAGACGCTGTTTCGTCCGGAAAACCTGGTGCTTTTCCACCGCATCAATCTGGCCGCCAGCAAGTCCTTCTCACCCGTGCTGGTGGAGATCATCAGGCAAGGCGTCGAGGATGGTGCCTTCCGCACTTTCGATCCGGAAGGTGTGGCCGACATCGTCATGCAATTCGGCCTGGCGACGCATGACGTCACCGCCAAGGCGCTCGCCGGCGGCAGCGATGCCGATATGGAGGTCGCCATCGAAGCCCTGGAGAAACGGGTGCGGCTTTACGAGATAGCGCTCGACCGCATCCTCGGCCTTCCCGACGGCAGCATCCGGATCGGCGAACCGGGCTTCGTGCGCGCCGTCATGACCGCGCGTCGCGGTAATCCTGCTGCGACGGCCGCGGCTCCCAAGCGCGCAGGGCCGTGACTAACCGGCCCAGGGGCCGGTGTAATCGGCATAAAGCTTCGCCGGATCGGGCCGCGGCCGTTCCGGAGCGGGCCCCCGATAGGAGCCGATATGGACGAAGCCGACGACGCGCTCCTGCGGCGAGAGCCCGAGGATCGCCCTGCCCTCGGCGACGTCGGAATACCAGTTGCTGATCATGTTGGTGCCGTAGCCCAGCGCGTTGGCCGCTATCATCAGGTTCATGGCCGCCATGCCGCCCGACAGGAACATCTCCCACTGCGGGATCTTCGGGTTCTCCTTCGGCACCGACACGACGCCGATCACCAGCGGTGCGCGCGAGAAGCGCGCCAGTTCCTGGTTGCGGCGGCCCTCGGGCAGTGGCCCATCGCGCTGCTCGGCAAGCGCTGCCAGCTTCTTGCCGATCTCGATGCGCGCCTCGCCGCGATAAAGGATGAAACGCCAGGGCTCGAGCCGGCCGTGGTCGGGAACGCGCGAGGCCGCCGCGATCATCGTTGCGATCTCGGCATCGCCCGGCGCCGGCTCCTTGAGATCCGGGATCGGCGCGGAATTGCGGGTGAGCAGGAAGTCGATGATCGGCGACGCCATGGGCGCAAGTCTCCTGGAAAGCATTCGATTTTCAGCTGAAGCACGCCATCGGGAGATCGGGCGGCTCGGGCGGTGGCGTTTTGCGCCGGATAAGGAGCCGCTGGCGGAAGCAACACACTCCTAGGCCTTGAAATTGCCACCGCCTTGGGCTTCAACGCAAGGCATGTTTGAGGGGTACCTGCGCCTTTTCGTGATCGCACTCGTCGCTGCGTTGTTCGCGGTGCCGGTTTCCTTCGCGCTGGCCCAGAATGCCAACGATGTCGGCGACATCAAGCTGCCGGGCATTTCGAGCTACGCGACGCCGAAGACCGAGGGACCGCTGGCGCCGGGCAATGGCGGCGCGATCACGCTGTCGGCGCAGTTGACCGACAAGGGAGCCGACATTACCCGCGGCATCGTCTGGCGGGTCTTCAAGCCGCAGCCGGCCAGCGACGGCAGGCTGCCGATGGTGGCGTCCGCCCGTGGCGGTACCGCCGTGTTCCAGCTCGACCCCGGCAGCTATCTCGTCCATGCCTCCTATGGACGCGCCGGTGCCACCAAGCGCATCACCGTCGGCAAGGTGGCCCGCCGCGAAAGCCTTGTGCTCGACGCCGGCGGCCTGAAGCTCGACGCCGTGACATCGGGCGGCGCGCCCATCCCGTCGAAGAAACTGCGCTTCTCGATCTATGAAAGCCAGGCCACGGCCAATGGCGACCGCCCGCTGATCGCCCCTGACGTCGCGCCGAACACTGTGGTGCGACTGAACGCCGGCACTTACCATGTCATCTCCACCTATGGCGCGGTCAACGCCGTGATCCGCTCCGACATCCGCGTCGAGGCCGGCAAGCTGACCGAGGCGACCGTCGAGCACCGCGCCGCCGAGATGACGATGAAGCTGGTGCGCGAGCCCGGCGGCGAGGCCATTGCCGACACGTCCTGGTCGCTGCTCAACGAATCCGGCGATCCGATCAAGGAAGCGGTCGGCGCCTTCGCCTCGATGGTGCTGGCCGAGGGCCAGTACACCATCATCGCCAAGAACCGCGACCGCATCTACCAGAAGGACTTTGCGGTCGTTGCCGGCCAGAACCAGGAAATCGAGGTTCTGGCCAGTGAATCGTCGGCCATCGACCCCGAGGAAGGCGCGGACTAATGCATGTCGCCCAGAAGCGTACGCGGTTCTGGGACAACGACATGCATAAAAACAAGGACTTAAAGCGTCGCCTGAATCCGTTTCAGCGCGACGCGCTTTAGTTCGGTTTGGCATTTCACGGAACGGCGAACCGCCCTGTTGTTTGACGCAATTCCGGACGAAAGGCTACGGCGAGGCGCCGAGCCTAACCGCTTCACACTTTTCCTGGAATTTGCCCTGCGACAGCTGGCGCCGTCAGGCCGCCTTGCGCATCCGCTTTGGCAGGAACGGCACACGACCACGCTGCGCGGCCGGTGTCGCCAGGTCGAAGACCGAGCGGTAAAGGCGATCGAGCAGCACCTTGCGGTCGCGCAGCGGCTCGAGATCGCTCCATCTCAGCACATCGCCGATACGCACCTCTATCGCCTTGCCCGACAGGCGGGCGAACTCGCGGATGAGCAGGGAGGTTCGCAGCGTCAGCGATGCCTTACCGATGAACTTGGCCACGCGGCTGTCGCGCTCGGCCATGTTCATCGGGCCGCTGACGAGATGGAACAAGCGGCCGTTCTGGCCGGAAAAATGCATCGGGATGACCGAGGCCTTTGCGTCCTGGATGAGCTTGGCCGGAAACATCTTCCACGGCAGGTCGATGGCACGGCCGAAGCCCTTCGGCGCCGTGGCGACGCCGCCGGCCGGGAAGACAACGATGGTGACGCCTTCCTTCAACAGCCGTACCGCTTCGTGGCGCACCGCCATGTTGTTCTTCAGCGCTTCCTTGGTCTCGGAAAAATCGATCGGCAGCGAATAGGGTTCCATCTCGCGGATCCGGAGCAGGTCCTTGTGGATCATGACCCGGAACGGTCGGCCCAGTTGCTCGACAAGCGACAGCACCGCAATGCCGTCGCCGATACCGAAGGGATGGTTTGCGACGATGACCAGCGGCGTATCCGGCAGCTCGGCCGGCGGCCACTGAACGGCGTTGCGGACCTTGACGTCGATCAATTCCAGCATGCGGCTGAACACGCGATCGCCGGTCGGCACCACCTGGCGGCGCCAGAAATCATAAAGCACGGCGAAGCGGTCGCGGCCGGACAAGCCTTCGACTGAATGGATGAACCAGCGCGTCAGCACCGGCTGATGCGCGTTGGCATAGGAGAGCTCGGGAAAACGTCTTTCCCGAAGTTTCAACTTGAGCATGGCGGCTCGTTACAGGGCTGGCGTGACAGGCGTATGAAAATGGCGGTGGACACCCCACTGCCATTTTAGGGCATGCTGGTATGTCAGGCTGCGCGACGCTTGCGGTCGGGCGAGACCGCCTCGTCGGCGAGAGACTTCACCGCATCGTCAAGCTTCAGCGATACCTGGTCGCGGGAGCCCAGCCGGCGGACATTGACCGTTTCCTCTTCGGCTTCGCGCTTGCCGCAGACAAGGATGACCGGCACTTTGGCCAGGGAATGCTCGCGTACCTTGTAGTTGATCTTCTCGTTGCGCAGGTCGGTTTCGGCGAGCAACCCCGCGGCCTTCAGCCGCTCGACCACTTTCATGGCGTACTCGTCCGCATCCGAGGTGATCGTCGCCACCACCACCTGCAGCGGCGCGAACCACAGCGGGAAATGGCCGGAATAGTTCTCGATCAGGATGCCGAGGAACCGCTCCATCGAGCCGCACACCGCGCGATGCACCATCACCGGCTGCTTCTTCTCCGAATCAGAGCCGATATAGAAGGCGCCGAAACGCTCCGGCAGGTTGAAGTCGACCTGCGTGGTGCCGCATTGCCATTCGCGGCCGATGGCGTCCTTCAGCACATATTCGAATTTCGGCCCGTAGAAGGCGCCCTCGCCCGGATTAATCGAGGTCTTGATGCGATTGCCGGAGCGCGCGCGGATCGTTTCCAGCACATTGCTCATGATCGCCTCGGCATGGTCCCAGGCCTCGTCTGTACCGACGCGCTTGTCCGGCCGGGTCGACAGCTTCACGCTGACCTCGTCGAAGCCGAAATCGGCATAGGTCGACAGGATCAGGTCGTTGATGCGCAGGCATTCGGCGGCGAGCTGCTCCTCGGTACAGAAGATATGCGCGTCGTCCTGCGTGAAGCCGCGCACGCGCATCAGCCCGTGCAGCGCGCCCGACGGCTCATAGCGATGCACATTGCCGAACTCTGCAAGTTTTACTGGCAGTTCGCGATAAGACTTCAACCCATGCTTGAAGATTTGCACATGGCCGGGACAGTTCATCGGCTTCAGCGCGAAGACGCGGTCGTCGTCGGTGTCGTCGCCGGCGACCGTGACCTTGAACATCGCGTCGCGATACCAGCCCCAGTGTCCAGACGTCTCCCACAGGCTCTTGTCCAGCACCTGCGGCGCGTTGACTTCCTGATAGCCGTGCTCATCGAGCCGGCGGCGCATGTAGTTGATCAGGCTCTGCACCATCTTCCAGCCCTTGGCGTGCCAGAACACGACGCCCGGACCCTCTTCCTGAAAATGGAACAGATCCATCTCGCGGCCGAGCTTGCGGTGGTCGCGCTTCTCGGCTTCCTCAAGCAGCGTCTGGTAGGCCTCGAGTTGCGCCTGGTCGGCAAAGGCCGTGCCGTAGATGCGCGTCAGCATCGGATTGTTGGAATCGCCTCGCCAATAGGCGCCCGCCACCTTCATCAGCCTGAAGGCATTGCCGATTTGCCCCGTCGAAGCCATATGCGGACCGCGGCAGAGGTCGAACCAGTCGCCCTGCGCATAGATCTTGAGGTCCTGGTCTTCGGGAATGGCGTCGATCAGCTCGAGCTTGTAGCGCTCGCCCTTGTCGGCGAAGACCTTCTTCGCCTTCTCGCGCGGCCAGACATCCTTGGTGAACGGCTTGTTGCGGGCGATGATCTCGCGCATCTTCTTTTCGATCGCCGGGAAATCGTCCGGCGTGAACGGTTCGTTGCGCGCGAAGTCGTAATAGAAGCCGTTCTCGATCACCGGCCCGATGGTCACCTGCGTTCCCGGCCACAGCTCCTGCACGGCCTCCGCCAGCACATGCGCCGTATCGTGGCGGATGAGTTCCAGCGCGCGCGGGTCCTCGCGGGTGATGATCTCGACCTTGCCGGACTTGCCGAGCGGATCGGAAAGATCGCGTACGGTGCCGTCGAGGCTGTAGGCGACAGCCTTCTTGGCCAGCGACTTGGAGATCGATTCGGCCAGGCCGGCGCCGGTCATCGCCGCGTCGTACTCGCGGACCGAACCATCGGGAAATGTCAGGGAAACGGAATTCGGCATCGGGATTCTCCTATCCAGTCCCGCAAACGAGCGCGGGTGGTGAAATGCAAATCGCAAGCTGAGTGCGGCATGCAGAGGTTGGCCGGAGGCGCCAATAACATGGACGATGGCCGGCGGGCAGTCTTTTATGAGGAGTTTCCGCCGCCGTAAAGCCGCCAGCCGTTCTATTTGATGAGGCCGGGCAGGTCCTTCAAAAATGCTGCCCGCGTCGCAAGGCCCTTCGGCTCGCCGGTACGCTTGGCATCCACGACCAGTCTTGCGAAGACGATGCGGCGGCCGTTCTTCTCGGCCCAGCCGACGAACCAGCCGAGCGAGCGCTTGCCGTCCTGGCCGAGCCTGGTGCTGCCGGTCTTGCCTTGCACCGCCCAGTCGCCGGCCGCGAAGGTCGGAAGGATCGCCTTGGTCATCTCATGCGCCTTCGCCGACACCGGCATCTTGCCGGCGAGCAGCTGGCGCAGGAAACCCGTCTGCTCGACCGGAGATATTTCGAGCGAGGAATTTATCCAGGATTGCGTGAGCCCATTGTCCTTGCTGGTATCGCCCGCGACATCTTTGTTGCCATAGCCGAATTTCGACACATAGAAGGCGAACTTTTCAGCGCCGAGACGCCGCGTGATCTCACGCGAGTACCAGACGATGGAATCGCGTTCCCAGATCGTCGGGTCGACGGTCTTCCGGTCGCGCTTCGCCGCCTTGAACTCCCGCTTGTAGTCCCAGCTCGGCGTATGCTGGTCGCTCAGGATACCGGCATCATAGCCGATCAGCGCCAGGGGCACCTTGAAGGTGGAAGCCGGGCTGACGCGCTGATCGCAGACGCCGTCCTGATAAAGCGTTTCGCCGCTTTGCTGTTCCTGGATCAGCGTGCAGTGGATGTCGTCGAGCGGCGCTGACTGCGCCCGCACCGGCAAGCCGAGCATCCAGGCCAGAAGGAAAAGGACGATGGCAAAAATGAAAGGATAGCGGTCCATCTGGCGCATAGCGAAACTCACTCCTGAACGGGATTGCAGGCAGCGGCTTAGCGAGGCGTCTTGTCTCGATTTTGTCTCAAATTGGCAGTGTTTGTGCAGCTTCGCGTTAACCCTACCGGATCGTAAAAATTCGACCGTTCGTCACCGCGCGAGCAATCAGATTTCGGGCTGGCCGTGTTGTTTGCCGATGCGCCAGTAACGCCAGGGCATGAACCAGACATAGCGCGCCGCAAGCGTCTCCGGCACGCGGTCGATGCCGTGCGTTCCGAACGGCCCGCAGCGCAAGATTCGGAACAGCCCCATCCAGCCGCCAGCCCACAGGCCATGGCGGGCGATCGCCTCATGCGCGTATTCGGAACAGGTCGGCAGATGCCGGCAGCTGTTGCCGACAAAGCCGGACAGCGTCAGTTGATAGAGGCGCACGAGCGAGGTGCCGAGCACGCGCCCGGGCGTCTTGCGCCATGGCCCCGGCCAGTTGCGCCCGAGCTGCACCGGACGGACGCCATGTGTATGCCCGGAATGGTCGCCCATCTCTCCGCAGCCTGTTTCACTGCGCGATAGATGTGGGCTTCGGCGCTGAAACGCAATGCCCTCAAGGCCTGGAGCGCCGGGTGGGATAGCTGTTGGCGGGCGGGGCATGGTGGCAGGAAGCATCCCGATGTCCGTGGCAACCGCCGTCCCGCACGGCTTCGCCGTGCCATTGAAAGGTGGCGATCCGCATGACGTCATTCAAAATGGCCAGGAATTGGTTCATGGCAGTGCTCCTTTGAGCACCGATTAGACTGCCGCTGGTCTTCCTCCTCAAACGAGTATAATTTTCTCATCGGATAACCTGAGGTTATGCGAAATGAAACGAGGACGGCTGCCGCTGACGGCGCTCAGGAGCTTCGAGACGGCCGGCAGGCATTTGAGCTTCAGCCGGGCGGCCGAGGAGCTTTACGTTTCGCAGGCCGCGATCAGCCGGCAGATCCGCGAGCTCGAGACCTTCCTGCGCCAGCCGCTGTTTCTCCGCCTCCACCGGCGCGTCGAACTGACGGATGCGGGGCATCGGCTGCTCGACCAGCTGGTCAGAAGCTTCGACGACATTGACCGGGTGCTTTCGGAGCTCGCGGCATCGCCGGCACAAGCCATCGTCCGCGTCAGCGTCGAACCGTCGCTTGCCGCCGTATGGCTGGTGCCGCGGCTCAATCGCTTTCGCCAATTGCGGCCCGACATCGACGTGTCCCTCGAAGTCGATCCTCGGCCGATTGAGTTCCGCAGCGATCAGCCCGAACTCGCCTTGCGTTTCAGCGCGCACGCCACCTCATGGCCGCGCAGCGAGGCCGAGCGCTTGGCCTCGACTGTCGATTCACCGGTTCTGTCGCCGCGGTTGCTGGCTTCAGGCCCTCCGCTGGAAAAGCCGATCGACCTTCGCCATTACACGCTGCTGCACGAGGAAAACCGCCAGGGTTGGGCGCGCTGGTTCCAAGCAGCCGGCGTGCCCGCCGATGCGGTACCCGCGCGTGGCCCGATGCTGGCCGACGTCTCGCTTTCGAAACAGGCTGCGCTGCTCGGCCATGGCGTAGCGCTCGGCGATCTCCTGCAGATCGGTGGGGAGCTCGCGTCAGGCACCTTGATCAAGCCGTTCGATATCGATGTCGCTTCCGGCGCCTACTGGCTGGTGGCCAAGAGCTTGCGGGATCTGCCGGAACCGGCCAAGGCGTTCGCCGACTGGATCCGAAGCGAATTCGCCGTGACCAGGGGAGCGGCTTAGCCCGCTATCCTCAAGCCGCCTGTTCGGCGCGCTTCTTCTCGATCTGGCCGATGGCATCGACCACCGCGTCGAAGGTCAGCATGGTCGAGGCATGGCGCGCCTTGTAGTCGCGCACCGGTTCCAGATATTTGAGGTCGGCGAAACGGCCTTCAGGCGGCGCGCCGTTCTCCTTGAGCATCTTCAGCATGGTTTCGCGCACGGCGCGCAATTCGTCGGCGTTGGCGCCGACCACATGCTGGGCCATGATCGACGACGAGGCCTGGCCGAGCGCACAGGCCTTCACGTCGTGGGCGAAATCGGTCACCACGTCGCCGTCCATCTTGAGGTCGACGGTAACGGTCGAGCCGCACAATTTGGAATGCGCCCTGGCCGTCGCGTCGGCATCGTCGAGCCGGCCGATCCGCCCTATGTTTCCGGCGAAGCCGAGAATTTTCGCATTGTAGACGTCGTCGATCATATTTTTCCAATCCGTCGCCGCCCAGCGAACAGGCTTTGCCGCTCCCGCGTCTTCCTTTCGCTCTGCTGGAACCATATATAATAGTGGCAGTCGGGCATCGACAAGGCGACAGGAAGCCGTTGTCCCTGCTCATTTGTTCACGCCGCTTGCGGGATGGAAATGGGCGATTTTCACCCAAAAGGTCGTGGTCCGTTCAACTCGTTCCACCTTTGAGTGGGACTACGGGAGACGCCTTTATGGATGCCGTCATCAAGAAAATCATGCCCCCATCCGAATATCTGGACAAGCCGGTCACCGACCGGCCGAGCGAAGCCGAAGTCGAAGCCGCCGTGCGAACGCTTTTGCGTTGGACCGGCGACAATCCGGACCGTGAAGGCCTGATCGATACGCCGAAGCGTGTCACCAAAGCCTTCCGCGAAATGTTCAACGGCTATGACATGTGCCCGGCCGACGAGCTTGGCCGCACCTTCGAGGAAGTCGCCGGCTATGACGATCTCGTCATCGTCAGGGATATAAAATTCCATTCGCATTGCGAGCACCACATGGTGCCGATCATCGGCAAGGCGCATGTCGGCTATCTGCCGGACGGCAAGGTCGTCGGCCTCTCGAAGATCGCGCGTGTCGTCGACATCTTCGCGCATCGCCTGCAGACGCAGGAAGCAATGACCGCGCAGATCGCCGGCGTCATCCAGGACGTGCTCAACCCGCGCGGCGTCGCTGTCATGCTCGAAGCCGAGCATATGTGCATGGCCATGCGCGGTATCCGCAAGCAGGGCTCGACCACGCTGACCTCGACCTTCACCGGCGTCTTCAAGGACACGCCCGAGGAGCAGATCCGCTTCGTCACCATGGTGCGCGCCGGCTGATTTGCCGGCCGTCGCCGGCCCAAACACAAAAGGACCGGCGATGTCGGCACTGCAATTCCCCGAAGCTCCATCAGACAAGAATGCGCTGGAGGAAGGTACCGTTCTTTCTCCGCGCTTCGATGCCGCGGGCCTCGTCACCGTCGTCGTCACCGATGCCGGCGACGGCATGCTGTTGATGGTCGCGCATATGAATGCCGAAGCGCTGGCGCTTACGCTCGAGACCGGCATTGCCCATTACTGGTCGCGCTCGCGCAACGCGCTGTGGAAGAAGGGCGAGACGTCCGGCAATTTCCAGCACGTCGTCGAGATGCGCACGGATTGTGACCAGGACGCGATTTGGTTGCGCGTCAAAGTGTTGGGCCACGACGCAACTTGCCACACTGGACGGCGTTCTTGTTTTTATCGGACGGTGGGGCTGAATGACGGCAAGGCGACGCTTGCCGGCGACGGCAGCAGGCCGCTGTTCGATGCGGATCAAACGTATCGGAAGCCGGTGTGAACCATTCAATATTCACAAACCACCCATATTCACTATTCTCAAATATCCTTGCGGTAGAAGGGATATGGGACAAGGGAGATTATGATGCTCGAGTGGGCGTCATTGCGCAGCAGACCTGACGTTCGGGAGGCCAACGGCCCCGCATCGTCGGGCGGCGTGCCCGATCCGAAGCCTGGCAGGAAAGCAGCCATCTCGCTGGCGCTCGGCGGCGGCTGCGCCCGCGGCTGGGCCCATATCGGCGTGCTGCGCGCATTGGATGAGGCCGGTATCGAAGTATCGATGATCGCCGGAACCTCGATCGGCGCGCTCGTCGGCGGCTGTTATCTCGCCGGCAAGCTCGACGAGCTGGAAGAGTTCGCCAGGAGCCTGACCAAGCGGCGCCTCTTCGGCCTTCTCGATCTCAATCTGCGCGGCAGCGGCCTGTTCGGCGGCATGAAGCTCGATCAGCGCCTGCGCGAGCACCTTGACGGCGCCCGTTTCGACGACCTGTCGAAACCCTTCGTCGCCGTCGCTTCCGAAATCCGCACCGGCCATGAAATCTGGCTGTCGAGCGGCTCGCTCGTCACCGCCATGCGCGCCTCCTATGCGCTGCCGGGCGTCTTCGAGCCGGTGGCCTGCAATGGCCGCATGCTGGTCGACGGCGCGCTGGTCAATCCGGTGCCGGTCTCGGTCTGCCGCGCGTATGAGCAGCCGCTCGTCGTAGCGGTCAACCTGCACTACGACCTGTTCGGACGCGCCGCCGTCATCAAGCATAGCGCCGGCGAACTCCTCGTCGAGAAGGACGCGCCGCGCCCCGGCCAGGTCAATCCCCAATCACACCAGACCCGCCTCGGCATCACCGGCGTCATGGTTGAGGCCTTCAACATCATCCAGGACCGGATTTCGCGGGCAAGGCTCGCCGGCGATCCGCCGGATATGTCGCTGCAGCCGAAACTCAGCCATATCGGCCTGACGGAATTCCACCGCGCCGACGAGGCGATCAGCCTCGGCTACCAGGCGACGAAGTCGCAGATCGCCGAACTGACCCGGCTCCAGTCCGTTCTCATGTGAATTTCCCGATTTCGTTGTTACGCCAGCGCTGCGTCGCTGATGCGAAACTGCACCGTGCGGTTGCCGTTCCAGTAATTGCCCGACAGCGAACCGGCGATGTGCACGGTCCTGCCCCTGTTCCTGAACAGGAATTCGCCGAGCGCCGTGTCGACGGCACGGAATGCGATCGCTTGGATGTTGCCGCCGCTTTGCGACTGCAGGTCCACGCGAATGTGGTTGGTGCCGATCGCGCGCGCGTCGGTCAGGCGGTGGCGCGGCAGCACGAACACCGGCGCGATGTGCCCAGCCCCGAACGGCCCGGCTTTCTCCAGCGCATCGAGCAGCGCGATCGTCGCGCCCTCTGCCGCCAAAGCGCCGTCGATCGCCAAGCTTTCCTCGTTCTGCAGCCGGAAAACGTCGGCCGCGGCGCGCTCCTCGAAGAAAGCGCGCAGTTCGCCGAGCTTTGCGCGTTCGACAGTGATACCCGCGGCCATCGCATGGCCGCCGCCCTTGACGATCAGTCCGGCATCCGCCGCCTCGCGTACCAGCCGGCCAAGATCGAAGCCGGTCACCGAACGCCCCGAGCCCGTGCCGACGCCGGTCGAATTGAAGGCGATGGCAAAGGCCGGCCGGCGCGCATGGTCCTTGAGCCGCGAAGCGATCAGCCCGACGATGCCGGGATGCCAGTTGTTGCTGGCGGTGACGATGACGGCGGGACCATTGCCGCCGGCAAGTTCCGCATCGGCCTCGGCGCGCGCCTGCGCCAGCATCGCCTGCTCCATCTGTTGTCGTTCCTGGTTCAGCCGATCGAGCGTCTCGGCGATGCTCGCCGCCTCGACGGGATCGTCGGTGGCTAACAGCCGGCTGCCCAGCGCCGCATCGCCTATGCGGCCGCCGGCATTGATGCGCGGTCCTATCAGAAACGAGAGATGGAACGTGTTGATCGGCTCGCCGATACGCGAAACTCGCGCCAGCGCCGCCAGCCCCTCATTCTTCTGCTGGCGCACCACTTGCAGTCCCTTGACCACGAAGGCGCGGTTGACGCCGGTCAGCGGCACCACGTCGCAGACCGTCGCCAGCGCGACGAGATCGAGCAGCGAAAGCAGGTCCGGCGGCGCGGCATTCGGCAGCTTTTCGCGCAGCGCCCTCGCCGTCTGGACGAGGCACAGGAAGACGACGCCGGCGGCACAGAGATGCCCCTGCCCCGACAGGTCGTCCTCGCGATTGGGGTTGACCACTGCGTCGGCCGCCGGCAGCGGGCCGCCAACCTGGTGATGGTCGAGCACCACGACATCGGCGCCGGCCTGCTTGGCGGCGTCGATCGAGGAGGCGCTGTTGGTGCCGCAGTCGACGGTGACGATCAGCTTCGCGCCACGCGAGATCAGCTCGCGCATCGCTTCCGGGTTTGGTCCGTAACCCTCGAAGATGCGGTCCGGGATATAAATTTCGGACGGCACCGAAAAATGTGTCAGAAAGCGCTTGATGAGCGCCGACGAGGCCGCGCCGTCGACATCGTAGTCGCCGAAGATCGCCACTTTCTCGCCGGCGACGATCGCATCGGCAAGCCTTGCCGCCGATTTGTCCATATCGGTCAGCGACGCCGGATTTGGCAAAAGCTCACGAATGGTCGGATCGAGGAAGCGCTCGGTCTGCTCCACGCTGACGCCGCGCCCGGCAAGCACCCGCGCCACGATGTCGGGCACGCCGTGGCCCTGCGCGATGGCCAAAGCAGCCATGTCCTGCCGTTCGGTCAGCCGGTGTTCCCAGGAAACACCGGTCGCCGACTGCCTGACATCGAGGAAGAACCGTTTCTCGCCCGTCATGCGACGCGCCGTCTGCACATCATGATTGCGCAGATATCAATATGCGACGTCCGGAGCAATTCCGGGGAAGCGAGCAATCCGGGGAAAAGTGTGGAACGGTTTTCCTCGAATCGCCGCAAAAGCATCCAAGCGAGACGAAATCAGAACTTTTCCAGATCCTGGTGGCGCGCCTCGATCTCGCGCACCGTGCGCGAGGATGAGCGCAGCACGATGGTGTGCGTGGTGATGAAGGTGCGGCCGAACTTCACCCCGTCGAGCAGGTTGCCGTCGGTGACGCCGGTCGCCGCGAACAGCACGTCGCCACGCGCCATGTCCTGGGCGCGGTAGATCCGCTTCGGATCGGAAATGCCCATCTTGTGCGCCCGCACCACCTTCTCCGGCGTATCGAGGATCAGCCGGCCCTGCATCTGCCCGCCGGTGCAGCGCAGCGCCGCCGCGGCCAGCACGCCTGCCGGCGCGCCGCCCGTGCCGAGATAGATGTCGATGCCGGTCTCGTCGGGGTCGGTGGTGTGGATGACGCCGGCGACATCGCCGTCGCCGATCAGCCGGATCGCCGCGCCCGTGGCGCGTACGGCATCGATCAGCCTGGCGTGACGCGGCCGGTCGAGGATGCAGGCGGTGATGTCGGAGACGGCAACGCCCTTGGCCTTGGCCAGATTGGCGAGGTTCTCGGCCGGCGAAGCGTCGATGTCGATCAGGCCTTCCGGATAGCCTGGGCCGATGGCGATCTTGTCCATATAGACGTCGGGCGCGAACAGCAGGCTGCCCTTTTCCGCGATGGCGATGACCGCAAGCGCGTTGGGCAGATTCTTGGCGCAGATCGTGGTGCCTTCGAGCGGATCGAGCGCGATGTCGACCGCCGGGCCTTTGCCGGTGCCGACTTCTTCGCCGATATAGAGCATCGGCGCCTCGTCGCGCTCGCCCTCGCCGATCACCACCGTGCCTTTGATGGCCAGCCGGTTGAGCTCCTGGCGCATCGCGTCGACCGCCACCTGGTCGGCGGCCTTCTCATCGCCGCGGCCGCGCAGCCTGGCGGCGGCGACGGCGGCCCGTTCGGTGACGCGCACGACTTCCATGGTAAGGATCCGGTCAAGACCGGCGGCGATGTTCTGGGCCATGTTCATGGATTACGCATTCCTCGTTCACTGTTGATTCGAGCAATCCCAGACGGAAAACCGCTAAGCGCTCCCGAAATTGCTCCCGCCTCCCGCCAGAGGCGCGCTCCTTCTGGCAAAGCTCCATGACAACGGCAAGACTTGCCTCGTCAATTTTTGAAATGGTAAGCAAAATCAATCGATTGAAGGCAGAATCGGACCACGAATGTCACACGGAAGCGGGAACCGGTTTCGGGCCGAAAACATGCGTGGAATCAATTGGCTTTATTCCGCCCGCTCGATGCGGATCACCTGAGGCTTGTCGGTCAGATGACCATCCTTGGTGATGCCTTCTACAGCCTTGCGCACCGCCGCTTCGGTCGTCTCGTGGGTGACGAGGATCACTGTTTTTTGCGCCTGTGTTTCAGCGCCCGCCGCCTGCTGGACGATCGATTCCAGCGAGATGTCGCTGTCGGCCATGCGTTTGGCGATAGCCGCGAAGACACCGGTGCGGTCATGCACCGTAAGGCGGATAAAGTAGCCGCCGGCATGGCTGCGCATCCGCGCCTTCTTGTAGGGCTTCAGTTCCTTCGCCGGCCAGCCGAACACCGGCGCGTGCTGGAAGCCAGGTCGGCTTTTGGCGATGTCGGCAATGTCGCCGATCACCGCCGACGCGGTGGCGTTGCCGCCCGCGCCCGGGCCGGATAGCAGAAGCTCGCCCAGAATGTCGGTTTCGATCGCCACCGCGTTGGTCACGCCGTGCACCTGCGCGATGACCGATGCCGTCGGCACCATGGTCGGGTGCACACGCTGCTCGATGCCGCTGTCGGTGCGCTGCGCGACGCCGAGCAGCTTGATGCGGTAGCCGAGATCGCCGGCCGCACGGATGTCGGCCTGGGTGATGTTGGAGATGCCTTCCATATAGATGTCGGTGGCGGCGATCTTCGTACCGAAGGCAAGGCTGGTCAGAATCGACAGCTTGTGCGCCGTGTCGTGGCCTTCGATATCGAAGGTCGGGTCGGCTTCCGCATAGCCAAGCCGCTGCGCGTCCTTCAGGCAGGCGTCGAAGGAGATGCCTTCGGCTTCCATGCGGGTCAGGATGTAGTTGCAGGTGCCGTTGAGTATGCCGAAGACACGCGTCACCGCATTGCCGGCCATCGCCTCGCGCATCGTCTTGATAACCGGGATGCCGCCGGCCACCGCCGCCTCGTAGTTTAGCAGCACGCCCTTCTTCTCGGCGATCTCGGCCAGCGCCACGCCATGCTTGGCGAGCAGCGCCTTGTTGGCGGTGACGACATGGCGCCCGGCCTCGAGCGCCGCCTTCACCGACAGCCGCGCCGGCCCTTCGTCGCCGCCGATCAGCTCGACAAAGACGTCGACATCGGCCTTTTCGGCCAGCTTGACGGGGTCGTCGAACCATTTCGCGGCGCTCAGATCGATGCCACGGTCGCGCTTCCGATCGCGGGCCGAAACGGCCGTCACGACAATGTCGCGGCCGCATTGGCGGGTGAGTTCGGCCGCCTTGTCGCGCAGCACGCGCGCCACCGAGGCGCCAACCGTGCCGAGGCCGGCAATTCCAACACGCAACGCTTCAGCCATGTCCGGCGACGCCCCTCAAATTCCACAGATATAAGGCAAAACTCAACGACGAGCGGCGAGCGGCACCACATTGTTGGGCTGCTTGGCGGTCGAGGTCAGGAAGCGCTTGATGTTGCGCGCGGCCTGGCGGATCCGGTGCTCGTTCTCGACCAGCGCCACGCGCACATAGTCGTCGCCATGCTCGCCGAAGCCGACTCCCGGCGCCACCGCGACATCCGCATGCTCGATGAGCAGCTTGGAGAATTCGAGCGAGCCGAGATGGCGGAACTGCTCCGGGATCGGCGCCCAGGCGAACATCGAGGCCGCCGGCGCGGGAATGGTCCAGCCTGCACGGCCGAAGGAATCGACCATCACGTCGCGCCGCTTGTGGTAGACCTCGCGCACTTCCTCGATGTCGGCGCCGTCGCCGTTCAGCGCATGCGCCGCCGCCACCTGGATCGGCGTGAAGGCGCCGTAATCGAGATAGGACTTCACGCGCGTAAGCGCCGAAATCAGCCGCTCGTTGCCGACCGCGAAGCCCATGCGCCAGCCGGGCATGGAGAAGGTCTTCGACATCGAGGTGAACTCGACGCAGATATCCATCGCGCCCGGCACCTGCAGCACCGAAGGCGGCGGATTGCCGTCGAAATAGATCTCCGAATAGGCAAGATCCGACAGGATGATGATGTCGTTCTTCTTCGCAAAGGCAACCACATCCTTGTAGAAGTCGAGCGAAGCGACAAGCGCCGTCGGGTTCGACGGATAGTTGAGGATCAGCGCCAACGGCTTCGGGATCGAATGGCGGATGCCGCGCTCGACCGCAGGGATGAAGCCGTCGTCGGGCTCGACCTGCAGCGAGCGGATGACGCCGCCCGACATGATGAAGCCGAAGGCATGGATCGGATAGGTCGGATTGGGGCACAGGATGACGTCGCCGGGCGCGGTGATCGCCTGCGCCATGTTGGCGAAGCCTTCCTTCGAACCCAGCGTCGCCACGACTTGCGTGTCGGGGTTGAGCTTCACGCCGAAGCGACGCTGATAGTAGTTCGCCTGGGCGCGGCGCAGGCCCGGAATGCCGCGCGAGGACGAGTAGCGATGCGTGCGCGGGTCGCGCACCACCTCGCACAATTTGTCGACGATGGCCTTCGGCGTCGGCAGGTCCGGATTGCCCATGCCAAGGTCGATGATGTCGGCGCCGCGCGAGCGGGCGCTGGCCTTCAGCCGGTTGACCTGCTCGAACACGTAAGGCGGAAGCCGGCGGACCTTGTGAAATTCTTCCATTTCAGTTCCAGACCATCAAAGTTTCGGCGCGCGATATAGACCTAATTGCAGTTAGGGTCGAGGGTCGGGTCGCATTTGCCCTCGATCTGCTTCAGCGTGTCGCCGCCATGGGTCCTGGCCAAAGTGTTGAGCGCCGCCGAATTCGCCGGTGCCTTGGCGCCGCTGCCCTTGGCAAGCTGCGCCTGCTGCTCGGCCTTGAGCTGGGCGAGGTTTGCGGCGGTCTCTTCCTTGGTGAGTTGCTTGGCTGCCACCTGCGGCGCGACGTTGAGGTTCGGATAGGAGCCGGTGTCCTTCGGACCTTCGGTCAAGGCGGTCGGCGCCGCGTTGTTCGGGCTGGTGCTCGTGCAGCCGCCGCTAGGCAACAGCACGCCAACCAGCCCCGCCACGACCGCCATGCGGCAAATCGAACCCGCGCCGAGAAAAAAAGTCCCGCCAACATTAATCGTCATATTGTTTTCCTGGCAGCCGGGTTACAGCGAATTGGACCCGGTCAGATGTCCCATGGTAATATGTCAAGAAAACGCTCCGGGAGGAACCCCGCGAACCATGTCCAAACCTGACGATTCGGACAAAGCGGAAAATGGCGGACCTTCGGCCATCGAGCAATATCTGGTGAAGGATCCCGAGCGCTTCGCCTTGAACATGGCTCGAATGGTCGAGCAGGCGGGCAAGGCGGCTTCCGCCTGGGCCGAGCCGCGCGAGAAAGGCGAAGTGCGCGATCATGTCGCCGAACCCGTCGTCGACATGGTCAAGACTTTCTCCAAGCTCTCGGAGTACTGGCTGGGCGACCCGCAGCGCGCGCTCGAAGCGCAGACGCGGCTTTTCGCCGGCTATATGACGGTCTGGGCGAACGCCATCCAGAAAGTCACGCCCAACACCGAAGCTCCCGACGATGCGGTCCAGCCCGAGCGCGGCGACAAGCGTTTCCAGGATCCCGAATGGGGCCGCAATGCTTTCTTCGACTTCCTGAAGCAGGCTTATCTGGTCACCTCGCGCTGGGCGAACGAGCTTGTCGAGCACGCCGAGGGGCTGGACGAGCACACCCGCCACAAGGCGAGCTTCTACGTCAAGCAGGTGTCGAACGCGATTGCGCCGTCGAACTTCATCCTGACCAATCCGGAGCTGTTCCGCGAGACCATGGCCTCGAATGGCGAGAACCTAGTGCGCGGCATGAAGATGCTGGCCGAGGATATCGCCGCCGGCCGCGGCGACCTGAAGCTGCGCCAGGCGGACTACACGCCCTTCGAAATCGGCAAGAACATCGCCACGACGCCCGGCAAGGTCATCGGCCGCAGCGATGTCGCCGAGATCATCCAATACGATCCGGTGACGGAAACGGTGCTCAAGCGCCCGCTGCTGATCTGCCCGCCATGGATCAACAAATTCTATATTCTCGACCTCAACCCGCAAAAATCCTTCATCCGCTGGGCGATCGAGCAGGGCCATTCCGTCTTCGTTATTTCCTGGATCAACCCGGACGAACGCCACGGCGCCAAGGGCTGGGAGGCCTATATCCGCGAAGGCTTGCAATTTGGCCTCGACATGGTGGAGAAGGCGACAGGCGAAAAAGAAGTCAACGCCATCGGCTACTGCGTGGGCGGCACGCTGCTCGGCGCTGCGCTCGCGTTGTTGGCGCAGGAGGGTGACCACCGCATCAAATCGGCGACCTTCTTCACCACCCAGGTCGACTTCACCTATGCCGGCGATCTCAAGGTGTTCGTCGACGAGGACCAGGTTGCCGCCGTAGAGCGCTCGATGAGCGAAAAGGGCTATCTCGACGGCACCAAGATGGCCACGGCCTTCAACATGCTGCGCTCGGGCGACCTGATCTGGCCCTATGTCGTCAACAACTACATGCGCGGCAAGGAGCCCCTGCCCTTCGACCTGCTCTACTGGAATTCCGATTCCACGCGCATGGCGGCGGCCAATCACTCATTCTATCTGCGCAACTGCTATCTTGAGAACAATCTCTCGCGCGGCGTGATGGAACTTGCCGGGCGCGTCGTCTCGCTGGCCGACATCACCATCCCCGTCTACAACCTTGCAACGAAAGAGGACCACATCGCGCCGGCGCTTTCGGTGTTCCTGGGGTCGCAGTTTTTCAGCGGTGACGTCGAGTATGTGATGGCGGGTTCCGGCCACATCGCCGGCGTCGTCAACCCGCCCGCCGCCAAGAAGTATCAGTACTGGACCGGCGGCAAGCCGGTGGGCGACTTCAATGCGTGGCTTGCCGCGGCGCACGAGCATCCAGGCTCCTGGTGGACGCACTGGCAGCACTGGATCGAGAACCAGGACAACATCCACGTACCTGCCCGCAAACCCGGCAAGCGTATGAAAACCTTGGGAGATGCGCCGGGCACCTATGTCAAGGTGCGTGTGTAACGGACTGTAATGTCTGGTGAGTTGACGGGCCGTCAAAACAGGGCGAAATGGTGGCGTCAATCGTTTGGCGGCCTCAAATCACCTTCCGACGCAGAATAATTCCGAGGCTTGCAGATTCGACACAGTCCCGTTTCCGGTTGGGAACAGGAGGATTATCGCGGCGCGGTTCTGGAGTGGCGCGGCGATAACGAACCGACCGGATACCGAGGGGGAATTTGTTTTGAAATCAGTAGGTTGGCGTCTCGGACGAGGGGAAAGCCGCAGCATTGCGGCGGCGCTTTTCTCCGTGCTTCTGGCCTCCTGCACATCGACCGGCGACCCGACAATGTCGGTCGTGTCGCCCGCCTACAATTCAACCGCCGGCGAAATGAGGGCGACGTCCAGCGCCAAGACGGCAACTGCTGCCGACTCGTCGGTTCAGTCAGCATCCGCGACGACCGTTGCGCCATCGACCGTGATGAGCGAAGGCGACACGCCCTTGCCCGAAAAGGTTGCCTATGTTCCGGAGACGCGGCCGCAAGCCGCTTTCCCCGCCGTCGCCGTGCCCGCGGGCGCCGCCACGATCGCCGGTAACACGCCGCAACCGCTGGTTCAGCAAGAGCAGACAGCCGAACAGATGCAAACCGCCGCCCAGCAGGTCGCCGCCGGCGATGCCGCAGCCGTGGCGTCGAAGGCACAGGCGACCACGCAGGCCATGAGCAATGGCGTCTATGTAACCGCGGGCGAGCCGGCGCAGCCGCAGATGGCCACGCCGAAGAAGAGCCTGTTCGCCTCGCTGTTCAGCACCACGCCGGCTTCGGCCGCGCCCGCGCCGCTGATCAACAACGCGCGTTCTGGCGACCGGCCCGCCGTGCAGGCCAAGACCACGCCGCCGCCGGCCAAGCCGATCGTGACGCTGGCCTCGGCGACACCAGGCGAAAAGCCGGTGCAACTGGCCTCGCTCGACGACCCGGCCAATCACATCACGGGCGCCGACGCCCTTCCCGGCGTCCGCCAGACCGCGCTGTTCGAGATCAAGCGCAAGTCCGGCATCGACGACGAGAGCGACGTCGACCTCAACGAGGATGAGGGCGGCGGCGGTTCCTACCAGGTGGCCTCGGCCGCCGGCATGGCAAGGCTCGCGCCCAATGGCCTTTTGAAGCAGAATGAAAGTGTCGACGTCGCCTGCCTCAAGCCGTCGCTGGTGCGGGTGCTGAAGACGATCGAGGGCCATTTCGGCCGCAAGATGGTCGTCACCTCCGGCTATCGCGATCCCTCGCGCAATCGGCGTGCCAACGGCGCC
Organism: Mesorhizobium sp. Arg314; assembly: GCF_053714275.1. Classification (NCBI taxonomy): domain Bacteria; kingdom Pseudomonadati; phylum Pseudomonadota; class Alphaproteobacteria; order Hyphomicrobiales; family Phyllobacteriaceae; genus Mesorhizobium; species Mesorhizobium sp. Arg314. Next base: position 50,448 of record NZ_JBSKBP010000020.1, on the reverse strand, counting down.
AAGAACTCGCTGCACATGTACTGCGCCGCCGCCGACATCCAGGTGCCCGGCGTCTCGAAGTGGGAGTTGGCGAACTACGTCCGCACGATGCCAGGCCGCGGCGGCGTCGGCACCTATTGCCACACAGAATCCATCCATGTCGACGTCGGCCCCGAGCGCGACTGGAACTGGCGCTGCCGCCGTCGCAGCGGCGGCGGTGAAGACGGCTGATACTCGGCTTGGCCCGGTGCGCATAGCCGGGTTGACCGGTTGAGAGCCGATCACCGCCAACGCCGCCGTTTGTTTCGACAAACCGTCAGGGACGTTCGCGATTGGCCGAAACCTTCCGAACTTCGTCATCCACGGGCGGAGCGGGAGCGAAGCGGACGCGCAGACCCGAGGATCCATGCCGTTACCTCGACCGTAGGGTGCAGCGGGGCGGATTCTGCACCGATGCGATACGTCAGCGTCTCTATGGTCTACGCCGCGTCGCTTCGCTCCTTGCTCCGCCATGGAATGACGACCGCGAGAGGCGTTCCGGCTGATCTCAAAGGATGCATGACCAAGTGAGCCCGTAAACCGCGCCTCGGCTCGCCGGAAAGCGGCTTCCGCCACCTTTGAAAAAAGTTGTCGCATGTGGCGGCAGATGGGTTGCCGGTTGGCAACAACGCAATTATAAGCCGCTTCGTCTGAGCGCGCCCATCGTCTAGCGGTTAGGACACCGCCCTTTCACGGCGGTAACAGGGGTTCGATTCCCCTTGGGCGTACCAGGTTTTTCAAGCACTTAGCTCAAATCCTCCCCGCCCTGTCCAATTTTTGGCCAATATCCATTCGAATCGCGCGTCCAATAAAAAGGCCCGGCAGCCGAAGCCCCCGGGCCGAATGACCGATGGAATAGGTCAGGTTCACTTCAGATGGAGTATAACCGAACCCTCTGTTATGGTCGGCGAACCGACACCTGTTTCCGCGGCATTTTTCTTCACCCAATCGCGAGCTATGGCGACACTCTCGTCCGTGCCGGTCTTGTCCTGGCAGACCGTAACGGAAAGACCGCCATCGCCAGTCCTCATCAAGGTATAACCCGCAAACCCCTTTACTCCGCGCAAAAGGGGTTCGAGGTCTCCCTTCTTGGCGTCAAGCAGGTCAAAGAGTTTCTTCGCACCCGGTCCATTGAACGTTCTGACTACAGCATGCATCTGATCGTCCTCCCTGGCCGACAACGATAGCTGGCTAGTGCTGGACGACCGCGGCCCACCGCCATCGGAGGGCACGGGCGGCCTTCCAGCTCACCCAAGGATGATCCTACGTTAGCGACGATGCAATCGAGCTTGCCCTCCCAGCGCATCACACATTCGCGACTGCTAAAAAGCCCGGCCACCGAAGCAGCCGGGCCATCAAGTGTCCGAAGGGCAATTGATCAGCGATAGCGCCGCTTGAACTCCGCGATCACCGCCCGCTTTTCCTGAGTGGACATGCTCGCGAGGATCACCAGAAGGTCGGAGACGGTCATATCCCTTGCTCTCCCTCTATGAAGCCCGGGAAATCGCGCTCAGCGTGGCCTTCCTCAAGCTCGTCGCTGTCATGCGGCTCGTCGTTGATATCGCCGTCGTGCTCGTCCTCTAGCTCGCGATCGTCGTGAGGGCATCCACGGCCATCAAGTTGCCAGGACACGGTGCCGCCAGGGCCACGCTCTCCCCATCCAAGCCAGGGTTCGGCATCGGCGCCGTCCTCCAGGTCACAGTCTGCTTCCATCACGTCGAGAGCAGTGATGAGGGCGGCGGCGCGGTCGAACAGGTCGTTGATCTGCTTTTCGATGGCCTGCCGCCACGTGCGCGGGTCCATCCCCTTCGGGATGCCGAAGGGCTTTAGGCTTCTGACAACGGCGTTCATGAGCGCAGCACTTTTGTCATGACCAGGATACAATCGGTATCGCTGCCGATTCCGATCTTGCAGGGAACGCCATGAAGATCGGTCATCGCCTGGAGAAGGGCCTCTGCGGCCCTCCAAACATTGTCCGCCTTCTCTTGAAGGGTCAGCGCTGCCGTAGCCACGGGAAGCGCCGTAGCGCCCGCTATGCCCGGCACGGACGCTATTGCGCCAACAAGCATAGCGCGGCGGGAAAACCGCCCGGTGATGATCTGCATTCCCTCGACGCCGGGCATAGCTTCGCCGGCAGCCGGAACATGGGTGTTCGGCATGGTGTTGCTCCTATTGAGAAATTATCAAGCGTGGTTGAGTAAACCACAAGCGCGTAAAGTGTCAAGCGCAGTTGATAATATCTCCACTTCGCCGTATAGCTTGTGCCATGATCTCACCACATCAAATCAGGGGTGCTCGGGCTATGCTCGGTCTGACCCAGGCAGAGCTTGCGAAGCGTGCGGGGATATCGACGACAGGCCTGAACAATCTAGAGAGCGGAGCCAGCGACCCCAAAGTGTCGACACTGAGAGCAATCCAGACCGCCCTCGAAGCGGCCGGCGTCGAGTTCATCCCCGAGAATGGTGGCGGCGCCGGGGTGAGGCTAAGGAAGGGTGGCGGCGTCGATAGCGGTGGCTAAGGCTTACGGCGGTTCAAAGCTGCCCGCCGTAGCTCGGCTTCGTCGGTGATTCCATTCCGGAAAGCGCTAATGACTTTCTCGGCCAGGGCTTCCCTCTGCTCCGTGTCGTTCTGGGATAAATGGCGCTCGTCGCAAAGCTGATCGAACACTCGCTGGAGCAAGCGCAGATCATCCGGCTCGAATATTCCGTCGTAGCGCGACAGGGGCATTAGGCCACCCTCAATTGGCTAAAAACCCTGCCTGTTATTCTTTCCTCGGGCCATGGCTGTTGGCAAGATGCACGGCTTCATATTAGCGACCGCTTGACGAAGGTGCCGGCCGCTCCGGGACTCGCCAGCGCGTTCCCCTGCCGTCCTAGGCCGCCGACGACCCTTGATCGTTTGTTTAGCGGGCACTATGAATCATCCACAGAAACCGGCGCCTGTGGATAGCTCCATGCCTCTTCGCTGTCGAAACGCAGGCGTTCGCAGTCTCTGTCATCGCCTTCCCAGCGTCCGCTCATCTAACTTTGCCCGGGAAGTATGATCGTTGCTCATCTGCAACAACGAGTTGAAATCGCTCGCAAGGTCATCCAAACCGATTTTCTAATTTGGGCGTTAGTTCTAAACCCTTCGCATCCATTGCAAGGGCCCGCCATGAAATCGATTCTGCTCGCGACCACGACTCTCATTGCCGCAACTGGCGGTGCCTTCGCTGCTGACATTGTAACCCAGGAGCCGGTGCCCGTCGCATCTACGTATAACTGGTCGGGGCTCTATGTCGGCGCTCAGGCCGGTTACGAGTGGGCGAGGACGAGCTACAGTTTCAACGGTCCTGTCCCAAGCGGGACCTTTACGCCAAGCGGATTTGTGGGCGGCTTGTACGTCGGATACAATCATCAGTTCGACTCGCCGCTTGTCCTTGGTGTGGAAGGCGATATCGAATACGCCAATGTCAAAGGGAGCTTTAACAACCCCTTTGGCGGATTAAGCGCCGGAAGCGAAGATTTGCGCTGGCAGGGCTCGGCGCGGGTCAGGGTTGGATACGCCATTGACCGCTTCCTGCCCTACGTTACCGGTGGCGTTGCCGTTGGCAATTTCCGCTTTGAGGGCGGCCCGGACCCGGCAACCTTGGGGTCGTGGTCGAAGACCAAGACCGGTTGGACCATTGGTGCCGGATTGGAATACGCGTTCGCCGATAAATGGATCGCGCGCGCTGAGTATCGCTATACCGACTTCGGGACCGCAAGTGGAGCTGACGGCCGCTTCTGGAACCCGGGACAGCCTGTGATCGAATCCATGAAGGTCCGGACCCACGCAGTTCGCGTAGGTGTGAGCTACAAGTTCTGATCTGCCCGGCTGATCAACGACAGGCAAGCCCAGGCATTGTTCCGGGGCTTTAGCCTCGCGCCTCTGCACGCTTGTCCCCGGCCCGAATGCAGCGCTCCAGATTGCGGGCGTGCACTTCTGTCCGCCAGCGCTCCGTCGCCTCCCGCTGTTCGCGCTCCCGCTCGAGCCGGTAGACCTCGGGCAACGGCTGCCAGCCTTTCGGCTTCTGCTTCATGCACCATTTCTCTCGCCGGTAGCCCCAATGGGCGATCGCGACGAGATCCGAGCCGTCAAACCAGCATGAGACGTTGAGCTTGGCGAAGTGGAGGCACCTGGCCGCCCACCACACCTTGTCGATATCGGCCTCGCCGGTGCCCTCTTTCCAAGGCGTCCAGCCTTTGCCAGGCCGCTCGGTCAAATCATTGTCGCGCATGCCGCGGATGTTGCATTAAGTCGCGACTTATTGGCAAGGACTAGCCGGGCGATCCCGGAGATTGCTGACTTCGGGCGGCGTCATGCTCGCAAGCGCTGTTTGGCGTTGCGGGCCAGAATGCTGATTTCGGCTTCGGTCAGCGTGATCTGATAGCGCTGTGTGGAATTCTTCGAGTAGATGTCGTCAGCAATAATCGAGACGGTCACATCGCCATTCTCGTCGATCTGCACATCCTCGATCTGCAGCGGCGCCGAGTATATGCATTTCGGTGATCCTGGCCTTCGCGCAGGCTGAGCAGACAGTCGCAATGTGAAAAAATCCCGTTGCGGTACCGGCAATTCGTCTGAAGCAAAATTGATGCCAACAATTTGGTCCCGAGATGAGACATAGTAATGACGGCGTGGATGGAAGTTTCGCATGCGAAACCTCGGCTAGAACGTTGGTCTACTCCCACGTTCGTCCTTATGGATACGTGCCTATTATTTCGGCAAGAGCGTATTGTTTCGCCAGCCGGTGCCGTGTCTCGTCCCCCGAGCCCGACCGGTTAGGCCCGGCGTTTGCTGTCCACCTACCCCCGCCAGCCTGCCGGGCCGCTCCCGGCTCAGGGATGCCCGGTCGCGGGCTTGCATCGGCATCAGTGATTTCAGCCTGGCGTATCGATTGCGTCGTCCCGACCGGCGCCACAACGCAATGGCGGGCCAGTCATGCTGTCTATCGGCCGTTAACGGCTCGAACAAATTCGCGTGAGCGATGCCCGCAGGCAATATCCCACTATATAACAGCGTCGTCGAGGTAATGAGATGTCAAGCGCCTACGATCTCGGAACCGGCCTGGTCCGCCGTATCTATGAAAAGCGCATAGATGCGCCTGCGATTCTTGATACCGGCACGCATTTTCCCAATGCGGCGAAGTTCACCGCCGCCTGGCAGGGCATCCGCGATGAAGCTCTCGCGGTAAAGCTGAACAAGGTTCCGCGCTTCCACGACATCATGCCCGAGCAAGCCGAAATCTCGGCCAATGACGGTCTCGACTGGCGCATGTTCGTGCTCAAGGCCTACGACATGACCATCCCGGAAAACATCGCGCGCATGCCGGTCCTCAGCAGGCTGCTTTCGGAGTGCCCCGAGGTCAAATCGGCGGCTGTCTCGTTTCTGGCCCCGCGCAAGCACATCCCGCCGCACCGCGGACCTTTTCGCGGCATCATTCGGTTTCATCTCGGCCTGGTCATCCCCAAACAGCCGGATGGCCGTCCGGCAACGATCATGATGATCAATCATGAGGAAAGGCGCATCGCCGACGGCGAATGCATGCTGTGGGACGACACGTTCGAGCACGAAGTCATGAACAACTCCGATCGGCCACGCGTCGCTCTCCTCCTCGACGTGTGGCGTCCGCAAATGCCGCTGGACATGGAAATCCTGTCCCGCGTGATCGTACGCGGTGTGCAGGTGGGAATGCGCTATCGGGGCGTGTCGTTCGGCGGCTGAACCAGAAGCAAATCGAAGCCTAAGCTCGCGCCTCGCGATACGTCCCTGCCCGGCTGCCACGCTTGCTGGGAAACATCGCGTCCCTCGCCAGCAATCCACTGACACGGCAAAAGGCCGCGAAGGCGCGGCAGGCTTCCTCGGTGCTGGCGACATCGACCGTCGCGCCGAAACAGGCATTGAATGCGGCTTCGTAGACCTTGCCTTGGCGACGCTTCGGCCAATCCTGCAGGAAATCGAGCGCCTGCTCGACGCTGTAGATTTCCTCGACCGGCAGGCTGGGCGCGGGCATGATGCGCACCGGCACCTCGAATTGCAGTCTGTCCATTCCCTGTCTCCCGAACTGGCGCAGCCCTGGCAACGCCGCCCGATATGAAAAGTTGCTCTGGCATGTGAAAATTTGCTTTGGCGACCTTCTGACTCAGGAATGTGACCTCAGTGCGGTCAACAATCGGTTCACTGGTGCGTCAGATCCGCGCCCGCTGGGCGCCGGTGTTCGGCTGGCTGGTATGGAGCACCAGCGTGCCGTCGGCGGCTGACGCGCCGGCCACGGTGGATGCCGGCAACGTGGCGGCGAGAACGATCTGGCGAATGGAAATACCTGTTCTTGATCAAGCTGACGTCCGGCAAGCGCCGGGCTTGAAAACCTGACTAAGGCCGCAGGATAACCATTGTGTGACAGGGCGACGCAACCCGCATCGCCCTGCCCATGCCCCTGTTCCATGCCCTTGCCGCTACTGGTTGGCCGGGTCGGTCTCGGCATCATAGGCCATGCGGATAACCACCATCAGCACATAGGCGGACGGCAGCGCGAAGATAGCACCGAGCACGATCGCCGCCGTTCCTTCCATACGAAGGATGGCGGCAATGACCCAGTAGACGGTGCCGATGCAGATCACCGCCTGGATTGCCAGAAAGGAGGCCGCGGCAGCCGCTCGGGTGAGCGTCTCGAACGTCTTGATGCGTTGCATTGAATGAATCCGAACTGATGCGCACGCAACCGGCGGACGGCCAGCGGCCGTCGCCGGATCGCGACGCGAGGAAATGTTCTTGTTTTTGAGTGCCGCGCTTTTGCGGCTGAGCCTTATGCGGCGGGCGGCGCGCGCGGCTGGTTGGTGCGCGAGGCTGTCGCGCTTCCCGATGCGGGCGCGACGCCCATCTCGGCCGGCAATGCCTGGCCGATAATGAGAAAATCGGATGCGTGCGCGAAGGCGCCTGGATTGCCGCTGACGAGCTTTACGGGGAGCGGCCGGCTGGCACGAACTTCAAGCGCCTGCGCTTTGCCGGTCGTTCTGAGCAGCGCAATCGTGTCGCCCTGGCGGGCGGCGCTGATGCTGGAGCCGCCCGAGAGCGAGACGGCCGACGCGGAGATTCCAGCCTGGGCGAAGCCCAGCAGCGCCAGCATCAGCAGCGCCATCAGGCCCGCGCAGGCCGTCCTGACCGGCAACAGCGTCGATCTCTTGCGTTCAGGTGCCGTCAAGGCAATCTCCGGATACCAGGACCCGCTCTAACCCATGGAATGGCCAAAGGAAAGCCGCCATGGACGCCTCCTTCGCACTTCGTCCTTGAACCTTGGGGCTTCCGGTGCCAAATCTGGAGCAGATTTTCGCTCTCGGCTCCTTGGGAGCCTACGCCGGCAAACGGACAAAAATGGTTACCTATCTCGACGCCTCCACCGCCCCCCTTCGCAACACCGGACAGATCCGCCTCTATGGCGAGGAAGGCTTCGCCGGCATGCGCAAGGCCTGCGACCTCACCGCGCGCTGCCTTGACGAGCTTGTGCCGATCGTGAAGCCCGGCGTGACGACGGAAGCGATCGACCGTTTCGTCTTCGAGTTCGGCATGGACCATGGCGCACTGCCGGCAACGCTCAATTATCGCGGCTACACCAAGTCGTCCTGTACCTCGATCAACCATGTCGTCTGCCATGGCATCCCCGACAACAAGCCGCTGAAAGAAGGCGACATCGTCAACATCGACGTCACCTATATCCTCGACGGCTGGCACGGCGATTCTTCGCGCATGTATCCGGTGGGCACGATCAAGCGCGCCGCCGAGCGCCTGCTCGAAGTGACCTATGAGTGCCTGATGCGCGGCGTCGCCGCGATCAAGCCCGGCGCCCGCACCGGCGCCATCGGCGCCGCGATCCAGACCTATGCCGAGGCCGAGCGCTGCTCGGTGGTGCGCGACTTCTGTGGCCACGGCGTCGGCCAGCTTTTCCACGACGCGCCGAACATCCTGCACTACGGCACCGTCAATGAAGGCGTCGAGATGCGGCCCGGCATGATCTTCACCGTCGAGCCGATGATCAATCTCGGCCGACCGCATGTGAAAGTGCTGTCGGACGGCTGGACGGCGGTCACCCGCGACCGCTCGCTGTCGGCGCAGTACGAGCACACGATCGGCGTCACCGACGCCGGCTGCGAGATCTTCACGCTGTCGCCGAAAAAGCTCGACCGCCCCGGCCTGCCGGCCTAATGCATGTCGCCCAGAAGTGTAGGCGGTTCTGGGACAATGACATGCATAAAAACAAAGACTTTAAAGCGCGTCCCTGAATCCGTTTCAGGCGACGCGCTTTAAGGGGCCGTGGCGAAGTCTTGGCCTCTTATCGCCTGGATTTGTTCCGCGCATTGCAGCCTATTTCCAGTATTTGCCTGGCCGCCAGTCTTCGTCCTCGTCTTGGTCCCGTAACCAGCGCATTATTTCCCGACAACTGCGCGGACGGCCATCGCTGACCCTGCCATCGGTGCAGGGATCGTAGCGTTCGCGCGGGTAGTTGTCGTGCCGTTCCCGATACCGCTCCCGGCGATCCAGCATCCGCAGGAGTTCCCGGCAGCCATGCGGCTTGCCATCGCTGTAACGACCGTTCGTGCAGGGATCGTCGTATTGGATGAATTGGATCAGGAGGTTCCGATCAGGGCGGCTACCGGCGGGTATGGCATCGATCACCGCGGCAGCCATTGCAGGACTGGAGCCCAGAAGCAGCCCTGCGGACAGCAGGATACGAAAGAGCCTGGGCATCTTGGTTCTCCGAAAGCGGCATCATCAACGAGGACACCGCGAGCTTGCACACCCCCCATTGCCGCAACATTGCGTCGAGGTCGGAGGCGCCTCATTCCTGGGAGGAATTCCGGCTGCTTGACGGGTATTGGTAGATCGACAGTGCTGAAAAGACCTCGACCACCCCTGCCCGCCGTCCTAGTATTTCGTGGGGACCAGCGATCATTGCTCGGCTGCAGGCTGGATACGGGCGGCACATGGCGACACAAGGCGACGACGACGACCGGAGCTTCTTTTCCGAGGCGCCCGTGCGGCCGGCGGCGAAAGCCGGGGCGGCAATCGATGAAAAACCGCATTATCACGGCCATCGCGACCGCCTGCGTGAACGTTTCGTCGCCGGTGGACCCGACGCCCTGCCCGACTACGAACTGCTCGAGTTGCTGCTTTTCCGGCTGATCCCGCGCGTCGACACCAAGCCCATCGCCAAGGCGCTCATTGCCCGCTTCGGCTCGCTGGCCGAGGTGCTCGGCGCGGAGGCGGCACTGCTAGAGGAAGTCAAAGGCATCGGGCCGGCCGTCGCGACCGATCTCAAGGTCATCTCCGCCACGGCGCGGCGCATGGCGCGCGGCGAGGTGCGCGGCCGTGAAGTCCTGTCCAACTGGACGCAACTGCTCGACTATTGCCGCTCGGCCATGGCCTTCGAGGCACGCGAGCAGTTCCGCATCCTGTTCCTCGACAAGAAAAACGGGCTGATCGCCGACGAGGTGCAGCAGACCGGCACCGTCGACCACACGCCGGTCTATCCGCGCGAGGTAGTGAAGCGCGCGCTCGAACTCTCCGCCAGCGCCATTATCCTGGTTCACAACCATCCTACTCGCCTCTTTTCGATCACGCACAATCACGCTTTAGCACATTGATACACATCGCTTTTTCGACTTGTCGCAGAGTCGGACATTGTGGCATATTGGGGTCGGTTTTAGGGGGATCGAAGCCCGTTTTTAACCCAACCACAGACCCCTACTACCCGTCAGCCGATCCCACTCGAAAGCCTACGGGAGACCCCAGTGCCAAGCCTTACCGATGGAGAGATTCGCCGCGCTTTGAAGCAGGTCGAGGTGACCGGTAAGCAGCAGAACCTTGTCGATGGCGAGGGTCACGGAACAGGCCGCCTCGTTCTAGTGATAAAGCCAATGCCGACCCGCATAACGGCGGACTGGATGGCCCAGCAGTGGCGAGACCAAAAGCGTCTCAAGAAAAAGCTCGGCTCGTATCCCTCAATGAGCCTCAGCCAGGCTCGCGAGATTTTCAGACGCGACTTCGCCGGCATGATCCAGAAGGGACGCAGCATCAAGATTGCGGGCGAAACGCGACCCGGCACGGTCGCCGATCTGTTCGAGGCTTACGTCGCGTCGCTCAAGGCAGATGGAAAACCGTCCTGGAAGGAGGCCGAAAAGGGCTTGAACAAGATCGCCGATTCGCTCGGTCGCAACCGCCCTGCCCGCGACATCGAGCCTGATGAGATCAGGGACATCATTCGCCCGATTTATCAGCGAGGCAAACGGTCCATGGCCGATCATGTTCGCAGTTATATTCGATCGGCATACAGTTGGGGGCTGAAATCCGAGCATGACTACCGCTCAACCTCGGTCCGTCGCTTTCGTCTCGTCTACAATCCAGCTGCAGGTATTCCAACCGAACCGAAAAACGTTGGAACGCGCTGGTTGGACGAGGAGGAATTTATCCGTCTCTATCGTTGGCTCGAATCTCCCGATGCGCCGGTCCACCCCCCTTACACGCGTGCCGTAAGAATTCTTATGCTGACCGGCCAGCGCGTCGAGGAGATCGCTCGGCTACACGTCGATCAATGGGATGCGGCCGAGCGCATCATCGATTGGTCCAAAACTAAGAATGGAAAGCCTCACGCCATCCCCGTGCCCAAGATCGCGGCCGAGCTTATCGGGTCGATCAAGCCGAATGAATTTGGCTGGTTTTTTCCATCCGCAACCGACCCGTCCAGGCCTGTCAGCCATGGCACGCTCTATTCGTTCATGTGGCGCCAACGCGATCGCGAGGTCATCCCCGTCGTGACAAACCGCGATCTCCGGCGAACCTGGAAGACGCTTGCCGGAAAGGCAGGGCTCTCGAAAGAGATCCGGGACCGATTGCAGAATCACACTCTGCAGGACGTCAGTTCCAAGAGCTACGATCGCTGGAATTATATGCCGGAAAAGCGCGCTGCCATGGCGCGGTGGGACAAGTTTGTCCGCGAGATCCTGACGAAGAAGAAGCGTAAAACCGCACTCAAGGAAGCTGCATGACCATCTGTGATCGCCGGCAGGGGTGAGCTTCACCTGGCGAACAAACTACGAATCTGGGGGTCAGGAGTTCGAATCTCTTCGGGCGCGCCATCCCATCTGATTGAAATCGATGATCTTTTTGGCTTGCTAGGCGGCGCGGCGCCGGGTTGGTTTTCGCAATTCAGCCGGTTTTTCAGCCGGTTTTGGAATGTCGGCGGCGTCCGGCACCAAAATCGCACATTAGGTAGTGTGCTCTGTCCCGGACGGTCGATTGTGATGTCAAACAACATGAAGTTCGCTCACAAGGCGAGCCGTCAGCGCAGTCCGACTTGAATTCGGCCGGAGGTGGTGTCCTGCGAGGTGGTGTAGCTCGGCGATAGCGAAGCCACTCGCGAGCGCGCCCTCAATAGCGCCGTAGCGAGCGAGCGGCACAGCGGTGGTCATCGATGTTCTTCCGTTAGGGTCAGGTTGCTGACACCAACCTGATTCGAAGGAGCCCCCGATGACCGACGACACGATGAACCTGCGCGCTCGTGGAAAAGACCCCCGATGCCGATCTCCTGCGCGAGATGATCCACTTTGCCGCTGAGCGGCTGATGGAGCTGGAGGTGGGTGCTGCAAGCTGATCCTCTCTCCTATTCCGAGGGGGCTCACCATCCTGCCCCCTGCCCTCTCCCTTTCGGCAGCGCAGCCGATTATCGTTGGTCGCCCGCCCCGCCTCAAATGCTTCCCGCGCCATCTGCCGGCCGACTAGCCGAGCGATATCCAGTACGACCAGATCCAGCCTTGCCGCCGCCGTGAGATCGGGGCAACCCTCGGGGCTGACGAGGTCGCCGTTGTCATTGGCCGGATCCAACGCCTGTGACCCAGTCAAAGGCCCATGGCCGAACCTCGAACCACGGTTCAGGTCCGCTGCGCGATCCTCTCGAAATAGCTGTTCTGCCAGCCCACCATTATGGTGCGCGAATTTGTCCACTCACTGGTCCGAGCGACCGTTAGCGCAACAGTCACGGGGGACGCTTCTACTCGCCCCGGCCACTGAAGAGTTGGAGCGGCCAGTAACGGCCAGCAATAAAAACAGGCGCTTAACTTTAAAGGCGGATTGTCTCAAAGCAGACTTATGCATCCCGAGTCTCGGAGCCCTCGAACTTCAGCCCGGCCCGCGCCCTGATATGGCTCCAGGAGAGCGAAGCCGAAATGGGCGAGTCCCTGTCTCCAATAGCAATAGGAAAGATCAACTGTTGGCCGTTAGGGTCATTTTCAGTTACAGCATGGCGGCAGGGTTGCCGCTCTCAAGGCCGACGCAATTGATCAACTTGATCGAACAAAATTTTGTGGTTTTCTTCCCGCTGTTCTTCGTATCGCTGTGGCTCGCGATCACGACGGTTCTCGGCATATTGTCAGGTTGGTTTCGGCTAATGGCGAAGTTTCCAAATCAGACCGTCGAGCCGCTACTGAGAATCCGTGGTCAATCTGGCTCAATGGGATTTGGCGTCAGCATGCAGGGCATCTTGGCGTTGAGTGTGTGCCCTATGGGCCTGCGGGTCGGAATCATGCGGGTGTTTGGACCGTTTTGTCGCGACTTTCTTGTTCCCTGGGAGGCCCTCAGGATCATTAGGAAAAGCTCCTTGTTTGGACCGGTCGCAAAGCTCCAATTTGGGTACCCCGCGATCGGATATCTGACCATTCCGGCACGCGTGGCCAACAGGCTGGCAGGCGCGGCGATGGGGCAGTGGCCAGAAACTGGACCGTTCCCTGAAGAGAAGCGTCCTGACACGCTACGAAGGCTGCTGACCCAATGGGCTGCGACCACTTGCGCCGCAGCCCTGTTCTTCACGCTTGCGCCCTTGGCTCTCGCCCCGACCGGAACGCGTCCACCGATTTTAGTCGCTATCTTATTTCCGGCGATCGTCTTTGGCGTGGCCGCAATCCTAAAATATGTCCTCGAAAACAATTGAAAGCGACGTCAGGCTGATCTCGATCCGCACTGGAGATCAACCATAACGCGGAGCCGAGCGCCACGCCCAACGATTGAACTCTCTGAGATGCGAGGCAAATCTGCCGTCCAGCCGACGGGACGCTGAATGGTGATGGTCTCATAGAAGGAAGCGAAGCAACCAAGGAAAGCTATCCGAACAAGGCCCAAAATATTGCGGCGATCCAAGCGGTTGCAGCGGGCGCCTAGCAAATCGCCGCTCGGCTTGGGCGTTTGACGCGCTCGGGTGCCAGCTAGTGGCCGTCTGCTGCACACGTTCCAGCGCCCTTTGCTCGGCCAGCGCTCCCGGCTGGTGAGCCGGCTTGCGTTCGGCATAGGCTCCGGCCATCATTGTCAGCATGCCTGACCTACTGCTCGACGGTTCATTTTCGACGCCAACGTGCCTGCAATTGGCGTTCATCGCCTACTTCAAGGTCTTTGGCCTCATCGTCATTTTTGTCGCCATTTGGGTTACGGCCGTCTGCATCAACGGACTAACAGCCCCAGGTGGCTTTAGATGGAATTTGAAGGCCATCAAAGCTGATCCGACAGTGAAACCGATCTTGGTCATCAGTGGGATAGCGGCGCTCGCGACAATCGCGACGGTCTCTTTAACCGGTCCATTGTCGCGCCTGCGTATAAGAATGATCGCCACCGATAGCGCCTTCATCGAGACCGGTTGCTACATCGGCGGACAATATGTTGAAACCCTCGACCGCAACCACACGACGATTTCGTTTGTGTTGCACGGCGGCAAAATGCTTCGCTTCGAGCAGCAGGGGCAGCGTTGGCTTTACGTACCAATAGAGTCAAATCCAAATTTCGGAAATTTGGCCACGATCGCACCGACGGCAATGAGCGAATACCGGCACTATCTGGCTTCGAAGGAATAAAACCTGCAAAGCGCGTCAGTTTCTAGCGCGTAGCTTCCGGCTTCACAGCGAAGCTGGACAACCCGTCCAACAATAAGGCCGTCTCGATCAGATCGGGACGGCCAGAGCTTTATGATGAAAGTGGTTGCGGGGACCCGCAGCCCCGGCCAGATAGAACCGCACCGGTTCTTCCAAACCCTTCTCCAGCGAGAACGGTTTGTCGTGGAGGCGGGTGTTGCCAGGTCGTCGGCGATAGATCACTCGCCGCGATTACTGCCTCCGAGGGCGGCATTCGATCGGAACGGAAATGGATTGAGCCTTCGCAGCCAAATCCTCCGGAGCCAGTTCTTGGTGAGCGGGGTCCGAGGAGAATTGGACTCCACTTGCCTGGAGAAAGCTCTCAACAATTGAAGCCTTGACGGCGAAATTCACGTTTTGGGCGATGTCATCGGTGATCGAAGCAAGCTTTAGCGCATCGATCTTCGATACCACTATGCCAACAACGTTGCCGTTTCGGTCAACAAGGGGCCCTCCGCTATTGCCCGGCTGAACCGGAGCCGAGATTTGGAAATATCGGGAGTCATCGCCCAATCCCGCCAAGGCCGTAATGGTGCCCCTGGTAAAATTGCCAGAGCTTGCCAAAATGCCCCTGAGAGGGAAGCCGAACACGGCAATGTCTTCACCCAATCTGACACCTCCCCTCAATTGTGCGACTGCCGCGCCGGCGCTATTCACCTTCACCACAGCCAGGTCATTGATTGGGTCCCTCGCCATGACCTTTCCGGGAGATCGTATCCCTCCGATGGAGGTATCGACGTCGTCACACCCTTTGACTACATGGGCGTTGGTCAGCAGCTGGTCGCCTGAAACAAAGAAACCAGTCCCCGAGGTTCCGGTCGTCGCCGTTTCGCCGCTCTGTGGCGGACTAGGCGTGCTTGGGGCACTAGCCGGAGCAGGCGCAGGGGTGTTTTCTACATAGGCATGCGTGTACGCGGCTTCCTGGAGATGTTGCGATAGACCTTCAGGAAACGGAAGCATTCGCTGTTTGTCCATCGGACACTTGGTGATCGGCTCATCGATCTCGCACTTGCTCACTCCGAAGTCCGTGTCACGCTGGTATGCCTGAAGCATTTTGTTCCATGCGTCGGCTCCTTCGTCTATCCTAACCTTGTCGGCTACCCAGGCAGCCAGAAAGCCGTTCTTGTTCCAAAGCGACGAATCCAGCTTCGCCATAAACTCCAGACCCCTGGTGTCTTGAACCAATCGCGGCCGCGAACTGGTTTCCAGCGAAACGTCTCGAAGACTACCGCCAACCAGCTTCTTGATGAGTATTGGCTGAAACGATTCCACGTACGGTGCGAAGAGGTACAGGAACCCATTGTCGCCGTGAACGATTTCAGCGACCCCATCGCCATCGACATCTTCAAAACCAGGGCCTCCGCCGTCGAGCGTCTCCAAATCAACGATCACCCAGCGGCCAGCCGAATCCGGCGTGATGGCCATCGTTTGTACGCAGCAGTGAGCTCCCCCGGTGTTTGCGTCGAACACCACATCGGGGAATTCATTGTCGTTGTTCAAATGGACGAGTTGGAGTGTGGAGGGATAGTCCGCGGCCGTCTCGAACGTATAGCTGAGGTCAAAGGCCGGCCTGCCGTCGACTTGGCCGGTCAGATGAGCTGTCCATCCATCGTTCTTCATCCTGCGCTCGGCTAGCACTGTCAAACGGCCCGAGGTCACGACGGCCGGTCGTTCACTTGTCAACGCGGATTGAGCGAGAACCACATCTCTCGGCGCCCAAACTATTTCGGTGATGAATTTTCCATCTGCAAGGAATGCATCACCGGGGAGTTGCGGCCACGTCTGGTTCTTTCTGATCTCCTGCATCGTGCCCTTTCGCGGTTCAAGAACAACTGCGAACCATCCATTCCTGGTTTGCACCGCCCGCGCGTCGCGACCGAAGTATCGCGCTATGCCGATTGCGTTGTTAATGTCTTGGGCGCTCGCTACCGCCACCCAATGCTCGCCCTTCGGCGCCTTGAAATCCTGGGCAGTGGCAATCGAAATTGTCACCATCCAGAGCGCGACCACAACGGGGAGACAACATAGGCGGATGTTCATTCTACGCAGTCCCTCAACACCTGCTCTTCAACGGCCAGATATTAGATCTTCGATCTCACAAAAACTCAACTTGGAATGAGGAGCTTCCCGCATTGCAGGCAAAGACGCCGCTTGAGCATGGCTTGGCTTGCCGAGGAAGTTCGGGGCGGCTTTCGCCAGATTATCCGCGTCGCGATAGATGCGACAGACCCGGTTCGGATCGAGGCCGAGCGCTCCATAATCCGGGACCTCGCGGCCATAGTGAAGGCGAACGCTGGCCTTGGATATTGGCGTCAGCTCGAACCGCAGATGACCGTCTTGGTTGACCATCCGGCGACAGGCCTAACGAAAGGCGAGAGGCCTGGCCGACCGAACAGTGTATCAGAAGCGTTTCAGGGTGAGCATTGACGCAGATGTGACTTGGCCTGAACAGTATTAGCCGAATATGTATTTCTCGGTAGCTTCGTCAGGCGAGGCCGGGTACGCGGTCGGGAATCTGACAGCGAAGACCGCAGAGGGGACCTATGCAGAAGATCTCGAATGCTTGGAACCTGCGAGAGATTGATGTCAAGAAGCTTGCAAGTTTTGCTTGGAAAGCAGCCCTAATATTGTTTGGACTGAAATTTATTTCTGATGTCGTTGCATTGATATTATATGTCTATGCCTCTACAGATCCCTTGTTGAAGGGTCACAGATCAGCTGGTTTCGGCGCCGCCGTCGCAGAGCTGTCGACCGCGGCAACGATGTTGCTCCAATTGTTGGCCTGGCGGCTCGCCATCGAGGTCGCTCTCCACCTCACTGCGAACCCAAAGCGATAATTCAATCAGTTGGAAAGGCGCGCACGAGCCGCCATGCAGAGGTTATCGCAGTTGCTTTGTTTCATCGCCGGGGTGCTGTTGGCCGGCATAGCCCATGGGGGGCAAGCTGAACAGGCCTATAAAAGAGGAGATTACGCAAGGGCTTTTGAGTTGTGGAACCTCAGGGCTAAGACTGGTGATGCCGAGGCGGAGGACAATCTTGGCACCGCTTACGCCGAAGGGCACGGTGTCACACAGGATTACGTTCAAGCTGCCGCTTGGTACCGCAGGGCAGCGGACCAGGGTGATGCCCAGGCAGAGCACAATCTCGGCTATATTTACGACCGTGGGTTAGGGGTCAAGCAGGACTATGCCGAAGCTGCAATTTGGTATCGCAAAGCTGCCGATCAGGGATTGGCGGTCGCTCAAACCAATCTCGGGTTGCTGTACAGAGATGGAACAGGCGTACCGCGGGACTATATGCAATCTGCCGCGTGGCTCCGTAAGGCCGCCGATCAAGGAACGGCCGTTGCCCAATACTTTCTGGGCTTGGCTTACGCCAAAGGTCTAGGTGTCGCCCAGGATTATACCGACGCAGTCGCATGGTATCGCAAAGGGGCGGAGCAGGGAAACGCACTGGCGCAGCATGATCTTGGCGTAGCCTATGCGGAGGGTCTCGGCGTAACGCTTGACTACGCCCAGGCCGTCTCCTGGTTCCAGAAAGCTGCGGAACAGGGCAATGCAGGTGCTCAGTACGACCTTGGGGTTTCGTACTACAAGGGGCTGGGGGTCCCCTTAGACTATGTGCAGGCCGTTGCCTGGCTGCGAAAGTCTGCCGACCAAGGGTACGCTAAAGCCGAGAATAGCCTTGGAGTAGCATATCTCGATGGCCATGGTGTGAAGCAGGATACCGCCCAAGCTCTAATTTTGATTCGCAAGGCTGCGGATCAAGGAGATCCCACTGCTAAGGCCAATCTTATCAAGTTGGAGCCGCCGGCACAAAAGGCCTAGTCCGTAACCAGATAACGCGAACGGCGGAGACTAGTGGTTTTCGGCCCGCCCGCTTCTCGACTGAGTCAGTTACTGAGGTTCTGGCGAGCCCGGACGCGACTCCGCGACCATAGGTGAGCAGACGAAGCGAATGAGTGTGAGTGGTCGTCATTCGAATGGCGGTGGGTCCGGGAATAAATTCGATCGGCGGGGCTGATGACACGTGACGAACTGATTGCGCTGGCCCGGAAATGGCGCTGGCTTTTTGGGCTGGTGGGGGTTGCCGTTGGCGTAGCGTTGAGCTTTTACCCCATCGACTCCAACTTTAGAAACTGTGCCGCGCAACCCCGTGGCTCCGACAGTCAGATTGCCGCCTGCACGCAGGTCATCGGCAACGTTCTTGAACGCCCCGGCAAGCGCAGCATCGCTTACATGTTGCGCGGCAATGCCAGGGCGGAAAAAGCCGACTTTGCCGGCGCGTTCGCCGATTACGACCAGGCAATCAATCTCGACCCAAAAAATGGCGGCGCGTTCTACAATAGAGGCAAAGCCAGGTTGCTGCAGGGCGACAACGACGGCGCGTTGGCCGATTACAACCAGGTGATCAGGTTCGATCCCAAGATGGTCGACGCCTACAACAACCGGGCTCTTGCCTGGGCGGCCAAGGACGACCTTGACCAAGCTATCGCGGACTATGACCAGGCCCTGAGCCTGGATCCGAAACATGCGATTTCTTATTACAACCGAGGCCTCGCCTACGAACGCAAGCGCGACTATGACCGCGCTATTGCCGACTACAGCCAGGCGATTAGCTTCGACCCCGGACACGTCTACGCCTTAGTTGAGCGCGGCGGTGTGTGGATGGATAAGGGCGACAACCAGAACGCCATCGCCGACTTTGACATGGCGATCAGCAAAGATCCCAAGAATGCCACCGCTTACTACGGACGTGGGGTTGTCCGAGGCAAGACGGGTGACCGAGACGGCGCAATCGCTGACTACAATCAGGCGATCACTCTGAATCCAAAATATGCAATTTCGTACGATAACCGTGGGCTGGCCTGGGCTTACAAAGGCGATAACGATCGCGCCATGGCCGATTTCAACCAGGCCATCGTGCTCATGCCATCAAACGGCGAATACTACCGACACCGCGGGGAGGTATGGAGCGACAAGGGGGATCATGCCCGGGCCCTTGATGATTTCAGCCAGGCGGTTTCTCTCGATCCCAAAAATGCGTTCGCCTATTTTGACCGTGGCGTTGAACATTTCTATTCCGGCACGCTGGCCAAGGGACAGATTGATTTCGAACAGGCAACCGCGCTGAAGCCTGACAATGCATATTTCGCAATTTGGCTGGATTTGGCAGAGCGGCGCGGCGGCGTGGCTGGCCATTTACAGGATGCCACTGGTAGGCTCGATATGACGAAGTGGCCGGCGCCGGTGGTGCGTATGTTGCTTGGCCTAGACACGCCCGCCGACATATTGAGGGCAGCCGAAAGTCAGGACGCAACCACCAAAACCGGACAGGTTTGCGAGGCCAATTTCTATACCGCCGAACTCGACCGGCTGCAGCAGCACGCCGATGAGGCCTTACGCCTATACCGGATCGCCGCCAGCAATTGTCCCCGGAGCTTCGACGAATACCTCGCGGCCAGGGCCGCGCTACGAGAGTTGGGTGCGTCACCGTAACGGTCATCACGATTGGCCCGTGGGCTCTTGATATCCCAACCTCCTTCACAAGTTCACACCGGTCGACTGGAGGAACAGGATGCCCTCAGGGATTGGCCGCGCCTCAACGCCCTATTCTGACGGCCGGCATTGGTATTTATCTCGGCATCGCCTGAAATTAAGATATACGACAGGTGGGCAAAAGCGGGCTTGGACGCCCATATCAGGAGCGTATACTTGAACGATCAAAATGAAACGACGACGGCCGATCTGGTCGGGCTGACGGCCGACATTGTCTCCGCCTATGTCGGCCAAAATCCCCTGCCCGTCGCTGGCTTGCCGGACCTCATCGCATCGATCCACTCATCGCTGACAGGCCTAGGTCAGCCGAGCATGGCCGAGCCGCCTAAACAAGAACCCGCCATCAATCCGAAAAGGTCGGTAACGCCGGACTACATCATCTGCTTGGAAGACGGGAAGAAATTCAAATCGCTGAAACGTCATCTCACGGTTCAATACGGGCTCACGCCAAACGAATACCGCGAAAAGTGGGGATTGAAGCTAGACTACCCAATGGTTGCGCCGAACTATGCGGCCCAAAGATCTACGCTTGCGAAGGCGGCGGGGCTCGGACGCAAACCGCAACCTACCCAGACCCGAAAGGTGACTGCCAAACGAAAGCCTAGGGCTTAGTGAAGGCTGGCTGTCGGTATTTCAAACCTCGGGCGCGCCGTGAGGGGCGGTTGGCCTATCGAGACCGTGGGCGATGCCACATAATTTCGAGCGATCTCGGCGACGTTACGAGCTATGCAGATCGTCGCCGATAGGAGAAGAGTGCTTCTTCGATAGTGGGTCTCGCAATGTAGCGGTCTCCCGCTACCATTTTCAGCCCCACTATCATGGTAACGGTCGCATTACGGCGACCGCCTAAAGTTGGTGAGAATTTCCGTGTCCTGAGCGTTTGGGAAACGGGGCCCGCCAATATAAGAACGGCAAGCTTGCCCTTGGCTCAATCGGTGGCCGGCTCTCCAATAGGCGGTTCATGCAGGAAAAGGTGTCCGTCATTTGCTGCGAATGCGTTGCGGTCGCTAGCGGTCGGATGGCCGCTGCCACTTGATGGGGGCTGAGCCTTCGTCCGTCGAGATCACCCGCGGCGCGATACGGACCCGTCAAGTCACCTCAAGTCGATGTTTGCCAGGGAGAAAGTTATCTACAACCAAAAGCAAGCACTTACCTTTCAAAGGCGGATTAAACCGCCCTGCCCAACTGGAGCACGCTTCGAAACCTGCATCGTTAAAAAGCGCAGGCTGCAATGAAGGAATCTTTGATGCAAATATAGGAGAGATATCCGCGAACAAGGACTCATGCGGATGGTAGTCAGACAGCTTGGCGCACTTGGAATCCGCCCGAGTAGCGGCGATGTGGTGCGACCGCCGGCACTATCAACGCAAACCGCGCTTAAGAAGCGAGGCGGGCTAGGAAAGCACCAGTCGTTAATCGCGATGGCTATCGTCGGTCTCGTTGCCATCGGAAGCGCCTGGTTTGCGATCAAAGGCTCACACGCCGCAGTCGCCCCGTCACCCAGTGCAGAACCTCCCGCATCGCCGTCGTTGGAAAACGGGATCCAGCAGCTTGGTGACCAGGTTCAGTTGCAGCTTGCCGCTCGAAACTTCGAAGCTCTCGAGTCATCGTACCAACAAATTCGCACCGGGGATGGCAACTTCACCGGGGGTATTCCGCGACTTTACGTGTTCTACCGTGCACTCGCACTGCAGCCCGTAGAGGGCTATCATTGGCGGGACTACACGTTCGACGTGGTGCCGGATGCGGCTTTTGAACAACGACGAGCGCTGCTCGAGGCCTGGCGGAAGGCAAAGCCGTATTCGAACGCGCCGCGGGTCAGCTTAGCCTTGCTTTGGCGAAACTATGCTTGGCAGGCCCGTGGGCACGACGAGGTAGATCATACGTCGCGTGCGCAATTCCAAGGCTTCGCCGAACGCCTGATCAAAGAGGCGGGTGTGCTCTACAACGTGCCGCGAACCGACCCTGAGGTCTACGAAACTTTGCTGAGTCTGGCACGCGACCTCGGCGCGCGACGGCCTCAGCTCGATGCTCTCTATCGCGAGGCGGTTGCGAAGTATCCGGGATACCTCCCGATTTACGTTTTACGAGCCAACGTCCTGCAACCCAAATGGTACGGCGCCCCCGGAGAATTGAAGGAATACGCGGACTCGCTGCTGCAAGAACCAGGCGGTGACCTGGGCCGGATGACCTATTCGCTCGTCGCGGTCCAACAATTCAACGTCTATGCGTTCGCCGAACTCTTCAAGAAAACCGAATTGAATTGGCCGGATGTGAAATCAGGGTTTGAGCTGCGCGAGAGGCTGTATGGCTTCTCTAACGACGATTGGAACATGTACCTCTATCTGGCTTGCGCGGCCGGTGACCGCGCAACGGCCAAGGAAGCGGCCCAGCATGTTGGCGAGTGGATTCCGTTTATCTGGCAGGAGAAGCACTGGTTCGATCAGGATGTTGCTTGGGCCCGGTCCTGAACCTGCGTTGGGGATGTCGGGACCACTGGCGGTGAAATGTGCAGGGGCAAACAGGTCAAAGCTCCCCGCTGCAGCGCCCAAAAGACTGGAAAATGGTGTCGTGGTTCCCCGCTACCATTTTCAGACCCACTATCATGGGTAACGGTCGCATTACGGCGGCCGCCTAAAGTTACCGAGAATTTCCGTGTCCTGAGCGTTTGGGAAACGGGCCCCGCCAACAAGGGCGGAAAGCTTGCCCTTGGGCTCAATCGGTGCCCGGCTCCTCCAAGCGATCCATAGGCCGGAGCGGAACGGTGCAGCGCCGGGCGCCGCTCCGGGTTTCTGTCGATTTCGACCACATTGGCCGGGCTTTGGAGGGCATGCAGCGCCAGCGTTGCCGGGGTCCACTCGTCAAGCTGGCAATCCGATCTCTGCCCTGTCTTCCGACCGCCCGTTATCGGAATCCTGTTTCCAGCGTTTTAGTAACGGCCCGCTACAAGATCGACTTGCAGCGGAGCTGACGATCACTTCTTCTGAGACTGTGCCGTAGTTAGGATTTTTTCTACCGTCGGTTCGGTGTTCGTGACGGCTTCCTCAATTGGCAGCCCGACGCTGAACGCGCCACCAGATGGAAGGGTAAACGTTGGGGCGGCTTCATTGACCCTGTTCACAAGCCAAAAAAGAAGTGTCATGCCGCAAGTGTACGCGACTAGGAAAATCAGCAAGCTGAGGATCCCGTAGGTGCGCGCAATCCAATGCGCGGTCGACAAGCCGAAAGGAACGATGGAGAGACCGGCGAAGATCAGGCCGTACAGAATGCCGGCCAACCCCCTGCGAAACGGATAGCTCTGCGCAAATCTCAGCATGCCACGATAGTACAGTGACGCGGTTGCAAATTTCTCAAACGCCTTATTTAAAGTTGAGCGATTTTATGTGCAACGCTTTGCTTGATGTCGATGTAGGGGAAACCGGCAGGTCTCCGATATTGAAAAGCAAAAAACCGCCCCGGTTAGACCGGGACGGTTATTGATTTATGATGAAATTGGTTGCGGGGACTGGATTTAAGCCTGCTTAAGTTGCCTCGGACGGCCCTTTTTTAACAAACGAATTTCGTAACTGCACTGTGTTGACGATATCCCTCCTACGACTCGCCCCCGACGGCTGGCGAAGCGCGCCCATCTAGATACCGCCGCAGTGAAGTCTTGAGGGCATTTGGCCTAAGTCGATTGCTTTAGGCTTGGCCTACAGCGGACGCCTGTAGCCCGATGTCGTTTACAAGCACCCGCAATTCGGGCTGAGGCGCGACCCAGAAAGTTCGAAAAGCTTCCAGGAACCCCAGCCAAACAGGATGCCCTGTGGATAGCTTGGTTCCAGCGCTTCCTCCATCACTGCGGCGGCCGTCATTTCTGCAAGTAAATCAAAAAAGCTGCCTGAAGGCAGCGTGGACTTCGCCTCGGTTCCATTTGAGGTTCGACAGCACCAGACGCAGTGCCGCTTTTTCTCGTGTGAAGGCTCTGGACGAACGGCTGGCGGGCGTTGCGATCGAGCTCCAGGAGCCGCACGCCGTCCTCTCTGGATGATTCTTCCGCCTAACTATAGCGCGCAATCTCGCGTAAGAGACGCGTCTCCGCTGTCCGCAACTGCGCTGACATTGGTCGAAAAAGGTGTTGTCGATGCGCCCATCGAGCTTTTCCAGGTACATGGCGTGAAGGCGGAGCTTTTACTCCGTCTGGCAGCGGCGGATCGCCTTTCCGTGCTCGCGCCGAGTCTATTCCGGGGTGTCTATCCTGGGCTCAACCTGACCGCCCGCCGCGATATATTCCACCCGAGCTGCCAGATAGCTGCCCATGATGCCTTCGGCGCAGCGGGAGGCTTCGAGGGCCGAGATACCGCGATTTTGCATCAACCATTTTTTCGCGGCGCTCTGCCCTTGCTCGACCGCCGCCAATAGATTCTTCACGTCGGACCTGTCCCAGACGCGCGGAACCTGTTTGCGGATGAGCCCTATGGCCCGCTGCTTGTCTCTCTTGTGCTTGGGCGTATCGAATTGGCGAGGAAAATTGACGGCTCGAACGTCGTCAGCAGCCCAATCGGCGGAGATCGCGAAGCGAATGCTGCCAGCTTCCGTCTCGTCCGGTAAAGCCGCCACGAGCATGAAGTTGAGAGATTTCCAGGCTGGCAGTTCCATAAACGTCGGACCGTCCTCACAAAGTGGGTCATGACCGTCCATGCTGGAGCCATAAAGGCCGCCGAACGCGATCAGCGCTCTCCCTTCATCGCGTTCGAACATGAATCCGTGGGGGCAGGAAAAAATCGGGTCGGCATGTGTCTGGTCGAGCGCAATGCGGAGCAGGAAAAACGGAACATCCGCGGCCCTTCTTTTCGGAAGGTCAAGCATGCTCAGGATGCCTGGGGTTTGTTCCTGAAAAAAGGCAATGGCTCGCGCCTTCGCCGCGTCGCCCTCCTGGGGCGAGACACCAGCTTCCGGGATATACGTGGCGAGATAGACGAGCCAGGAATTGGCCAACGCGCTGCCGGGATAGCGCCGAAAGACATCGGCCGACTTCGCCGGCGTTACCGGAACCATGGTGCTTGCCGCCATCGTCAAGATGTCGTCGTCGCGCAGATCAGCCTGCAATTGCACGATGTGCTCCTGCATCGATTTACGAAAGCAAGAGGGCTTGTCGTCTGCATGAGCACAACCAAGAGACCACATCTTCTTCTCTTCTTGTTCAACCTGTTGCATGAATGGTCGCTTTTCTGGCGCGACGAGTTCACCCATCTGCGCAACGAGTTCAGCGATCTGGCGATCCATCTGACTCAGTTCCTCGCTCGCACAAATCGTCTTTTCGGCCTCGATCGAGGCCTTCGCGCAATCGAAAGATGGAGCGGCGGCCGCGAAGGCAGAACCGGTGAAGAATGACAACCACGCAAAAACCAGAAGTGCGCAAGGTAGCCAGACAGCCGCGAGCAGGAAACTTTGGGATCTAGCCGCATTGCGGCTGGAGCCACCTCCACTAAATACAACCATGCTGGCCGATCGATGTAGCACGGCCGCCGACCATTCTCGGCCGGGAATGGTAATACCAGGTGCAACTCCGCAATCGTCGCAAGAACCATTGTCTACGGAGCGGTCAAGTCGGCGAGCCTCGTCGACAACGGCATCAGCAATCCTGAACAGCGTAAGCAACAGGCGAGCCGTGCGTTCTCCAAACGGCAAACAATTGTCTAAGCAGCACTTCCAGACTTCGTCTTTGAAACCCATTTTTAGCTGCTCCCGATCCTGATCGCGCGTTATCCCAAGGCGTAGTGGATGCCACAGCGTACGGTCTGTGTCGCAGGGTCACGTGTTGCTTCCGAAAACGTTCGGATGGGTAGACTGCCCCCAACGACCTGAGTGTGCCAGTCTGCAAAATGAGTTCAAGGACAGAAATCAGGATGCTGGTTCCAGGCTCTTATATTATGCCTGTCGCGCTGGCCTCTGGCGTCCATTGGTGCGGTGTGCCCGGAACGCAAAACGCCAATAAACCGCCCCGATTGTTCAGATCGGGACGGTTATTGATTCATGATGAAAGTGGTTGCGGGGACAGGATTTCATCTTAACTTGTATCTCTCCTCAAGCTACCGACAGGTCATTGAACATGTTGCCTCAGAGCGCAGCAGCGGATTGTTTCGCACCGCGGCGTAGCTTTCCTATCCCTGGCCTTGAACGTGGCGACGCAAGTCATTGTCCGCTGTAGCGCGATGACCTGAAATTCATGCCCCCTTTTGGCATTTGGAATGCCTGCCCCAGAGACCAGCTTTTTGCTCCGCATTGGGAGCGCGACCGCGCCCCAATCCGTCCTTGTTTGCTCGGAGAGCCCCGACCGGGTAGGCGGTCAAGGCTGGCGCGGCAAGCGCCACTGCGCAGCGGCGCAGGCCTTGAGGGCCTGACGTCGGTCCGGTTCCATGCCGCCAGCAGCAAAAGGACATACAGCCGCCCGCTTCACCAGCACACATCGAACTCGCCTTTCGGACGCCATGATACCGGGTCGGCGATCCAGCGGCTGATGTCGGATTCATGCCAACCCGCGCCGTGGACGCTGATCTTGATCTGGCGTGGGAACGTGCCATCGGCAATCTTGCGGTAGATGGTGGACCGGGACAGCCCGGTCCGGGAAAGAACGGTTTTCAGGCGGATGATACGATCTGGTTCGCGCATGGCCGCGCCGCCTCCTGCTGGCTGTTTCTGACTGCTCCTGCTCCTGATCCAGTCAGGACAGGCATTCGCAGGCGCGCAAGAGGGCTCGGAGCCCGGGCGTAGCCGCTCGGAGTCCTCCCGCCACGCGTCGACGTGAATGAGTGCGCTCTCTACCACCCGAGCGGGCTTGCGTGTCCACGCACCGCGCAGCCCAGCTCGGTCGGCGACAGATATTCAATGCTTCAGAACACGTGCGAATTCGTCTCGGAAATGCGATCGGACTAAACAGCTAGCCAGTTTTTGGCAAATGTCTCGGAAGAACTGGCGAGAGAACGTCGCCGCTACGTTGAGCTCGCTCTCGGCACGCTGCAGCCTATGGTTCCTGCGCCATCTTATCCGCGCCCCAAAGTGTGGCGGGGTTCCTTTGTGGTCGAGATGGTCGCGAGAGGCTGGTCGTGATAACCTCATTCGTGGGCGGGCACTGTTTTTTGACTGGTGCGAGAGGTTCGGCTTCGAGACCCGCGCTTAAGCCCGCACGGCTGAGGAGCGACCGATGGAACGTCGGGTCGTTACCGCATTCTTCCTCGACATCGTGGGCTCGACCGCACTCACGGTGCGACTTGGCCCGGAGCGCTTCAAGCGCGCGCTCGATCAGGCTTTCCTGGAGCTCAAGGCGATCATCGAAGCTGAAAGCGGCACCATAGCGAATGTGATCGGCGACGCCATCTTCGCCCTGTTCGGAACGCCCGTAGCTCATCCGGACGATCCGCATCGAGCCTTACGAGCGGCGCAAGCCTGCATGCGCTGGGCGGAAACGCGGGGCGAGGAGTCCATGCCAATCGCGGTGCGGATCGGCATCGAGACCGGCGAGGTGATCATGGATCTCGCAGCGGCGGAGAGCGAGGCCGAGAAGACGAGCATAGGGACCTGCGTGATCCTCGCAGCGCGTCTGCAGCAGCTTGCCGAGCCCGGCCACATCCTCGCCGGCCCGACCTGTCACTGGATCACAGCCGAGTTCGCTACCTTCGTTGCGCTCGGAGACCTTGAGCTCAAGGGGCTGGGACCACAAGCAGTATGGCGCCTTATAGCGCTCGGCGATCGTTCCAGCCGCTCCCCGTCCCCGCTGATCGGCCGCGCTTCCCAGATGGCCTGGCTTGAGGCCGCATACAGGCACGCCCGAACCGGTCGAGGCATTCTCGCGATTGTCCTTGGACCGCCGGGCCAAGGCAAAACGCGGCTCGTGAACGAATTCATAGCGACGATCGGCCGTGAGGCGAGAATCCTCAAGGCGCGCTGCCGCCCCACCGCGGAGCGGAGCGCGCGCAATCCGTTGCATGAGCTGCTGGCATCGGGCGGCTCGGACGGGTCAGCCGAAAACCTCGCCGACGATCTCGTCGCCTTGTTCCCCGACGCACTGGAAAGGAGCCGCGTCCTCGCTGCTCTCGCGCACAGCGCCGGCCTTTCAGTCAGCCAGGAGTTGATGGCGCTTCCCGCGGGCCAACGGCTGGACGAGGTCGAGAATGGGTGGTGGCGCTACCTCGCGGCGCTGACCCGGGACGGGCCGCTCATCCTGTGGGCGGACGACGCCCACTGGGCCGAGCCCGAGACTCTGCGGCTTCTTCGGCGGATGACGCTCGTTGCGGCACTGCCGCTCCTGATCGTCGTGACCGCGCGCCCGGAGTTTTCGGTTCGAGCGGATTCCGGCACGGGCGACAATGTTCTGATCCTTGACTTGGACGCACTCGACGGCGTGGCCGCCCTTGCTCTCGCCCGCCATGCCGGCGTTGCCGGCCTGGCGGGGATCGAGCGTGCCGAAGGCAACCCTCTATTCATCATCGAGCTTGCACGTGCCAGGGAGATTGGCGTCACGGCCG
This sequence comes from Mesorhizobium sp. Arg314, assembly GCF_053714275.1. NCBI lineage: Bacteria > Pseudomonadati > Pseudomonadota > Alphaproteobacteria > Hyphomicrobiales > Phyllobacteriaceae > Mesorhizobium > Mesorhizobium sp. Arg314. Next base: position 22,404 of record NZ_JBSKBP010000020.1, on the reverse strand, counting down.
AAGTGCCAATCACATTGAAGGGGATCATCGGAGCGCGCCTTGACGAACTCCCTCCCAGCCATCGGGAGCTCCTGCAATGTGTCGCCGTCGTAGGCGAGGTGTTTACAGTTGATGACGCGACGCTGCTTTCGTCGCGCGACCGTGCCGAGGTCGCGCACACGCTCGGCCGGTTGGCTGAACTCGCTTACCTTCAGCCGACTGCAGGCGGGTTCCGTTTCCACCATGCGCTTCTCCGCGACGTCGCGTATGACCGTCTCGCAACCGTCGAAAGGCTCCAGCTCCACGGCCGCTACGCGCGACACGGCGTGCCCGCCGCCGACGTCGAAACGCTCGCCCATCACCTCTGGGAGGCAGCAGCAGGGGAGGATGCCGCGTGGGTCTGGGAGAAGAATGAAGTGCTCGCTAGCATGCGCCGGGCAGCGCTCGATGCGCATCTGGCGGCGTCTCGCCGCTATGCGGCTCGCTTCGCCTATGAGCGCGCCTTCGAGGCCAGTCGCCGCGCAGCCTTCTTCGCGAGCGATCCCAAAGAGATGGGACAGGTGGAGCAAACACTCGCCGGCGCGCGCGCTGCCCAGGGTGATGCCGACGAGGCTTGGGCGCACTATCTCCGGGCGCGCGCATGCTGCCGTGAGGCCGGGCTCGAGCCGCCAGCCGATCTCTACCCGAGCCTCCTTGAGTTGCCCGGCTACACCTCGGGCATGTTTCGGCAGTTGCCCGATGCGGCGCTTGTCGAAGCGCTTCTTCAGGAGGGTGTGCGCGTCGCGCGCGGCGCCGGCGATGCGGCATCGGTTGCACGGCTCTTGGCCCTTCGCGCCTATGCGTCGAACGATGCGGCGCTGATATCCGAGGCCTTGCGAATCTCCGAAACCGTTGTCGACCCGGTCGCCCTCGGATCCTTCCTCGAGCATGCGGCCATTCTTCAGAACAGGCTCGGTGATTTCGCGGCAGCGCAGCGCAGCTATGAACGACTCGATTCACTTGGTCCTTCAGGCGTAACGACCGACCGGCAGCTGGAATTTCGCGCGATCGTCGCGTTGAACATGGGGCGCCTCGACGAGGCGCAGGACCTCGCCGCTCGCTACCTCGCGGCCAGTGCATCGCGCGGCCCTCACCTTCGGACCCACGCGTATCGGGAGCAGAGCCATGTGCTGCTTTCGCGGGGCGATTGGCGCGGCCTGCGTCAGCTCGCGGCAGATACCGAAAAGCTGGTATCCGAGCACAAAGAGACTGCCTTCTGCTACGCGGTGACGACCGCGTTTGCCTTCGCCGCCGTGGCGGCCGAGATCAGAGGCGAGCACGAGGAGGCGCACGCGCTCCTCGCGCGCGCCGAAGTGCCGCTCCAGGCGGAGGTTCTCGAACGCGAGAGCGTGCTTCTCTTGGCCAGCAGTGCGTTGGGGCGATCTGACAAGGTGATGGAGCTGCGCCGGATGGTCCACCAGCGGAATGGAGCCCCTCTGTGGTATTTCAACCGCGCCGAAGCCGCCGCCCTCGTTATGCTCGAGCGCTGGGACGAAGTCGAAGAAGTTCTGCTACGCCTCGAGCCCTTCGCGGCGCGAAGCGCAAGCTCTTATATCAGCGCGCTCGCGGGTGCAGTAAGAGAGGAGATGGCAGCGGCACGCGGCGGACCCGCCGCTATGCACCGCGAGCTGGTGGAGCTCGGCTATCGGGGATGGAGCCAACTCCTCTCGCATCGACCAAAACGCGTGACCGCGAGCGCCAAGTTACGGGGTCGTCCGTGAAGTATTCCAAGAGCTATGACTGCTGAATCGGTTGCGGACGATTTTGCTTGTTTGATTTTGCCGACTTTGAGGGTTTGGAGACAGCTCGACGCATACCCCGATCTTGCGGTGACGCCGGAAAACCTAGAGCTCACAATTGAGCGCTATAGCGGCGCGCGCTATTCAATCTGGATCAATGCGGAATCACCCGCATGGGATTGATGAACTGGATGCCGGCGAAATCCTTTTCATTGTCCGTCACAACGATGCAGTCATTGGCGCCGGCGACGGCGGCGACGATCATGTCGAGGCCGCTGCGAGGACGTCCGGCAGCCTTGCCGTCCGCCATCAGCCGCGCCCAGATCAGTCCGGCCTTGTCGTCGAAGGACAGGATACGACCGGCAAACAGCGCCTGCGGCCCCTCTTGCCCAGCGAACCAGGCGTCGAGGGCGTCACGCTTCTTGCCTCGCGGCTTTTCCAGAATGCCGCGCCGAATTTCGGCAACTGTCAGCGAGGCAATGAACAAATCCTCGTCTCGCTGTTCCCCCATCCAAGCCAGCAGCGACTCGGACGGTTTCGGTTTGACGATGTTGCTGATGATGTTGGTGTCGAGGAGATAGCGCGTCACAGGTCGACCTTGCGCCCCTCTTCCCGCGGGCGGGAAAGATCGAGGTCAGCGCCCACAAGAGGCGAACGGCGCAAAGCGGTCAGGATACCGCCGGGCCTGGGCGGTTCACCGGCGACGGCAGTTTTCATAGCTGCCCGAACCAGCTCTGCTTCCGGCCCCTCCTCGGCTAGACGACGAGCAAGCGAGCGGATCAACTCACGATCAGCTTCTAGCGCCATGACCTCGAAGCGAGTGAAGCCGCGCTGCGTCAGACGTGCACGGTAGTTCTGGATCGCTCTCTTCTGTGCGGCATTGCCCATGGCCGACCTCCATGCTATATCCAGATATATAGCCGATAGCGGCCTTGCAAACAAGGGATGTCAGCGATGACGCCAGACACTCGCCGATGTCTTAGTAAATGTGAATATACTGCGTGTCGTCGCCAGTATTTTTTATATGCCGTCGCACGCCACATTTCGCCAAGCGTCGCCACGGCCATCGAAGCAACACCAGCAACCGCCATTTATTCGCCTTTTATCTCAATTGCTTATGCTACCGTTCGTGGCCATCGTGAAGCCGATCTACTTGTAATCGGCTTCGAACGGCGCAACGATAGACCAAGGCAAACGCCAGCAGCTAAGAAGTGCGCTCCGGCTCGCCGAGCCGGAACTGACGCTCGTGCGCCGCGGCGATGGTCCCGACCCGCGCATGGTCGAGCTGGCTCGCTTGCTCGCCCGTCGTGCCGCGCGAGAGGTATTCGAGGAGCAAACGAAGGGACGCCGCACGACGCGCTCCTGATGTCGCAGGGGAGTACGGTGTGCAGGTTGCGATCTACGCCCGCTATTCGTCCGATAACCAGCGCGACGCTTCGATCGCCGACCAGCTTCGCATCTGCCGTCTCCACGCCGAGAAGCAGGGTTGGCGGGTAGTCGGGGAATATACCGATCACGCGATTTCTGGCGCCTCGCTCCTGCGCCCCAGTATCCAGGCTCTGATCTCCGACGCGACGCGCGGGCGCTTCCGCTATGTGCTGGCGGAGGCGATGGATCGCCTGTTGCGCGATCCAGGAAGACATCGCCGGCTTCTACAAGCGGATGGCCTATTCGGACTTGAAGATCGTCACCTTGTCCGAAGGTGAAGTCACGCATCTCCATGTCGGTCTCAAGGGCACGATGAACGCCCTCTTCCTGAAGGATCTCGCCGACAAGACCCGGCGGGGTCAGCGTGGCCGTGTCGAGCTGGGCAAGTCCGGTGGCGGCAATTCCTATGGCTATGATGTGGTCAAGAAGTTCGACGCCAGCGGCGAGCCGGTGCGTGGCGACCGAACCATCAACGAGTTTCGGGCTGATGTCGTCCGCCGCATCTTCCGCGACTATGCCGCAGGCAAATCGGCCAAGCGGATCGCCTTCGAGCTGAACCAAGATAGCATCTCCGCGCCAGGCGGCGGCGATTGGGGCTTCAGCACCATCAACGGCAACCCGAAACGTGGCAACGGCATCCTCAATAACGAGATGTATGTCGGCAAGCTGGTCTGGAACCGCCAACGCTTCATCAAAGACCCGGACACCGGCAAGCGCCAGGCCCGGATGAACCCGGAGTCGGACTGGATCATTCAGGACGTGCCGGAGTTGCGCATCCTCGACGACGATCTCTGGCAGGCCGTGAAGGAGCGGCAGAAAGCCGTCAAACAGAACCGCAGCGACGACGGCGAGACCGAGAACCACTTCCGGGAACGCCGGCGCCCCAAATACCTCTTCTCGGGTCTGACCAAGTGCGGTTGCTGTGGTGGTGGCTACTCGATGATCTCGGCCGATCTGGTCGGCTGACCTCGGGCCAGACATGCAAGCTCCGACCATCTCTTTTTCGAAGAGGTGCCGGCCGGAGCATGTCGTTTGGAAACATCTGCTCAGGAACAAGCTGTTGGCCGATGCGGATAACATCATCGAGTGCCGAGCGTATCTGCGGCCAGGGAAATTCGGCACCGTCTTCAGAGACCTCCCCTTCCCTAAGCGCAGCTTCAAGCTTCGCTGCCACACCGGCAAGCGAAGCGGCGGGGGTTTTGGACAACGCCTCAAGAAGGTCCTCCGCCCGGTCGGCGGCGTCGCGTTCTGCCCGCAACGTCGCCGAGTAGCCGAATTCCTTATCGGCGGCATCCCAGCGCGCCTGATGAGCCGCAAAATCGGCTTCAGCCTTCGCGCGCGTCGCCGCGTCCTCCGGATCGAGATCGAGTACTTCCTGAAGCGCCTTGAGTGAATGCAGGGTCACGCTTTCGCCGTCTCGCGCCGGATGGTCGCGGAAGGAAGGCCAACCGTTTCGGCGAGTTTCCGCTCCAGGCGCTGCTGCTGACGGCACAGCCGTTCAGTCTGGTCGTGGGCTGCCTGAAATTTGCGCCACACCACCACCGCAGGATCGACGGATCGGTCCTTTTCCAAGTCGTTGCGGGCAAACGCTTTTGGCTGCCATCCCGCCATTGCAATTGCCTAAGGGGGATGAGAACCGCGCCGCCTTAGTATTAGCACATGGGCAGATAATGGCCCTGTTGCCTTTTTGATTAGGGTAGCGGCAGGAACTCGCGCCGGTCAGTCAGCACCATGTCGCGCAGATCGTGACCATCCATGTTTAGCAGGTCAAACGCGACCAGGTATAGCTTCCGTGGTCGTCCAATCGAGCCCTCGAATGGTGAAGATGCGGACGCCGTCTTCATCGCGCTATTTGCGATCGGTAGCCGTTGAACTTCACCATCCATATTGGTCGGCCGAGCATGGCTTGGCCAAGTCCGCTTTCAGGACGCATGATGATTACACGCCACGTCCGCTATCAGGCGCAAAGCTGCCGGTCGCGTTGTGAAAGACACCACCGCCTAGGATCAGTGAACGGCATTCGCCTAGGAGCTAACGACCCCGTCCGACGGTACTCGCCCGGTAGCTCGCCACATTAAAGACCCATCCCGCGCTTCCTGCCAAAACTCCACTCGACACCGCCGGTGTCACGGGCGATGCCGGTAATGTGCTGGCCGATGCGCTTTTCGAGAGCTGGCTGCCAAGGCACGAGCTGGAAGCCGACACCGTCGTCAAGCATGGCAAAACGGCCGGAGGCGAGATTAGCAGCTCCGGCCAGCCGGCCGCTGACATGCTCGCCAGTCTGAGCTCTTACAAAGCTCAGCCCGCGCTCGGCCGCCATCATACGGCCGACGCGGGCGACTTCGGCCTGCTCGAGCCGCTGCAGCAGGTCCCTTGACGCTCGGATACGTCCGTCGTCCAGGCGCGTGGCATGGCCCATGTCGACGAGGCTTTGGCGACGTCGATCCACAGCGTCACTGACGTCCCGACCAAACCCGACTTGTGCTAGCGGCGTCCGGTTTGCCGAAGCCAGTTCCCGGTCGAGCCAGGTCGCGCCATCGCTCGTCACCTGGTTGTCAAGGTCGAGGAAGGAGAGAGTGCGGACAGTAAAATCCCTGCCCCGGTTACGGGCGTCATAGGCAGCACCTTGTCCGGCGATGTCCTTGGGTATCTTCCAGCGGTCGGCATCGATGCGCTCGACAATACCGGCCCGCCGCAGCGCTTCGAGCCGGCGGACATGAGAGCGGACGAAGGCGTCGGGATCACCGTTGATGCGCTCGATCCGTGATCGTGCCGCGTTGAGGTGCTCGCTCGGACGGTAGACGCCGTCGAGCGCGGCTGCCAGGTCGCGGATGTTGAGATCGGCAGCGCGCGGTTCAGCCTTTATCGAAACCGGCTCAAGGGCAACGATGTGGCCGCGCCTGACCTCGTCGAGCTTGGTGTCATCTCCGGTCTCGACATAGTGGCTGCGTCCGTCGACGCCATCGATGACGACATAGAGCCCGCCCTCCAGTTCGTCCGCGGCGAGCCCCTTGGCCAGCACTCGCCCTATCACCGGGTCAGTGATCTCCTTGCCATGGGTGACATACTGACCGGGGCGACGCTCCTCGGCGACGCCATGGTCGGCGAGTGCCTGATGCATGGTCTTGATGATGTCGTTGCGCGTGCCGAGATCGCGCAGGACGTGCTCGGCATCATCGGCAATCATCCAGCGTCCGGGCTCGGTCTCCGAGGCGAGGCCGTACTGCCCCAGACGCTTTGCCCGATCGATCAGGAGATGGCGATTGGCGCGCAGCGTGTAGCTCTCGCTTGCGCCAGGTCTGAGGTCGACGATGCCCCGTTCTTCCTGCTCGGCCAGCAGCATCCGGTCGAGGCGGGTCAGCCGTTCTGCTTCCACCTCGGCTCTGAGCTTTTGGGCAATATCGATCTCGGTCTGCGGGCCGAGCTCCAGCGCCACCAGTTCGCCGGCGCGATGGCGGATGCCTTTGGCGATGTAGTCGCCGGCGATGTTGAGCACCTTGCCCTGATCGGTGACACCGCGCACCAGGACATGGGTGTGAGGGTGGCCGGTGTTGTGGTGGTCGACGGCGACCCAGTCGAGCCGGGTTCCAAGATCGCTTTCGATCTGTCGCATAAGGTCCCGGGTGAAGGAGCGCAGGTCCTCCATCTCGACGGCATCCTCGGGTGCTACGATGAAGCGGAACTGATGCCGGTCGCCGCGACAGCGCTCGACGAACGCCCTGCCCTCGTCGCTGTCGCGACCGTCCTCGGGCGCAGAATAGACGCGGCCCTTCTCGCCGTCGCGCGCCACCCCGTCGCGCTCGAGATAGCGCAGATGCGCATCGACGGCCCGGGTTGAGACGGCACGCAGCTTCGGGCCGCGCGCGCCACGTGACGAGACAAACCTGACCACCCGTGCCTTGACCATGACCCGCCGTGCCCGGAAGCGGCTGCCACCCCCTTCCCGGCTGAACCCACCACCCTCGCTGAGCAGGCCTGCGGCAATGCCGGCGCCACGGCCCCTGGTGTTAAACCGGCCGCCGCCTTTGCTCGCCGCCGAACCACTGATCCCGCTAGGGTTACCGCCGGCCTTGCGTACGGCGATCTTCACCTGCGTCGTGAACGGCAGCGAGCGTGGATTAACGCGCGTGCCGCCGCTTCGCACCCGCCCCGGTCTGACGCGGAAATCTCTGTCGTTGCGATCCACCATGGCGGCAGGATCGGAGGGGGTTTGAGGCTCCGCAAGGCGCTTCAAAAGCTCATCGCGCTCCAGGGTGCAAAGACAGGTTGTGGCGTGGAACGGGCGAATTGCACATTGTGGGGCATCGCGGATTTGCGTGCTTCGCCAGTGTTTTGTCAGCACTGCCGCCGCCCTGCACACATCTCACAGTCCTGAAAGAGTTCCGTTTTCGCAGGCGAAAACAATGTGCAGACAACACCTTGACGAGCGAAGCGAGAGGCGAGCCCAAGCTCGCTTTATCTTGCCATCTCAATCGGTCGTACGTAAGCGTCCGGTCCCTGCAGCCAGATTGAGTAGTGCATTCGCGCGACATGTCGGGCTCCTTCGTTGCATGGAGGATCTCCGGTGAATTTGAGACATTTCGAGAACAAAGCGAGACAATTCTGGTGGGTGGTTCACGTCGAGGCGTGGCAGCGCAGCGGTATGACGCGGACCGAATATTGCCGCGTGCATCGCCTTACGAAGGACACGCTCGATCGCTGGCTGAAGTACTTCGCGGGCAACGACGCGGCGCGCAAGCATGCGGAATATCAGGCGGAATTGCGCCGCCAGAAGCGCCAGGAAGCGCGAGCGAAGCGGCAGAAAAGGCGCGCTCGGCTGCGCTTTGCGGTGAGCACGGATGTGCGCAACCGTGCCGTCCAGGCGTACTGGACGATGCATGTCGAAGCGATTAACTGGAGCGGCATGGGCGTTCGCGAATATGCCGCGGCGCTGCATCTTTCGCCGACGAGCTTGCGCACATGGCGGGACCGACTGGACGAGGGCGAGGTCGAAATCGACTGGCGGATGCATCTTCATCCCTCCGTCCGCCCGGTCGTTAGCACTAGTGCTAGCGGAACGCCGCCGGAATCGAGCTTGACGGCCGCGTCGAAGGATGGTCCCGGCGCGCCCCGGCAACCTGCCCGGCGCTTCTTCAACGACACGGAAAAGCATGCCATCGCGCTGGAGACCGACCAGCCTGGTGTCAGCGTCTCGCAGGTCGCGCGAAAGCACGGGATCGTCACGGGGCTGTTGTTCCGTTGGCGCGTGCAGTTCGGCGTAGCGCAGAAGAAACGCGCGAAGCTTGCACCTGTCGCGCTGACTGACGGCACGCCAGCGGCACTTTTGTTGCGTGACCTCGTGCAGCCGCCGGATGGAATGACGGCGATCGATCTGCCTGACGGCCGGCGCGTCTTCGCGCCCGCCGGCAGCGAGCCGGCATTCTCGTGGAGATCGAGGTCGTGGGCCGCCTGGGTCACCGCGACGCTTGAGAGACTGTTGAAAGAGCTTCGCACATGACCAGCGGCGAGTGTTTTCTATATTCGTCTCGCCAGTGCCATGCTGCGCGCAAGAAGCCCGCGCCTCTGGCAGAGAGCGCGGGCCTTAGCTTAATATTCTGTCGTCGTCCCGCTGCCGGGCAATAGACAGCGAGCGACCAAGAATTGGGGTTCCTTGGGCCGGCGACCGATAGAGTATCGCCGGCCGCCATCAGATTATCTACAGCGGTCAGAATCGGCGACTTACGGTTTCGTAAACTGCCGCGTGGCCGCAAAAATCACTTGGGTGAAGAGTACTGATCACATCATAGATCGGGTCCAAGAGCCGTTTCGCTATTGGGCCGGCGTGATCATGATTGTATGCGGTCTCATGGCGATGCCGTTCTGGATGCTCTGCAGAGAGCGGCGAACGGGCTAAAGGCTGTGCGGAACTCAGGGGCGAAGTGAAGGGAGACTCTTTTCATCGGCAATCGCCTTCAGGTGCGTCTTAGGACACAAAATGCCCACCTACGTGATCGCGCACTATCCCGCCTTTCGCCAAGGTGCTCTTGTGGGCTGCGGCGGACGTGTTTCGCCACGGCCGGCGCCCTTTACCCCAAGCCCCCCGCCCAATGGGCGTCGGCCGACCTAACTGTCATCCGCCCGACAGCAGCGTCCAGTTCCCCGACGCTACCGGCGGCATTTACCGTTTGTTTAGTGTATTAGCCCACCGTCATGAACGGACATGCTAGGTATCGCGTACATGACTAAAGCCCCGGTGACCGACCCAGTTCCAGGGCTTTTTCATGCCTATTTGTCCTTGCGCACTATCGAGAACTTCGACGCGCGGGCTTCCCGGATAATCCTGACGGCTTCCTCTATGGTGATGCCAACCTTGCGGCCATAGAAGGCGGCTTCCGCTTCAAGCTCGCCTTCAATCGGGTCTTCAATCGCCTGCTTTACTTTGCGCTTTGCCTTCTTGCCCATATCCGGAATCGTAGCACATCACGGGATGCAGGTCTTCGACACTTTCTGACCGCGCACAAGCTTTTGGGGAGCGCCAGTGTATACGCGAACCCAAAGGGAAGTCTGGCCTGCTGCCGGTTTCGTGGACACCGAGATAAGGTGTTTGACGGAACTGGAGAGTGGGAATGCAAAGAAGGAAGTTCAGCCGCGAGTTCAAGCTTGAGGCAGTGAGGCTGGTGAAGGATCGGGGCGCCTCTACGTCGCTGTTGTAGGATGTCGCATGGGAGGGTAGCGCTCCTGCTGCTGGCGATAGAAATTCGGCCACCTTGGTAGATCGGTGATCGGGAAAGTCCCTCGCCATTGGTCTTTGACGAGCGTCAAGGTTCCCGTCCCCGAATCGCAAGTCGCGGTTGTTCTCATGCCGCCTTGGCAGAGATGTTGGCTGCGCCAACCGGCTGGGCAAAGCAAGGCCGAGGGTGACGTAGAGATCAGTGGAAGCTGAAAACAGCGGCCAGGGCGATCGCTGCCGCGGTTAGTGTTGTCAGGGGGCCCGCCACCTTCATCAGCTTGCCGCCACCTTCGTCGCCGCGCCTCAACCGCGCCATACCCCGCATGCTCAGGCCGATGGTCAGCACTATGACGACGACGAGCGCCATCTTGAGCTTAAACCAACCATTCAGACCATCAATGCCGCCGTACCTCAGCCAAAGCAGGAGCGGCCCAGTGATCAAGAGCAGGATGAGGCGGTGCCGGCGATGCGAGTGTAGACCGTGGCCAGCGGCCACCAAAGCGTACGCTGGTCCGGCGTCGCTGCTACCAGGCGCGGGCCGACTTGCGACATGGCTATGCCGCCGCCAATTCCCATAGCCAAAGCCATGAGGTGCACCCAAAACAAGAAATTGATGATGACAGGCATATGCGATTTCCCCCATTCACCGTTGCTTTTTGGGCGGCTCGGCCCGGCGCCCGGCGAAACCTTCGCACCAATTCCACAGCACCGCCACCGACCGTGATGTTGATTTCTCCGTGCACCTTCAACCGGCCGGTATCTTCGTCGACGCCGGTCACCTCTGCCTCATATCGAAACGCCTCGCTTGGCTTCGCCTTCGGATCTACGATCGAGTACGGGTAATGATAGCCCGGAATGCTAAGCGTCACCCGGTCCTCGACGCGTTTTCGCACCGTGGCCGTGATGGCCACCACATCGCCTATACCTATGTCCCGGCGCCATCCCCTGACTCTGGCTACATGTCGTACCTGGGGACCATCTTTGGCGACCGCAGTTCCTGCGCCATTTTTGCCGCCTGGAAGATTGTCATCAGAACGTAGGTCGTTTCACCTTCCGTCGAGTTTCTCTCAGCGAATGCGGGATCTGTGGAGCAAGCCTCAGAGCTTGCCTTTCCAGGGGATGAGGCGGTGCTCCAGCCAGCGCATCCCGCTGGTGAAGGCGAAGGCAAGGGCGGCGATGACGATGAGGCCGACGAACACGACGTCGGTCGCCAGGAAATTGGCCGCCGACATGATCATGTAGCCGAGGCCGGACTGGGCTGCGATCAGTTCGGCGGCGACCAGCGTCGACAATCCGGCGCCGATGGCAATCTTAAGGCCGGTCAGGATTTCCGGCAATGCGGACGGCAGGATGATACTGGTGAACAGTTGCAGGCGGCTGGCGCCAAGGGATAGCGCGGCATTGATGCGTTCAACGGGCACCGACCGCACACCCGCCTGCGCCGCAAAGCAGATCGGGGCGAAGGTCGACAGCGACAGGAGAACGATCTTTGAAGTCTCGCCGATGCCGAGCCATATGATCAGCAGGGGCAGGTAGGCCAGCGGCGGTAAGCCCCAGTAAAGGTCGATCGGCACGCTGAAGATGCCCTTCACCCAGCGATTGAGCCCCATGAGCAGGCCAAGCGGAATGCCCACGAAAATGCCTACACCAAGCGCCGCTGCAATGCGGCCGAGACTTGCCAACGTGTGGTCGAGCAGCGTGCCGTTGGCATAGCCGTCGGCCGCGACAGCGCTGAACTGGGTCAGCACCTCGGTCGGCGACGGCAGGAACAGTGGCGACGCCCAGCCGAATTGCGCGGCGAGGAACCACAACGCAATCAGCCCCGCCAGCGTGACCAGGCTGATGCCGAGCGTGCTTGTCGGTACCGACCGGCGCGGCCGAAGGGATGGACTTCGCTGAGCTGTCGTGGGCGGGAACGAAGTTCGGGAATTGGCGGCAAGCGTCATTGCAAGGTTCCTGTGCGGGCGGCTTCCGGCTGGTGGATGAGCGAGCGGATTTCCTGCCGCAGTTCAATGAAGCGCGGGTGGGATTGGACCGGCCCGATGTCGCCGCTTTCGGCGAAGTCGCGCACGAAGTCGGCTTCGAAGCGTGCAACGATACGGCCCGGCCGAGGCGACATCACGACGATGGTCGTGCCGAGCGTGAGGGCTTCCTCGATCGAGTGGGTGATGAACAGGATCTGCTTGCCGGTCTTGGCCCAGACCGAGGCCAGCAACTGCTGCATCGTCTCGCGCGTCAGGCTGTCGAGGGCGCCGAACGGCTCGTCCATCAAAAGGATTTTCGGATCGGTGGCCAGCGCCCGGGCGATGCCGACGCGCTGGCGCATGCCGCCTGATAGTTCGTAGGGTGGCTTTTCGGCGAAGTCGGCGAGCCCGACCAGTTCCAAAAGGTGCCTCGACCGCTCATGGCGTTCGCCGCGCGGCACGCCCCAGTACTTCAGGCCGAGCGCGACGTTGTCCAGCACATTGGCCCAGGGCAGCAGGGTGTCCTTCTGGAACACGACGCCGCGATCGCCGCCTGGCGCCACGATTTCCTGTCCGTCCAGCGTGATCGTGCCTTCGGAGAGCGGCAGGAAGCCGGCGATCGCGTTGAGCAATGTCGACTTGCCGCAGCCGGACGCGCCGACCGCGACAACGATGGAAGCGGGAGCGATATCGAGCGAGACGTGATCGAGCGCGTGCACGGCCTGGCCATCGGAAGCCGGAAAAGTGACGCTGGCATCGCGGATTCGAAGCATGGTTGCCTCCAGGCGATTTGGCTGGCGCGCCAGCCAGATCGCATTTCCCTCAGGGATTGTTAGTTCGAGGCCTTGGCCACTTCCGCATATTGCGGATCGGCGAAGTCTGCGTAGCTGTCCTTGACCGAGGTGATCTTGTGCTGGTCCTTCAGGAAGCTCGCAGTGTCCTTGAGGATTTTCGCCACCGCGCTCTTCTCGCCGCCGCCCAGCCATTTGTCGGAGACCTGTTCGTCGAGCGGCGGGACGACCGTCGTTTTCAACTGTTCCGAATTCTCGGCCGCCGTGCCGCCCTGCAATTTTGCGATTGCCTTGGCGCTCTCGGAGTCCGGGCCCCAGGCGGCGGGGTTGCTCAGATAAGCCTGGTTGTAGCCGTCGATCAGCCGGACATACTGGCCGAGGAACTCCGGATTGGCCTTGGCGAACGCGCCGGTGACGACCAGCGCGCTGAAGGTCGGCGCGCCGCGATCGGCGACCTGGCCGGCCGTGAGCAGGACCTTGCCGTTCTTCTTGAGTTCGGACAGCGCCGGATCCCAGACGAAGCCCCCGTCAATGTCGCCGCGCTTCCAGGCCGCTACGATCTCGGGCTGCGGAATGGCGATTACCTGGGTTTCTTTTTCGGAAATGCCTTCCTGCTTGAGCACGGCCAGAAGCTGGTAATGGTCGGTCGAGACCGGCGCCGCGGCGAGCTTCTTGCCGCGCAGGTCCGCCGGCGACTTGATTTCGGGCCGCACCACCAGGGCCTCGCCGTCACGCGAGACCGACGAGATGTAGAACGCCTTCACATCGATACCCTTGCTGACGGCAGCCGAGAACGGGCTCGATCCGACATCGCCGATCTGGACGTCGCCGGATGCGATAGCTGCGAAGATGTCGGCGCCGGAATTGAAGCGGCGGAATTCGATGTTCCAGCCGGTCTGTTTGGCAAGGTCGCCATTGGCGATGCCGAGATTATAGGGATTGGCACCGGTCTGGTAGGCGATGACGACTTTCTTGTCGTCGGCATGCGCCACACCGAAAGTGGCCGCCATTGCGAGCCCGAGAATGGCAGCGGAGATCATTCTTCGCATGGAGATTTATCCTTTCGAACAGAGGGCCAACCCCTCGATTGCCCGCTCCGTCGAGAGCGTGGGGTCAAAATCTACTTAATTTATAGAATTAGATAGGAATGTAGTTTCGAAAGCTCGTTGAACGATAAAAAAAATCGCTCTGAAACGAGCAAGCGTTCAGGACAGGGAGTGCAAGAAGACGCGTCGGCTCTTCAGGCCCGGTTTAGTTGGCACGCTTGGTTTTCTTTCAAATCAGATTGTAAGGCCTAGCGGGCTGCCTTGGCCCGAGCCGCAAACTCTGCATTCTGGTCAACGCTCCTACAAGGCGATGCGAAGTCCAACTTCAACGTCCAGCATGGAGCTTAGCCTGACAGCCTTGCAGGCGATCCAGACGGACCGTCAACCATCAGCCGGTTTGCCAATGCGCGACCCGCGGTCGTCATTGCCCCAGAGTGAATTTATTGAAGATCTGCCTCAAAGGCCCCGAGGCCTTGTGCAATCAGGTTGGTACCCATCACTAGCGAGACGATTGCGCCCGAGTTGAAGACAACGACCCACCATTTGCCACCGGTCAGGAAGCCATAGCCGTCGGCGATCGCAAGCCCCCAATCCGCCGAAGGCGGCTGGATGCCGAGGCCGAGGAAGCTCAACGTCGCGATCGAGAAGAAGGCGTAGCCCAGCCGGGTGACGAGTTCGATCAGGATCGTCTCCCGGATATTGGGCAGAATCTCCAGCACCATAATGGCGAAAGCGTTCTCGCCGCCCAGGCGGGCCGCGCTGACATATTCACGTTCCTTCTGCTCGCGCACTGCGGCGCGTACGGTTCTGGCCACCAAGGGCGCATAAGCGATGGCGATCACCAGGATGACGGTGAGGTTGGAGGGCCCGAGCGCCACAAGCGTCATGGTGACCAGGACGATGAACGGAAAGGCCATCAGCGTGTCAAGCAGCCTGGCACCAACCGCATCGACCAGGCCGTCGAAATAGCCGAGCACCAGTCCGATGATCGTGCCGGCGGCAACACCGCCCAGTGTCGCCAGCGGCGCCACCAGCAGGATGTCGCGCGATCCGACGACGATGCGGGATAAGACGTCGCGGCCGAGCTGGTCGGTGCCGAACCAATGCGCTGCGTCCGGCGGTGTCAACGTGGCGAGGAAATCCTCGGCATAGGGATCGAACGGCACGACCCGGTCGCCGAACAGCGCGCAAGCGATCCAAAACAGCAGGATCAGCGATCCGACGATGACGGATCGGGGAAGGCCGCGAACGGCACGGCCCAGCCGGCCGGCGACCCTTGGGACAAAGGATGCGCGCGACGGCGCCGGGAACTCCAGAAGCTCCATCATAGCGACGCCCGCCGCCGCTGCCGCGGGTCGAGCAGCGCCTGGATGAGATCGCCCGCGGCGGCGGACAGGACGAAGATCGTCGCCATGACGAGGACGCCCGCCTCGAGCATGGGGAAGTCGCGCGACTTGGCGGCGTTGAGCACGAGGTTGCCAAGACCCTGGATGCCGAACAGGGCTTCGATCACCACCAGCCCGCCGAGCATATAGCCGCTCTGCGTGGCCAACACCGCGATGGTCGGCGTCAGCGCATTGGGCAGTACATGCCGGAGGATGACCTGCGAACGGTCGAGCCCCTTCAGCGTCGCCGTGCGCGTGTAATCGGCGGCCAGGGCTTCGACCACGCCCGTCCGCGTCATGCGCGCCAGATAGCCAGTGAGGTTCAGCACGAGCGGCAGCGCAGGCAGAACCAGGTAATAGCCGCTCGCCCAAAAGCCGGCGCCATCCGGCGCGGCGCCGGTGATTGGAAACCAGTTGAGCCACAGGCCGAAGACCATGAGCAGCAACAGGCCGGACACGAAATCGGGGACGATGCCGAAGGAGACACCAGCAAGCACGATCAGCCGGTCGACCAGACGCCCCTGGTTCAGGCCGGCGACGATACCTGCTCCGACGCCCACAGGCACAAGCAACAGCAGGATGATGCCGGCAAGCGCCGCCGAGCGGCCTAGACTTTGCAGCACGAAGGGCGCGACCGGCGCCCGCATCGACAGCGACGTGCCGAAATCGCCCGTAAGCGCGGCGCTGAACCAGCGCCAGTACTTGACGAGCAATGGCTGGTCGCCGCCGAGCTGCTTGTTCAGCGCCGCGACGGCTTGAGCATCGGCGAACGGGCCGAGCATGACGCGGCCGACATCGCCGGGCAGGACCTGCCCGGCGAGGAAGACCAGCACGCTGACCAGCCACAGAGTGAGCAGGAGCGAAGCCGCGCGCATTGGCAAGTTGCGGCCGCTCAGCATCGGCTTCCGGCGCTCCGCGTGGCTTGGCGTTTTTTTGTCATGCCTGAACGAAGGTCACGCGATCGAGCAGCAGATGCGAGATCGCCGTGAAGCGCACGCCTTCGACCTTGTTGCTGGTTATGCGGCTGTACTGCGAGAAATAGGAGATGATCTCCGGCGTCTCGTCGAGCAGCAAGGTCTGGATCTTGCCGGCGGCGATGCGCTGCGCCTGAAGGTCGCGCGCCTTACCGTAGTCGACCAGCAAGGCGTCATAGTCCGCATTCGTGAAATGCGCCGCGTTCCACGCGCCGTCGCTTTTCAGCGTCGCGTTGAGGAAGATGTCGGGCGTGCCGCGATGACCGAAATCGGTGATGCCGAGGTTGGAATCGAGCCATGGCGAGCTGCCGAAAGTGGCGGAGCCGTAGTAGGCATCCTGCGGCAGGACATTGAGCTTGATGTCGATGCCGGCCTTCTTGGCGAAATTCTGGATGATCACGGCGTAATCGGGAATGTCATAGGCGCGTTCGGTGGTCAGCGTCACCTCGAAGCCATTCGGCACGCCCGCCTCGGCCAGCAGACGCTTGGCCTCGGCGATGTCCTGCTTGCGCTGCGGCACCGACGGATCGGCCGAGGGGAAGATCGGCGCGAAGGGCGTGTCGTTGCCGGCGATGGCGCGCCCTTTGAGCAGGCCCTTCACGATCGCCTCGCGGTCGAGGGTGAGCGCAAGCGCGCGGCGGACGCGCTTGTCGGTGAATGGCGCCTGGTCGGTCCGCAGATGCACGGCGTCATGCGAGCTCGCCTGCACGCTGAGCAGCTTGAAGTTGGGATTGCCCTCGATCGCCAGTTCGAGGCGCGTGGTGCTCGGGATGACGTCGAGCTGGCCGGCCTGCAGCGCCACAACCTGTGCCTGCTCGTCGTCGAAAAACTTGATCTCGACCCGGTCGGGCAGCGCCTTGTCGCCCCAGTAATCGGGATTGCGCACGAAAGTCGCGCCTTGCTTGGGCCGGAAGGATTCGAGCTTGAACGGGCCGGTCGCGATGAAGTTCTTTTCGAAATCGCCGGCATAGTCGGCCGGCAGGATCACCGCATTGTAGACGTCGGACGAGAGATAGAAGGGGAAATTGCTGTTCGACTGGTCGAGATCGAAGGCGACCGTCTCGTCGTCGACGATCTTGGCGCCGCCCTTGGACAGGATGCCCTTGTAGGCCGACAAAGCCGACGAGCCGCTGTTCGGATCGACCAGACGCTCGAAACTCGCCACCACATCCTTGGCGGTGACGGTGCGGCCATCATGGAATTTCACGCCGGGCCGCAGCGTGAACGTCCAGCGCTTTGCCGTCTCGTCGGCCTCCCACGACACGGCGAGCTTCGGCTGCAGCCCATCCTTGGGATCGTCGAGGATCAGATATTCGCCGACCTGGCTGAGGACGCCGATGCTGGCCGGGTCGGTAATCGTCACCGGATCGATCGCCTTGGTCGGCTGGCCAAGCCCGACGCGGACGGTGCCACCAGCGGCAGCAGCGCGCGCGGTGCCGGAAAAGCCCAGGCCCTGCGAAGCAGCGAAGCCGGTCAGGCCGATCAAGGCTGCATATTTCAAAAGGTCGCGGCGCTTGAGATAGCCCTTGGCGCATTCGTCGACAGCGACGTTCCAGATGTCGCCGGACAGGTTGCGAAGTGCGTCGATTTCGTTGCGTTTGGTCATTTTTGCCTCCGTGAAAATTGTGGTTTGAAATGAGGTGGAGAACGACAGACCGGGGTCAGACCGACTGGCCGTCGAGATGGATGCGGTCGACCGCTTGCGGATAGAAGGCGATCAGCCCCTTGATCTTCGGCATCTCGGCAATCGGATCGCGGTAGCTCCAGGCGATGTCCTCGCGCAGCGAGCCGTCCTTGAGCAGGCCGGACCAATAGGAAGCGATGCCCTTGTAGGGACATCGCGTCGTGGAACTTGAAGGTCGAAGCCGATCGAGCCGGACATCTTCCGGATTGAGATAAAAGCGCGTCGGCAGATGGGTTTCGAACAGCAGCACCGGGCGATGGCTGTCGGCGATCGGCTCGCCGTCGAACCAGATCTCGACACGGCTGGAACTCTGCAGCACGTCGATGCGCGCATAGGGGTCGCGGGCATGGACGAAGACCTCTTCCTCCTCCTCGAACCATTGGTCGACGAGGTTCCAGGTGAAAGCGACGCGGCCGGCGAGCGGCGCCAGGCTTTCGTCCGGCGGTGCCGTGAACGACCAGGCAGCATCGGCGGCGCGCCTGTCGCCCGCTTCGATATCCCAGTATTTCGTTTCACCGCCAACGGCATGCTGCTGGCCCTGCTTCGACGGCTTGAGCGTTGACTGGTCGACCGCGGACAGCGGGAAGAAATAGATCGGCAGGAAATGGTTGGAGCGCAGCACCAGGACGTTGCGGCTGTCGGCGACGACGCGGCCGCCGAACTTGACGCGGATGCGCTTGGGGCTGTGCAGGACGTTGATCAGTTGCGGCGCGGTCGCCTCGCGCGGCTGCAATCTCGGTGCGGCGGTCATGGCGGCTCTCCTCAGGACACGGCGCGCTGATTGGCGCACTGCTCGGCGAAACGGTTGGCGGGGCGGGCGAGGCCGAAGCGGTCGCGCAGCGTTCCGGGCGCGTATTCGGTCGGGAAGACGCCGCGCCGCTGCAATTCGGGCACGACCTGTTCGGCGAAGTTCACCCAGTCCTCGGGCAGCAGCGGGAACATCAGGTTGAAGCCATCGGCGGCGCCCGCCTCGAACCAGTCTTGCAACTGGTCGGCGATCTGCTTCGGCGTGCCGGCGACGGTCGGCACCGAGCCGCTGTTGGCGAGTTTTCGCGCGATCTCGCGCAGGGTCAGGTTCTGCGAGGCCCAGTGCTTGACGCGGTTAAGCGAGGTGCGCCCGCCATTGAAGGTGCTTTCGTCGGGGAGCTGCGGCAGCGGGCCATCCGGCGGATAGGCCGAGAGGTCGATGCCGCTCCAGCTCGACAAGAGATCGATGCCGACGCGATCGGGGAGCAGCGTCTGCAGGTAATCCTGCCTGTCGCGTGCCTCGGCCTCCGAAGCGGCGACGATCGGCAGGATACCCGGCAGGATCTTGAAGCTTTCCGGCCGCCGGCCGTGGCGAGCCAGCCGGTCGTTGATGTCCTGACGGTATCTGATGCCGTCTTCCCTGGTGCTGTAGATGGCGAAGTGGGCGTCGGCATGGGCCGTGGCGAAGTTCTTGCCGTCCTCGGACGAGCCGGCCTGCACGATCAGCGGATGGCCCTGTGGCGGGCGCGAGACGTTGAGCGGCCCGCGCACCTTGAAATGCGCGCCGCGATGGTCGAGCACATGGACCTTGTCGGGATCGGCGAAGTAGCCGGTGTCCTTGTCGAACAGCAGAGCCTCGTCTTCCCAGCTGTCCCATAGTCCCTTGACGATATCGAGGAACTCGGCTGCGCGCTGGTAGCGGAAGGCATGCTCGATGTTGCCGTCGCGGCCGAAATTGCGCGCCTCCTCGTCCATGGCCGAGGTGACGACATTCCACGACGCTCTGCCCCCGCTGATATGGTCGAGCGAAGCGAACAGGCGGGCCACATTGTACGGCTCGCTATAAGAGCTTGAGGCGGTAGTGATGAGGCCTATATGCTTGGTCACGCCGGCAAGCGCCGACAAAAGCGTCAGCGGCTCGAGGCGGGCGTTGGCGTAATGCGCGACACCGCTCTTCACTGAATCCCAGATCGACACATGGTCGGCGACGAAGATGGTGTCGATCCTGGCGCGCTCGGCCGCCTGGACCAGCTCGCGATAGTAATCGAAGCGGAGCACTTCGCGGCCCGGCGCGCGCGGGTGCCGCCAGGACATGCGATGGTCGCCCTGCGGGTTGAAGAAGAACGCGCTCAGGATCAAGTGGTCTCGCGCCATGCCGGCCTCCATGCAAATCCGCTTGGAGAGACACGGGGCGCCGCATCGATCGGTGCGACCCGCAATCTCCAACTTGCAAAGGCTAGATTGCGCTTGGCTTTAATTCGAGTAATTTTATAGAGATAATGTACTGAGTAAGCGGAAGCGATTGCCCTTGATAAGGGCACCGACAGAAAGCGATTTCGAGGTCTGCATGTCTCCTTCGGTGCTGAATGTGGAAAAACTTTCCATCGCCTATGGCGGGAAAAGAGGATGGCAATCCGCGGTCAACGGCGTTTCGCTGCGCGTGGGACAGGGCGAAGCATTGGGGCTGGTCGGCGAGTCAGGCTCGGGCAAGAGTTCGGTGGCCTTGGCCATATTGCGCTATCTGCCGGGCAATGCGCGCGTGGCGGCCTCGGCGCTCGAGTTCCAGGGTCGCGAATTGCGCGAGCTTGCTGGCGAAGAGCTGCGCGGCCTCAGAGGCGACCGCATCGCCGCCGTCTACCAGCACCCGGGCGCCGCGCTCAGTCCCTCGATGACAATCGGGAGACAGATCGGCGAGACGATCATGCGCCATCGGCCGGTCCGTCACGAGGAAGCGCGCTGGCGCTCGGCCGAATTGCTCAAGCGCGTGCGGGTCGCCAATCCGGAGCGGGTGCTCGACCTCTATCCGCACGAGCTGTCCGGCGGCATGCAGCAGCGCGCCAACATCGCGATTGCCATTGCGCTCGACCCGGCGCTGCTGGTGATGGACGAGCCAACCACGGCGCTCGACGCCAGCGTGCAGTCGGAGGTGATCGCCATCCTCGACGACCTGCGCCGCGACCACAAAACCAGCCTCCTGCTGATCAGCCACGACATCAACCTGATCCGCCGCTCCTGCGACCGGGTGGCGGTGATGCAGTCAGGAGCCGTGGTCGAGAGCGGCAACGCCGAGGATGTCTTCGAGAACCCCGCCCATGCCTATACCAAGGCGCTGATCGCTTCGATCCCGGCGCTCAATTTCACCAAGCGCGACGGCCGTCTGGCAGAGACCAGCACGACTGTTCGCGATCGCCCTGAGACGATAGCCGCTCCTACCGATCAAAGTGACAGGCAGGTCGCCATCGCCTGCAAGGGGATAAGCCATTCCTTCGGCAGTCAGGCGGTGCTGCACAATGTCGACCTTATGATCGGCCAAGGCGAGACCTTTGGCCTGATCGGCGAATCCGGCTCGGGCAAATCGACGCTGGCGCGGATCGTCACCGGCCTGCAGACGCCGAGCCAAGGGTCGGTCGAGCTGTTCGGCAGGACCGTCGCGCCGCGCGCCGAGAGGCGGACGCCCGGCGAGCGCCGCGACGTGCAGATGGTTTTCCAGTCACCGGACCGCACCCTCAATCCCCGCCACCGGATCGGGCGGATCATCAGCCGGCCCTTGCGGCGGCTTGCCGGCCTTGGCCGAAGCAATGCGAAGAACCGTGTCGCCGACCTGCTCCGCTCTGTCCGGCTGGCCGACACGACGGCAGAGCAGAAGCCACGCTCGCTTTCCGGCGGCCAACGGCAGAGAGCGGCCATCGCGCGAGCCTTCGCCGGCGGGCCAAAAGTGGTCGTGCTGGACGAGCCCACTTCTGCACTCGACGTCTCGGTACAGGCGACGGTGCTCAACCTACTCAACGACCTGCAGCGCGACAGGGACACGACCTATCTGTTCATCAGTCACGACCTCAGGGTGGTGCGCTACATGGCCGACCGGATCGGCGTGCTCTATCGCGGCGGGCTGGTTGAGGTCGGAACTTCAGAACAGATCTTTCGCGGCCCCAACCACCCTTACACAGAGGCGCTGCTAGGGGCTGCTTCCGTGGCGTCCATCCACCCAAACCAAGTCGAACCCAAACAAGTTGGTGGCTGCACCTTCGCCAGTCGATGTCCGATTGCGGACAACGGCTGTCGAATAGCGGAGCCGCCAACCAATGAACCGACACCAGGCCACATCATCACCTGCTTCAAGCGGTAGGTTGCGCGGCTTAGGCAGGGTCAAGGCGCCCCTCGGGTTCGACGATCTGCGAGTGACTCATGCCCTCGCCAGCATCGGCTCTGGTGCGCGAGCCGATCTAGGGTTCGTCCGCCGCCTACGCGGCAAGCGGCTTTTTCAGGATTGGTTCTTTCGACAAACGTGAGCAAGTCGCTGCGGTCACAGCCGAAGTCTTCTTGACGCGAACGTCCGCTTCCAGGTGGCATGAAAGCGAGCTTCAACGGCTGAAATTGGCGCAAAGCTGCTGGTCCGTGCTGAACGCGCGGTCAGGAAGGCACGCGCGCCAGAAGTCGATGCATTTACGAGGCCTCACAGCCAAAAAAAAAGCCGTATCCACCGTCGAGCAGGAATGAGTTCTTCATACGTTCTCAAACGTCGGACAGATTCACCACTTTCGTGTATTGTAGGAGATGAAGGGCGGTCGGAAGTCCGCCTCGGAGAGCTAGAATGCGACTCGGAGATTTCGCGGTCACCCGAAAGGGAGGAGGAGATTATGAAATACCTCGTAAATTGGAACGAGCGGCCACAGGGATCGGCGATTGAATACGAGAACGT